>NZ_JAACFW010000012.1:0-137802 GCF_029237245.1 Aeromonas sp. 5HA1
ACATTGAAAATCAACAAAATTGTTTGATGTTCGATGCTGTGAGTGCCCACACAGATTGCTTGATTCAAATTGTTAAAGAGCGTCACGCTTGTCGCGTTGAGGAGGCGCATATTACGCTCCTCACTTCGAAAGTCAAGCGGTTGTTTTCGCTTTTCTTTCGGCGCCTACTTCACAAGTAAGCTGGCTCATCAGTCCGGCGTGTTCTGCCGTGCTGGTAGGGGCGCATTATAGGGAGCGACTTCGGGATGACAAGACTTTTTTTGAAGAAAGTCACGGAAACTTCAAAATATCCAATTAGAAACAGCTTACTCAGTGTATATATACAGTGTTATCCACAAGCCGATGATTTCAGTCCTGTTTTATCATCATTTAAGTGGGTCTTCCCCCATTAAGGGATGCCATACTGGAACGGATAATGTGTCCCAAGTGGTCCATGGTAGCGCCCGGCTGGAAAGCTGGTTACCATGGAGGTGAATAGAGTGTTGCACCTTTTTTGCTTTCATTTACAAAAGGTCTTTAAAGATGAATTTATCCAAGTTTCCCGTTTATGTGCAGGCGGCCATCCTTGCCCTGGTATTGGCGCTGGTTGGTTATCTGGTTGCCCAGGCTCTGCAGTTTTCTTTGAAAGCCGAAGTGATTTTTGCTGTGGGTCTGGCCATCGGTGGTTTCATCGTGCCGCTGTTCCTTAAGCGGACACCAGCCGCCGCAGGCGAGCTGGCCTCCGGTCAAGAGACTTGCACCTTATATGTAGGCAACCTGCCGTATCGCGCCAACGAGATTGCCGTGCGTGAACTGTTTGCCGAACAGGGACAGGTGATCTCTGTCCGTCTGATGAAGGACAAGGCCACCGGCAAACGCAGAGGGTTTGGTTTTGTGGAGATGCCAGCCGCCGATGCCGCCAAGGCCATCGCCGTGCTCAATGACAAGGAGTATCAGCAGCGTACCCTCAAGGTACGTGAAGCCAACGACAAGCGGGATAAAGATGAGAGAGAAGGCAGCGAAGTCGATGCCTGATCCCCTGGCGGTCACGAGTTAGTACCGCACCTCTTCGAGTGATGACAGCCCCCAAGCTTGCAAGGGGGCTGTCAATTTTTGGGCTTGTGCATCCAGTCGGGTGCAATATGCCCTGGCCTGCACCACGGCTTGCGAAGGCTGCTCAGCCACGGTAGCCAATAGATGTGCCACCCGTCTTGCCACAGCGCTCCCTGAATCCACCAGCTGACATCCTGGCATCAATTGCCGGATCTCGTCATTGAGCAGCGGGAAGTGGGTGCAACCCAGCACCAATGTATCCGGCCTTTCCTCTCCTTCCATCCAGCCCGTCAGCACCTCCTGCAACAGCGCCATGTTTACCGGCCGTCCCGCCAGCTTGTGCTCGGCTTCGATCACCAGTTCAGTCGCGCCCTTGAGCAACACCCGCTTGCCCGGGGCAAACTGGGTAATGAGGTGATGAGTATATTCACGGCTGACGGTACCCGGGGTCGCCAGCAGCCCGATACACCCATTGCGGGTCAGGGCTGCAGCCGGTTTGATGGCAGGCACCACGCCGACAACTGGAATGGTCAGGGCGGCCCGCAAGGATGGCAGGGCTATGGTGCTGGCCGTATTGCAGGCAATCACCACCAGATCGATGGCATGCTCGGCCACCATGTGACTGACCAGACGGGTGCAGGTAGCAATCAACGCTGACTCGCTCAGCTCACCATAGGGGAAGTTGGCATTGTCAAAACAATAGAAGTAGTTGTGTGCCGGCAGCGCACGGCGGATCTCGCGATAGATGGTCAAGCCACCCATGCCGGAGTCGAACACTAGAATATTGGCCACCTGACCTCCCCCTTTGGTGCAAGGCAGCGATCATACTCCCGCCTGCCGCCAATAGAAAAGGCCCTGCCAATGGCAGGGCCTCGCTTTTTCTCTTCTATATATAGCAGCGCTGGCGATCAGAGACGGTAGTCCGCCGTCAGCTTGAACTCGGTACCCGCCGATGCATAGCCATAGGCCGGGGCATAGTCGCGATCAAACAGATTGTCGATGCGGCCACCCAGCGTGAACTGAGGCGTTACCCCATAGCTGGCCCCCAGATTGATCAGGGTGTAGGAACCCAGTTCCACCCGCTCTGCAGGGAAGCTGCTGAAGTTCTTGTCATCCCGCTTGCCCACATAGAGCAGCTCGGTGGAGAGATCGACCGGGCCCAGCTGCACCTGGGTCAGCCAGCTGGCTTTCTGCTTGGCGCGGCGCAGCAGTTGCTGATCTCCATCGTTCTTGTCTTCGGCCCGGGTGTAATCGAAGCTGACGTCGTGATGGAGCGGTCCGGTTTCCAGACCCAGCGCCACTTCCACGCCGCGGATCTCGGCATCCGTGTTGTCCGGCTTGCAGGTGGAGAACGCACTCTGACAGGCAATCAGGTTCTTGATCTTGTTGCGATAGAGGTTGAGCGACCAGTCCCAACCGGTATAACGACCCGCAAAGCCCAGCTCCAGGTTCTTGCTCTCTTCCGGCTTCAAATCCGGATTCTCATAACCGGGATAGTAGAGGTCGAGGAAGGTCGGCGCCTTGAAGCCGGTGCCATAACTGAGCCGTACATTGTGGTTGTTATCTATGTCCAGCCCGCTGGCGGCAGACCAGGTGTTGTGACGGCCATACTGCTTGTTGTCATCGGTACGGCCAGAGAGCTCCCACAGCAGGGCCTGCCAGCGGTAGCTGCCCACCGCAAACAGACCTGTGTTGTCTCGGTCGGGGGCATTGAACGCCTGACCAGAGCTGCGCGAGTCGGATTTCAACTGCTCCTGCTGCCAGTCGGCACCACCAGTCAGGTTGAGTCCCTCGACGCCGCTCCAGCTGTTGATCCAGGAGAAACGGGTCAAGCCGGTGTGGATCGGCTGGGCGCTGGATTCCCCCTTGCTCTCCAGCCAGCTCTTCAGCTTGTTCTCGCCATAGCTGGCCTCAAGCCGGCTGGTCAGCGTCTCGCTCTGGAACTTGAGACCGCCATCATACTGGAAGGCCTGTACCCGGCTCTGGTCAGCCGACTGATAGGCATCATCCATCTCGGTCTGGTTGTCATAACCCTGGGCGTTGAAGTCCCCACTCCAGGCATCACTGAACGCATGATTCAACCCGAACTGGCCGTTCAGACTGTCGAAGCCATCCCGATCCGGCTGCTGGGCATTGGCCACCACATCGAAACCATCGGTACGCTCGTAGCCGATCATCATATTCATGTCGGTCTGCTGACCCAGGGCCTGCACGGTACGCACCTGACCCTGGCCGTAACCATTGCTGCCCACACCACCCTTAAGATGGGTCTCGCTGCCATTCTTGGCGGAAGTTTTGGTGATGAGGTTGATGACGCCACCGATGGCATCTGCGCCATAGACAGCAGCGCGCGGACCCCGGATGTACTCGATGCGCTCGATATTGCCCAGCGGGATCTGGCTGAGGTCTGGTGTGCCGGCCACCATGGCGGCGATGGGGCGCCCATTCATCAGCACCAGCGAATGGTTGGAGTTGGTACCGCGGATGAACAGGCTGCTCATGTGCCCTCGCCCACCTAGCGTGGTGATCTGCACACCCGGCAACGTCTTCAACAGCGCTGGCAGGCTCTGCACCTGACGGGATTCGATCTCGGCGCGGTCGATCACCACAACGGGTGCCAGTACCGAGCTGATGGGTTGTTCCACCCGATTGGCGGTGATCACCAGGGTAGGATTGACGGGGATGGTCGTCTGGGCGAAGGCCGCCGTTGGCAACAGGGCAGCCACCAATAATTTCTTGGACATGAGAGATCCTTAAGTTCGCGTAAGCATCTACTTCGTGGCCGGTTTCTCTCGGCCCGAAATACGAACTTTGGCAGGTCTTCGGGCTGGGGGGCTGATGGCCTACGGCGACGGCTTCCCACCTGACGGCAGTGCCCTGATGTCGCTTCGTTCCCCCTTACCGCTGCGCGCCAGCTCCGGATTTTCACCGGATTCCCTATTAAGCATGATGCGCCAAAGCGGAGGGGATTATAGGCAGAGCCAGATTGGATGTATAGCCATCCAGATTTCTATTTCTGCTTTTCCAGCTCCACCAGCCGCTGCCTGGCTCCCTCCATCACCGCCTGTACACCGGGATGGGAGAGGTGACGGCCAGCAGAGACCAGATAATAGGAGAGCGTGACCTCGGGCAAGGTGGCAATCCGCTCGACACCATAGAGGCGCTCAATCTCGTCACGCATCGCAAGGGGGGCGGGAAAGATCCCCATGCCCGCCTTGCCGAACGACTTCATCAGGGTCGAGTCGTCAAACTGGCCGACCAGATGGGGATGTATGCCCTGCTGGCGATACCAGGCCAGCAGCCGATCATGGGTCGCCGACTTCTCGCCGGGGATAAGCAGCGGCAGCCCTTCCAAAGAGGCGGGAAACCCCGAGCGGGCACGAGCCGCCAGCGACGGACTTGCAAACAGTGCCAGCGGGCTGCGTCCCAGTTCATGGTTGTAGCCACGTACGCCACTATCTGGTGGCAGTGGGCGATCGATCAGCACCATATCCAGCTTGTGTCTGGCCAGCTCGCTGAATAGCTGCTCGGCCCGCTCTTCATGGCAGATCAGCCGCACCGGCGTCGCCAGCGCCATGGCCGGTGCCAGCAGCTCAAACGCCAGAGTGCGGGGCACCGAGTCGGCAATCCCCACCTGCATGGTCAGCTCCTGGCTGGCGTGGCGCAGTGTGTATTCCAGCTCTGCCCCCAGCGAAAAGATGGCGCCGGCCTGCTCAAGTGCCTGGCGCCCCGCAGCCGTCAAGACGAGCCGCCTCCCCTCCCGGCTGAACAGCGCCACCCCGAGAGACAGCTCCAGCTCCGCGACCTGACCACTGATGGTTTGCGGAGTGAGATGAAGCTGTTCGGCGGCCCGTGTCACGCTGCCGCTGCGCGCCACATGCCAAAAGTAATAGAGTTGTTTGTAGTTGAGCATCCGGGTTCCTATCAGTTTTTGCCGAACAATCATCAATCAAAATCTGATTTTATCGAAGCATCATGCACTCTAGCATGCAAGCACCCTGTGAATTGCCTCCTGCGACCCCTCATGCTGGATGTTGTTGTACTCTTTTTCCTGTTTGGCCTGCTGGCCGGTCTGGTGCGATCCGAGCTCAAGTTGCCCCCCGCACTCTATGACACCCTCTCCCTCTTCCTGCTGCTGGCCATCGGCCTCAAAGGCGGTATCGGCCTGGCCCAGCAATCCTTGTTGCCACTGCTGCCACAACTCGCCCTAGTGATACTGCTCGGTGTGGTGCAAACCCTGGCAGGCTTTGCCCTGTTGCGCATCAAGATGAACCGGATCGATGCAGCCGCCACCGCAGCCCACTACGGCTCGGTCAGCGTGGCGACCTTCGCAGTCGGGGTAAACTGGCTCACCGAGCGCGGCATCAGCTTCGAATCCCAGCTCTCCATCTTCCTGGCTGTGATGGAGATCCCGGCCATCCTGGTGGGCATAATGCTGGCGCGCGGGGTGAGCCGCCAGACCCGCTGGCGCATGCTGGCCCATGAAACTTTCCTCGGCAAGGGGGTGACCCTGCTACTCGGTGGCATGGCCATCGGCTATCTGGCAGGGCCGCAAGGCATAGCCCCCCTCAAACCCCTTTTTGTGGATCTGTTCAAAGGGGCGCTCGCCCTCTTCCTGCTTGAGATGGGTTTGATAGTGGCACGCCAGTGCCAGGATCTGCGCCGCCATGGCCTGTTTCTGCTCGGCTTCGCCCTGCTGATGCCGCTCGCCTCGGCAGGACTGGGGTTGACGGTCGGCAAGCTGATGGAGCTCTCCCTTGGCGGACTCACCCTGCTGGCCACCCTGGCGGCCAGCGCCTCCTATATTGCCGTGCCAGCGACCTTGCGCATCGCCGTGCCCCAGGCCAACCCGGGGTTGTCCCTCAGCGCCGTGCTGGGCGTCACCTTCCCCTTCAACATCATGCTGGGGATCCCGCTCTACCACAGCTGGGCCCGCCACTTCACGGAGTAGCCATCATGCAGACCGAAACCCGTACCCTGCTGACCGTCATCACGGAAGCCAATCTGGAACCCACCCTGCTGCGCACCCTGACCCGGGAAGGGCTGCGGGGCTACACCATCACGGATGCACGCGGACGAGGCGATCACGGCGAGCGCAACGCCAGCTGGAGCGAGAGCGGCAACATCAGGCTGGAGGCGATTTGCAGCCGCGAGCAGGCGGAACGACTACTCGCCCACCTGCAGAGTCGCTACTACCCCGACTACGCCATGATCGCCTTTCTGCAACCGGTCGAAATCGTGCGACCCGAAAAATTCTGAGCCGGCTTGCCGGCTCTTTTTGTCTAACGAAAGCAAACGTTTAACAGCAAGGAACCAGAAAAATGAACACCCCTCCCCTGATCGGCCTGGTAATGGGCTCCGACTCCGACTGGCCCGTGCTGCAGGCGGCAGCCCGCATCCTCAAGGAACACGGCGTGCCCTACGAAGCGCGGGTGGTCTCGGCCCACCGCACCCCGGACCTGCTGTTCGAGTATGCCGCCAGCGCCCGCGATCGCGGCCTGCGGGCCATCATCGCCGGGGCCGGCGGCGCCGCACACCTGCCGGGCATGGTCGCCGCCAAGACCACTGTGCCCGTGCTGGGGGTGCCCATCCCCTCGCGCCACCTCAAGGGGATGGACTCCCTGCTCTCCATAGTGCAGATGCCCAAGGGGGTGCCGGTCGCCACCTTCGCCATCGGCGAGGCGGGGGCCGCCAACGCCGCCCTGTTCGCGGTCTCATTACTGTCGGTCACCCAAGATGGCGAGGCCCCCCGCTACCAGCAACAGCTCGACGACTTCCGCGCCAACGAGCGTGACCGGGTGCTGGCTCTGCAACTGGAGGACCCGGCATGATACTGCCACCCGCCACCCTGGGCATGCTCGGCGGCGGCCAGCTTGGCCGCTACTTCGTGATGGCCGCCCACCGCCTCGGCTACAAGGTGGTGGTGCTGGATCCCGACCCAGCCAGCATCGCTGGCGCCGCAGCCGATCACCATATTGTCGCCCCCTATGACGACCAGGCAGCCCTGCACGATCTGGCCAGCCGCTGCGCCGCAGTCACCTGCGAGTTCGAGAACGTACCGGCCCCCTCTCTGGCGCTGCTGGAACAGCAGTTACCGGTACGCCCGACGGCCAGCCCGGTCAGGATCTGTCAGGATCGACGGGAGGAAAAAGCCTTTCTGACCCGTGCCTGTGTGCCTGTGGCTCCCTACCTGACTCTGCTGCCGGATGAGCCACTCCCCCCTCTGGGTGCGGAGCTGTTCCCCGCCATCCTCAAGACCGCCCGCGAGGGGTACGACGGCAAGGGCCAGTGGCAGGTCGGCAATCTGGATGAGCTGGCAAGCGCGCTGACCGCCAGCGGCGTACCTTGCGTACTGGAAAAACGCCTGCCGCTGGAAGGGGAGTTTGCCCTCACCCTGGCCCGCAGCCCGAGCGGTGCCATCAGCGCCCTGCCTCTGGTGCAGAACTGGCACAGTGGCGGCATTCTCGATCAAACCCGCTCCCCGGCAAATGTCCCTGCGCTGGAGGCTGAGGCGAAAGACATCGCCGAGCGGCTGATCGCGGCGCTCGACTACGTCGGCGTGCTGACGGTGGAGTTTTTTCTGGTGGAAGGTCGGCTGTTGGTCAACGAGATGGCGCCCCGCCCCCACAACTCGGGTCACCCCAGCCTCGACAATGCCGAGTGCAGCCAGTTCGAGTTGCAGGTGCGCGCCCTGTGCGATCTGCCGCTGCCGGCAAAAGCCGAGGTGCGACCCGCCATCCTGATCAATCTGCTCGGGGATCTCTGGCACGGGGGCACACCAGACTGGGCAGGGGGGCTGGCCCTGCCCGGAGTGCACCTGCATCTCTATGGCAAGGGCGAGGCTCGCCCCGGCCGCAAGATGGGTCATGTCACCATCACAGGCCGTGACTGGCCCACGGTGGAGGATACTAGCCGCCATGTACGCAGCCTGCTGGGGCTGCCCCCACGCTGAGCTGCACTCCCTTGAATGCAAAGACCCGGGCCAAGCCCGGGTCTTCTTTTTCATGATGTCATCACAATGGAATGAGGGATCAGGCCCTGTCGGCGGATACCACGACAGGCGCCGGCAAGCGGATGGTCAGGGAGAGCACCAGGGCCACCACCATCAGCACCAGGATCAGGTTGAAGGTCGCCATAAAGCCGCCGAACAGGGAGGCCACGATGGAGCCTATGATGCTGCCCAGACCAAAGCCCAGATAGATGACGCCATAGTTCTTGGTCAGGTTGTTGAGACCGAAGAAGTCGCTCACCAGGGAGGGGTAGACTGTAATGGTGCCGCCGAAGCTGAAGGCCACGCAGGCCACCGCCACGAAGAAGAGATTGGCATTGAGCGGCACGAACAGCAGCAATCCCATGCCACCGAGGGTGATCAGCTGGGCTATGGTGATGACCCGGATGCGGGACATCTTGTCGGACAGAATGCCCAGCACCAGTCGACCACCCAGGTTGGCCATGGCGATCACCGCGACCGCATTGGCAGCCACCGCAGTCGACAGACCCACCATGTTCTCGCCGATATCCTTGGCCACGCCGATGACGTAGAGGCCGCTCATGCAGGCGGTGAGGAACATCAGCGCCAGCATCCAGTACTGCGGCTTGCGCATCGCCTCGGCCAGGGTGAAATCACGGCTCTCGGTCTGCTGCGCCGAAGCGGCCTGCTTGGGTGCATCCTTCATCAGCATGCCGCCAACCAGCACCATGGACATGGCGATCAGCCCCCACAGCTGGAAGGTCGCTTCCAGGCCGTTGTTGGAGAGCAGCAGCAGGTTGATGTACTTGAAGCCGAGGCTGCCCAGGCCATAGGCGCCGATGGAGCAGGCGGAGATGAACCCCTTTCGCTCCGGGAACCACTTTACGCAGTTGGAGAGCGTCATCAGGTAGCCGGTACCGTCGGCAAACCCCACCAGAATACCGGCGCAGAGGTAGAGCATGGCCAGATTGCTGGCGTGGGCGGTGAGGAAGAAGCCGATGCCAAGCAGCACGCCGGCCCCCAGGGTGACATTGCGCACCCCGAACCGCTCCTGCAACTTGCCCGCCATGGAAGAGGCGACCGCCAACGACAGGCTGAGCAGACCAAAGGCAAACGCCACCTGGCTGACCGGCTCGTCCAGCTTGTCGGAGAGCTGGGCGTTGAACAGGCTCCAGGTGTAGACGGAACCCAGCGCAAACTGGGTAATGATGGTACCTATCAGGGTGAGGTACCGGGTGCGGTTCATCTCTTTGGTCATGATGCGTCTCGGTCGATGGCCTTAAGGAAATTGAGGCCACTATAGGCAAGACGCAGCTCGTGCCAGCCGATTAAGGCATGAAATGCAGATCGGCAGGAATGAATGACAATCAGAGCCGCATCAGCTGACGGAACGCCTTGATGTTGCTGCGACTGACCGGCACCTCGAACGGCAGATCATGGAGCCGGATGAGATAGGTACTGTTGAACCAGGGCACTATCTCGCGGATCTTGTTGATGTTGACGCAGTAGGATCGGTGGCAACGGAAGAAGCCCTCCGCAGGCAGCCGGCTGACAAACTCGCTGATGGTCATGTTCATCACGTAGCGATCGGTGCGGGTATAGACATAGGTCAGCTTTTCGTCCGCTTCCGCGTAGTAAATCTGCTCGCAGGGGGTGACTATGATGCGCTCCCCCTTCACCAGATTGACGGTGCGATTCTGCGGGCTGCTCCCCTCGACACCCGGCACCGGTTGAGACTTGCCCGCCAGCTCGAGCTTTTGCAGCAGATTGATGATGCGCGGCTCGTTGTAGGGTTTGAGGATGTAATCGAACGCCTCCAGCTCGAACGCCTCCACCGCGAACTCCTTGTAGGCGGTGACGAAGACGATGTGGGGCGGATGGCTCGACTTGTGCAGGTTCTTGGCCAGCAGCAGGCCGTCGATGGAGGGGATCTGGATATCCAGAAACACCACGTCCACCTCGTGATCCTGCAGGTATTTGAACGCCTCCAGCCCGTCCTCGAAACTCGCCACTATCTCAATCTGGCTATGCTGGCCCACCAGATAGGCCAACTCCTCCCGGGCCAGATATTCATCTTCGACAATAATGGCTTTCAACATGGCATCGCCTCCTGATCCGGCAGATAGAAACAGACTTCGGTACCCGGTTCCAGCCGCCTTAGCTGCAGGCCGTCACCGTACAACAGCTTGACCCGCTGATGAACGTTCATCAGCCCTATGCTGCGGCTTTCCACCCGACCGGCGGCCACGCCATCGATCACCGCCTGACTGATGCCGTAACCTGTATCGCGTACAGCCACCCGAATCCCCCCCGCCAGCTGCTTCACCTCGATGGTGACCCGGCCCGGCGCACTGCGGGGCTGGATGCCGTGCAGGATGGCGTTTTCCACCAGCGGCTGCAACAGCAGGCTCGGCACCTGGATGTGGACGTCGTCCACCTCGAACACCACCTCCAGTTTGTCACCAAAGCGGGCTTGCTCGATGGCGATGTAATCGCGCACCTGCTGCAGCTCCTCCTGAATGTCGATGAGCTCGTCCCCCTTGTTGAGGTTGTAGCGCAGATAGTCCGCCAGATTGGCAATGAGCTGGCGCGCCTGCTGGGGGCGAATGCGGATCAAGGATGAAATGGCGTTGAGGGCATTGAACAGGAAGTGCGGGTTGATCTTGCTCTGCAGGGCGGTGAACTCCGCCTTGCGGGTCATCTCTTTCAACTGCTCGATGCGCGACACCTCCATCTGGGTGGAGATGAGCTGGGAGAGGCCCACCGCCATCTCTCGCAGAGAACTGGTAATGCTGTGGGTGCGGCGATAGTAGATCTTGAGGGTGCCGCTGACGGCGCCGTTTTCCCGCAGCGGAATGATGATGACAGAGTGAAAATCTGACAAATGATACTGGCGCAGATCGTTGTTGATGATGATCTGGTCCAGCAACACGGCCCGCTGGGTCATGTCGCTGATGGCGTGGTGCTCGTCCAGCTCGTAGTAATCCTTGCCCACCCCCACGTAGGCCAGCACGTCGCGGGTATCTGTGATGGCCACCGCATCGGCATGGATCTCGTTGCAGATGACGCCGCACACCTGGCCGAGGGAGTGGCGATCGACCTTCTGGAAGAAGGGCAGCGTCTTGTTGGCGATGTCGAGGGCCAGCTTGGCCTGCTTGGCGGCAATCAGCTCCTTCTCGTCATCCAGATCCTGCACCAGCTTGATGATGAGGCCGATACAGAGCGCCCCGGCGATCATCGGATAGGCGATGTGGCTGACGATCTCCACCCCCACCTCATGGGGTTCGGTCAACAGCCAGATCAGCAACATGGTCAGCCCCTCGCACAACATGCCCGCCAGTATGCCGTAGAGCCAGAGTCGCGACTTGCGGCAGCGCAGGTGCAACCAGGTGGCGAGCAGACCGGCGATGATGCTGGCAATGAGACAGGGGATCGAGGTGTGGCCATCCATGTCGATGAGGTAGCGGTGCAGGCCCGAGATGACCCCGGCCGGAATGCCGACCCAGGGACCGAACAATATGCCTCCCGAGATGATGGCGATGATCCGCACGTTGATCAGCGCTCCCTCCACCGGAATGCCGGTGTAGGTACTGAACACGGCGAACAGGCCGAAGATGGAGGCGACCAGCACCAGCTCGGCCGGGGTGTGATCCCGCTTCTGAAACAGCCGCTGAAACGGCCTTGTACGGGTAAGAAAGAACAGGGTCATCAGCATCAGCGCCGCCCGTTCAAACACCGCCAACAACATCATCTGATTTTCGAGCAAAGCAGGGATTCCATATCTATGAATAAAGGGAGCACAAGGCACGGGATCATACCCCGTATCCCTTGTCAGCTCATTTCGAATAATGGGTTCCAGATTAAGCTTTGCTGCTGACGGGTCGATAGATGAGTGACCCCCGGCAGCGGGGTAACCTCGATATCCAGGAGATAACCATATGTCTCAGAAAGGAGTTCTGGTGGCACTACTGGCTGGTTGCTGCACGATAGCAGCTCAGGCCAGCACACAAACCAATCAGCTCAACTGGCCCGCCACCGCCAGTAAAGATACCAGGATGGAAATAGCGCTCACCCATCCTGGCCTCCAACCCGTCAATTCAAACCAGACGCAATATCCCATTCACACCCAGGCGGCCAATATCAGCAGCCCGGATTTCAATACCACCTATCAACTGCAAGCTCGCAAACTGTATGGCACCCTGACACAACAGGCCGACACTCCCATCAGTCTCACGCTCAATGGTCAACGGATCCCCTCCACACATCCTCTGACCCTCGCACAAGCCACCCGCTATTACCTCAGTTATCAGGCACCGTCGAGCTGGCCCCACCAGACAGGTGAGGCCGCCTATGAGTTGATGGTGTATTGGCACGGTTGAGCAGTCATGAAGGCATGTCACCATGCCTTCATTCTCATCCAGGTTCTGCGCGCTGCAGCCGCACTATGGCCAGCCTGGCAATGTGATAGACACGTTGCAGGCGCTGCAACGCCATGGGCAGGGTTTGTGCGTTCAGTTCCCCGGACTCTATCTCGCTGCAGGTGGCGACCAGCTGCATCGCCCCCATGATCCTGGCTCCGCCTTTCAGACGATGAACATAATCCAGAAAGCGGGCCAGCTCCCCGGCAGTCGCCGCCTGTTGCAACGCCTGCAGGTCGTCATCACTGGCACGAACAAATTCAGCCAGCAGAGGCAACATCAGGGCTGACTGCTGGCCGGTCAGCGGCCCGAGGCACTGCCTGATCTCCTGCATGCAAGCAGCGATATCGGCTTGTTTCTCACGCTGCATATTCCGACGCAGGCAATGATCGAGCGCCTCCAGCCCTACCGGCTTGAACAGGCAATCATCCATGCCGGCCGCATGACCCTCGTTCACCTGCTCCTGGCGTGCATCGGCCGTCAGGCCCAGGATCACACAACGGTGTCTGCCATTGAGGTGTTCCCGCGCACGGCACTGGCGGGTCAGCTCGAACCCGTTCATGCCGGGCATGTTGAAGTCGGTGATGACGACATCGAAGGGGTATTCGGCGAAGAGCGCCAGCGCCTGCTCACCCGACTCGGCCGCCATGGCCTCCTGCCCCAGATAGGCCAGTTGCTGACTGATAAGCAGCCGATTGGTGGGATGATCATCCACTATCATCACTCGCAGCCCACCACCGCGCGCCATCACTGAGTCGAGTTCGACTGACAGGGATTTCTCCACGGCCATGGCAAGGGGCAGTTTCATTTCGACGCACACCCGGGTGCCACGACCCAACTCGCTCTCCAGCACCAGGGATCCTCCCATTGACTCACAGAGGGAACGAGAGATCATCAGGCCAAGGCCGGTACCGGATTGCTGGATGTGCTTGGGTTGGCTGGCCTGGCTGAAGGGCTGAAACAGCCTCGCCAGTTCCGCCGGGGCTATCCCTATTCCGGTATCCCTGACCACCAGCTGCAAGGTACACCAGCCGTCACTGCTCCATAGCTGCAGCTCGACCCGTACCGAACCCAGCTCAGTGTATTTGATGGCATTGCTGATCAGGTTGGACAGGATCTGTTTGTAACAGAGGCCGTCTACCTGCACCCAATGGGTCGCTCCGATGACCAGTTCCAGTTGCAGATTTTTCTGTCTGGCCAGGGCGTTGAACACGGTAACAACAGACTCGGTCAAGGCCGCTATGTCATGGGGTTCGGGGACCAGCTCGAGCCGCCCCGACTCTATCTTGGAGATATCCAGAATATCGCCGATCAGGGTCAGCAGATCCGTCGCCGAGCCATGGGCGATAGAGAGCGAGGCTTTATCCTCCTCATGCAGACGATCTCGCCGCAGAGTCAGCTCCAGCAGGCCAATGATGGCATTCATGGGGGTACGAATTTCGTGACTCATGGTGGCCAGAAACGTCGATTTGGCGCGATTGGCCTCTTGCGCCTCCTGGCTGACCACCGCCAGATCATCCAGCAGGCGCAGGCGCTCGCTCACATCGATCCAGCCGCCAATGCCCCCCTGCACCTTGCCATCCAGATCGTAATAGGGCTGGACCCAGTGATAGACATCCACAGCCTCGTTCACCATGACCAGACGATGATCCCCCTCCTGCGCCTGTCGCTCCTCGCGGGCAGCGGCAAGATCGGCAAACAGGGGGGCGAGAAAAGGCCAACGCTCACCATCAGCGGCCAGGCCTGAGCCCAGCAAGCCGGCTTTCGGTTCACCAAAAAAGGCCGCATAGCTGCTGTTGCAGAGGATAAGCCGTCCATCCTGGTCTCTGGCGTAGATGGGATGGGGCGTGCCGTCCACCAGATCTTCAATGAACTTGAGCTGGGCACTCAGCGCCACTTCGGCAACCCGACGTTCGCGCATCTGTTTACGCAGAGATAGGCCCCATAGGCTGACCCAGATGATCAACAGCAGGATCAGCGAAATAAAGATGCCAAACTCGTCCATGAACTCACGCCAAGAAATAGCCTCTTGCCGAGCATTAACTCGCCAGCGGTTGGAAAGCCCTTCCAGCTCATCTGGCGGTATGGTTGCGATCACCTTGTCCAATATATTAAGCAGATCAGTTTGACCCCGAGGCACTGCCAGTGCTGCAGAAATGGGAATTGAATTAAATAATTCACCTCTAATAGTCAAACGGTCAGGAAACTTGCTATTGATTAAATATTTGGCAACTCTTAATGGAAGAACTGCGACACTGCAAGTCTCAATAGCAACGCATCTCAGAGCATCCTCTGATTTATCAAATAACTTTATATTCAGCTTTCCATATACATTCGAGATCGCTTGCAGCAAGGCTGCATCCCTAACCACAGCCACAGAGTCAGCCTTAAGTAAATCGCTCGGCGTTGCATCTTTCTGCTTCAAATGGACTGCATACACTAGAGGGTCCATTATAAAGGCGCGGCTAAATCGGTAACGTTGGCGACCTTCCTCTGAGATGGCCATGATGGCAGCATCAACCCTTCCTTTTTCCAGCAACTGTGTCAAACGTTGAGGTGTTTCGACGGGAATAACCTCAATATCAACCCCCAGCTTCACCCTTACAACTTGTAAAAGGTCTGCTGTCACCCCATGCAAAGTACCATTTACATCAAGGAAACTAAGGGGAGGCAAACCACTACTAACAGCTATCTTTAACTTTCGTCGCTCACTCAAAAAAGACCATTCACTACTAGTTAGTCTGATTTTATCTGCACTAATTGAAAGCCCACCACCACTCCAACGCTTGGCTATCTCATCCCGTTTTTTCTCTAAAATCTCATGCAAAGCTATATCAATTATCTTTTTTAGCTGGTGATTGCTTTTATTTAATGAAAATGCAAACCCCTGAGTGTCTGAATACATTAATTTCGACAAGCGAATTGTATCTTGATAATAGTTATTTATTAAAAAGTTACCGGATACCAAGTCCATCATGACAGCATCAGCGTCACCATAAGAAACCGCTGATACAGCACTATATTTTGATGGATACACTTTGATTTTCACATCAGGTAGATAGCGCATTATGTCAACGGCAGGTAGATAATATTCAGGAACCGCCACTACCCGTATGTTTTTATCTTTAATGTTTATGTTTTTATATATCGCGGGTTCATCATCAATATATTTATCTGTCAGTAATAATCCCTGCTCCTTCTCATAAACATTTGATGTACTCAATAAGTCTATTTCTCCCCTTTTAAGTGCATCGACTGCAGCAGATCGAGAAGGTAACTTCTTCACTAAAAAATCGACACCTAATATCTTGCTGAGAATACCAATAATATCAGCAGTTACCCCTTCATAATTACCAGACCTGATGGTTATATCCATAGGTGGATTATCTGGCTCTGGTACACCTAAAATCAATTGCTTCTTATTGTATAACCATGCCAAGTCATCGTTATGTAATGGAAGTATTTGCTTAGCAAAATACTCGTTGTCATCCCGTGCATAGACATGCAGCAGGCTATCCTCCAGCTCATTGGCAGAAGCAAGAAACGAACTGAGACCGACGAGCAAGATCAGGAGTAATTTCATCTTGCTCACATCAATTTTTGCCGCTTGGCCAGGGGCTAATCAAGTCAACCATGTTGGTTACATTGAGTTTTTGCATCAGGCGAGTCTTGTAGGTGCTGACCGTCTTCTCACTGAGCAGCATGCTTTTCGCTATCTGCTTATTTATTTGACCCTGACATATCTGCAGCAGCACACTCATTTCACGATCAGAGAGCGCTGACAATAGATCTTCCCTGTCTACCGAATGAGCATTTTTGGCGCCTGCGATAATATCTCTTGGAAAATAGAGCTGATCTTTCTCTACTTTTACGATCGCACGTCTCAATAGCGATAGCTCATCCAGCTTGGACATGAATCCATCAGCCCCGGCCTGCAGGCAACGCACCATAACATGATGAGTGGATTGTGCAGATAAAATAACCACCTTGATATTGGCATCCATGTCCTTCAGTCTTTTGATAACTTCAATACCATCCAGCCTGGGAATGCCAATATCGAGAATTACAATATCAGGCTGATGTATTCTAGCCGACGAGATAGCATCAACACCATTATCAACCTCTGCCAGAATATGGTGCCCGTCCTGTTTAAGCAGCATATTCACTGCCATTCTTATTGCGGGATGATCATCGACTATCAATACCTTTGCCATATGCCTACCTACCGTTGATTCATTTTATTAAGCGTATACTAACTGCAAAAGCAGTATCTGTACCATACTGCACCTTGACATTAATAATATGTTACACAATTAAAGTAAATCGCTGATAAAACAACCTAAACACCATTTGACAGGTTTGTTTTATATCTATTTATCAATCAGTTATATGTGCATATATTCTTTTGAATCTTATGGTTCATTTGTACCGCATCACCTACGCAAACACCATGCATGACAGCTCCCCCGACGCCCGATTCATCTTGATAAGATGAAGCATGAAAATGCTTAGAAATCAAAGCTATAACTTTAAATGCCCCATAACAGAGCCGCAGGGATATACATGCATCTGAAGTTGTACGTAACAACTACCTTTTAGGATGTTTCCTACACACCATTAGATCGATCCAAGCAGGTCTTGCGGTTATCTTGGTCGGCGAAAAGATGAGCTGGGTAACGGAACATTATGTTGCGAGGCCCGGCCCCCCTGGTCGAATATGCCCCGGGGATGAAGAACGAATGCACCTCGGGTGCAGCGAATCAAACGGGTGACTCAACATCACCCATTAGGGAACTCGGTAGGAAACATCAATGAAATCAATTAAAAAATCGCTGATTGCGCTGACAGTTGTAGGTTTTGGCTTTACTGCTGCTGCTCATGCTGCCATGGACGCCTCCGCAACCGCCAAGTGGAAGGCGACCGCCAAGAAAGACACCACCTCTGATCTGGTTGTCACTCCGCTCACCAGCCTCTCCTTCCAATACGCCGAAGGGAGCAAGGCTTTCAACACCGTCGACGGCCTGTTCGATGTCGCCATCAAGGGGGATGCCAGCGCGACTTCCTTCACCCTGAAAGCCAAGAAGCTGAACGGCACCCTGAACCACCTGGATGGCAAATCCACCGTCGAGGTGGGCGTGTTATGGGGCGGCGCACCGGTAGGCACCTCGGCCTACACCACCCTGATCGATACGGCAGCTGGCATTAACGGCGGCAGTCTCTCCCCCGTAGCAAAGGGTTTCATGGTCGACACCCAACGCGCCACGGCGCAGGGCTCCTTCAACTTCAACATTGAAAGCGCCACTGCCGACGGCAAAGCGGTCACTTTTGATGCCCTGCCAGACGGCCAGTGGAACGGCGAAGTCAACGTCGAGTTCGTGGCCAGCTGGGCCTGATTGCCTCAACGCATAGTATTCGGGGCCCTGCGGGGCCCTTTGTATTCACAGGAGATCACATGAACCTGAAAATGCTGGGGGTATGGATGCTGTTTATTCCCGGAATCAGCCAGGCGATCAACGTCGGCTCGGTGACCACCTTTATTGATGCGGGCAGCCAGGAAGTCGCCAAAGAGATCGAGAACGCCAGCGATCAGGCCAGACTGGTCACTGTCACAGTGACACGCATCTCCTCCCCGGAAGAGGGCGGACAGGAGATGCCGATGGAAGTGGACGGTGAACTCATGCTGTCGCCGAGCCGGCTGATGCTCCCTGCCAACGCCAAGAACAACGTGCGCTTCTTTTACAAGGGCCCGCAGGATGGCAAGGAGCGTTACTACCGCATCCGCTGGCTGGATACCGCCCTGTCGATGGACGACCAGCGCAACGAACGCCGCCAGGCGGTCGCCACCACCTCAGCCCAGATAGGCACCATCCTGGTGGTCACACCGCGCCAGCAGCAATTCGATTACCTTCTGCAGGGCGACACCCTGACCAATAAAGGAAACGCCTCATACCGCACAGTGGCGTATGGCACTTGCCTGAAACAAAGCCAGGAGCAATGCAAAGAAACCTATTACGACCTGCCGGGCAAAAAACGCCACTTTAAAAAGGTCAACATCCAGCATGCCAAGAGCCATATCGGTCTCTGGCTGGGTCAGGAATTCGTCGTCGTCAAATAATGCTGTTGTTCTGTTACTGCCTCTACCACCCGGTCGAATGCCGGTGTTTTTTTGCCGAAATTTGGAACCATGGTGCGTGATATGTTGAAAAAATCCTGCCTGTTGCCAGCCTCATTGCTGATCATGATGTCAGCCTCGGCCAGCGCCTCGGCACCACTCAAAATCGCCAATGTCATCATTCCAGCCAGCTTTGCCAGCGCACTAGCAGAGGGCATTGCCGTACCGGTCAGGCTGCAGTATCGGGATCAGGCGCTGGCGCTCGACACCACCACCGAAGAGTCCGTTGGCAACGCCACGCTGATCCTGCGGGACGGCGCGCTGCATCTGCTCAACCTGGACTTCAACCAGGGCCAGAGCGATGTGGCCCTGCACCAGGAGCTGGTGGAGCTGCTGCAACAGGATCAGCTGCGCACCTTCTCCAGCGACGGGCGGCTGGTCATCAACGGCAGCGCCACCCTGCAGCTGGATCTGATCGCCATGCTGCTGACCATACAGGTCACCAAGGCCGCCTTTGGCGAAAAGCGTGTCAGTGTGGCCAAGACCAGCCTGACGCCTTCCGTTGAGGCGTTGACCAGCGTCAATCGCTACAACCTGGGCTACTCCTTTGCCAACAGTCGTCAGACGGGCAGCACCAGCACCAACTTCGCCCAGCTGAACACTCTGGTGGGGTACAGTGAACACCATCTGGACCTTGATGGTTCTCTCTACAATCTGGGGGAAACGAACCAGAATGGCTCCCTCTATCGCGCCATGTATGAGCGGGATATCGAGGATCGCCGTTTTGCGACCGGCATGGTGTCGACCTGGGACCTCCAGACCCTGGGGGGCGTATCCGCCCTGAACGCAGGCCGGATCTACGGACTCTCTTACGGCAATCAGGCCCACTCACGTACCATCAACGAGAGTGAATCCACCACCCCGATCCAGGTCTTCATGCCCTCGGCGGGTGAGGTTCAGGTCTATCGGGATGGCAAGCTGATCGGCCTGCAGAATTTCTCGATCGGCAACCACCGAATCGATACCAGCCGTTTCCCCCACGGCTCCTACAGCGTCACGGTCGAGATCCATATCGACGGCCGCCTGACGGAATCCAGTAATCAGCGCGTCACCAAACTCAACAACAGCCTGGGCTTCGATCAGGAGTGGGGCTGGCAATCCTGGGGCGGCCTGATGGAGGCCAGTCAGGATGGTGCCCGATCCCCCCTGCTGGGGCTGTCGCTGGCACGTACCTTCGAGACCACCAACCTGACCCTGACCGGTTATGGCTTCAAGGATGCCCTGGTCAGCGAGAGCCAGGCCAGCTGGCAGTTGACCGACAGGGTCAGCACCCAGCTGCAGGGCATGCTGGCCTCGGATGCCTCCTGGCGGATCTCGTCCAGCGTGACGGCACAAGTACACGACAACGTCTCGCTCTGGCTCAGTCAGGAAAAACTCGACACGGGCAACAAGTTGACCACGGCCGCCCTGGATCTTTATACCGCCGGCATCAGCATCAACCTGGGGGGCTGGCATGACAGGCTGGGCGGCCTCTCGTTCAACACCACACACGACCGTGAGCAGGGGAGCGATCGCAGCTATATCGACTATTACCAGAGCCTCTATTCCGGTCGCTATGGCCAGTTGTCGCTGCGCACCAGCCTGCAGAGCAGCAGCGCGACCCTGAGCGGGTTCAACAACAAGAGCCTGACCCTGGACTACTCGATCCCGTTCGACAACCTGTTCAGCCTGGGCATGAGCAGCAACGAACAGGGCCAGACCACGGCCAACCTCAGCTATCAGAAACGCATGGAAGGCTTCATCAACACGGCAACACTCAACGGTTCTAAAGTCGTCAACGATGCCAAGAACAGAAATCCGACTCTCTCCGGCAGCCTGGGTTTTGAAAACCGCATGACGGGCGGCACCCTGACCCTGGGTCGCAGTCAGGGTGGTGATGTGAACGGCAACCTGATTGCACGTGGTGCTGTCATCACCACAGGGGATGAGATCCTGGCCTCCAGCCAGAACCGATCCGGTTCCGGCTTGCTGATCGATACCGGCATTGGCAAGGAGGGCAAGATGCTCGCCAGGATCAATGGCCAGGAGTACTCGCTCGAAGGCAGCAAGACCTTTGTCGCCCTCTCCCCCTTTCAGGAGTACGAAGTGGAACTGCTCAACAGCAAGACGACCAAGGACAGCTATGACATCAACACCGGCAAGCAGCGCTACACCCTGTTCCCCGGCAACGTGGCCAAACTGGATGCCACCCGCTCGGTCAAGGAGATGGTCACCGTCTTTGGCATTATACGTGCCGAAGATGGCAGCGTGATCGCCAACGCCAGGATCGACAACCACATCGGCACCACGGTGACCAATGAGACAGGCGAATTTTCGCTGGATGTGGACAAGGCCAATCCGGTATTGAGCTTTAAACACGGCAACGCATTCTGTGAGGCTGAGCTGGATCTCACCCCCCATAGCGGTGCGGCCTGGCTTGGTGACATCACATGTATCGGCTTAAAAACCTATTTAACTACGAGAATATGATGAATATGAAGATGTACCTGCCATTTTTAATGGTATCACTCCTGATGACACAGCATAAAAGCTGGGGGCTGGCTCCCCTTGCTGAAAAACTATTGCCACAACGAATTTTCCTTTACATAGAGAATAATAAATCTGATCATGTGTACATACTTAACTTCGAACCATTTCTAGAGAACCAACTCGGTGGCGCCAACGCTTGGACTGAACAAAAGGGCATCACTCAGTTTACACTGGCAAAGACAAGTGCGGATATGAAAACCCATAATCCATCAGGTTTTAATCTTGATATGTGGGAAACAGGCCCTATCTCACATCCCTATATTACTCAGGCTTGCTCTATAAAAACAGCCAACTGCACCAATGACGGTAAATCACCTGAACATCCACAAGTAGTCGATGAGCAAGGATTTTATGGCCTGATGAACTTGAGTGTTCAAGAAACGGCCGCAAGAGTCAGCCCCTCTTTTTTAAATTACCTGAAAACCATGCGAATTGGAGAAAAACTCAACCGTAAGATGAACCTGTGTGTCACTTCAGAACCCTATGATGCACGCCGAGGACAACGCTGCAAAGACATGTCAACCGGCACTTGGAGCATTCATCGTGCAACAAATATAAAGTATGCACATTTAAAGATAATACCGGTCACTGGCACAGATACTATTATGGTGGATAGTGCAGGAAATCCTACCGTCATGCCAGGCTCAACGAATTGCAAGCCTTATTCACATGTCACACCTGGACGTGATTCCAATGGGATCTTATGCCATATATTTGACTATCGGCTGGAACACTTTGCTGATGGTGGCCAGTTACAAAACAAAGGCGTAATAGGGGTCAGAAGCAAGTATCCCAACCCTGAACTTAAATCCTATGACTCCGCTTTATATATCAACAATGCTACATTTGTAGGTACTAACAATCCAGTAGGGCTTAACTTGTTTTATCTAAGAGGAAACAGCAGCATATCTGTTTTTCTCACCAAAAAATATTTTTCAGAATATATAAAGACAAATAGCGGCAGACCAGTCATAGAGACAATGGAGTTTTTCATTAAAAACTCAATACAGCCAGACTTAGGTGATTACATCATAGATAGCTCTTTACAAATTGATATAAAGCCCAGGAGATATAGTGTATCCATATCATCATCTGATGGGGTTGCCACTCCTTATCGTAAGGGGCTGATAGGGAAGGATGTTTTGTCATTCCCTTATAAAATTGTGGAAAGCGGACCAGAATCTGCAGATAGATTGGACGTCACTCTGGCCCAGGATAGGGGAACACCATTTCAAGGAACTTGTACTTTCTATCCAACCGATATAGTAAGTAACAGAGGCGCAGTCCCTATCGAAGCTTATTTGAATTTTAATGGTTTATCACCAGCCAAAGCATCAAAAACCCCGATTGGATGTGACCAAACACCAGTGAATCTCAGGGAGCTCAACATCCGCGATAGCGAACCGAAGATACACTGGACAGACCCAGACGGCAGTTCAGGTATCACTCGCTCCTACCTATTAAATTTGGAGTTTGATTTAACAGGTCGACAAGCACAGAAAACGGTGAGCGGGGAATCATGGGAGGGTGAGGTACACCAGAGCGGCACCCTGACCATCAAGGGCAGCTGGCGTTAGCAATCAACATGGATCTCAGGACAATGATGAAAAACCTGGCGCGCAGTTTGACTCTGCTGACGGCTCTGCTGCTTGCCGGCCCCCAGGCATGGGCCATCGACATAGGCCCCATGACCGCCATCATGGAGCACGATGAAGAGTTCATCTCCCGCACCGTCACCAACAACGCCAGCACACCCAAGCTCTACGAGCTGGCGGCGTATCGCATCACCAGTCCGACAGCGGACGAGGCCATTCTACCCATGGCCCCTGGCGAACTGCTGTTCGCCCCCAAGCGGTTTGTGCTGCATCCGGACCAGCGGCAGCACGTCAAACTCTATTACAAGGGGCCCGGCGATCGGCAGGAGCGCTACTACAGGGTCGTTTTCACCGAGGTTCCGGTGGCGCAGGCCGGCACATCCGATAACGCAGGCAAGCGCAGTTCGGTCGAGATGACCATAGCGCTGCAATCCATTCTGGTGGTGAGGCCCCGCCAGGAGCGGTTCGAATATCGTCTCGATCAGGCGGCAGGCAGCATCACCAATACCGGCAACAGCTTCTTTGAGTTCATGGTGAAACAAGGGTGTGACCAGCCGGACAGCATGGCAGACAGCAAATATCTGCTACCCGGCGAGACCTATCGCAATCCCAAGATCAGCCAGTCTGGCAATCAGAAGCTGATCGTGCATCAGTCCCGTTTTGTACGGGTAGGCAAGGATTGCTGGCCGGACTAGCCGTTCGCGACCGGATGCCCGGGATTGGGCAATGCCCTGGCCATCAGGATGACAACGTGGCCAACCGGACGGCAAATCCCATGAAGAAGAGGCCGATGAGGCCATTGCCGAGGCGGGCGGCGGTTTGTCGCTGGCGGAAGAAGCGGGCCATCAGGGTGCCACCGAAGATCAGCAGGGTCAGATAGATGAAGCTCATGGCTTCCAGCATGCCCGCCAGTACCAGGTAGGAGAGCCAGGTGTGGGCATAGTTGAAATCGATGAACTGCACGAAGAAGGAGACGTAAAACAGGATCGCCTTGGGATTGGTGAGGCTCAGGGTCAGCGCCTTGGAGAAGTAACGCTCGTCCGGGTCCACCATCGACTCCTGCCCTTCCCGCTTGGCGATAAAATTGGCGTGCAGTATCTTCACCCCCAGATAGAGCAGGTAGATGGCGCCGAGGTAGCGCACCAGAGTAAACAGCAGGGGCGTGGTACGGATGAGAGAGGCCACCCCCAGGTAGGCGCAGAAGATCAGGATGGCATCACCGACGAAGACGCCGAGCGCCGCCCGATAACCGGGACCTACGCCACGGCTCGCGCCGGTGCGCAGCACATAAAGGGAGTTGGGGCCCGGCGCTATGATGATGAAAAAGAGACCGACCAGATAGGTCAAGACATTGACGACACCCAGACTCTCAAACATCTCCCACCTCGCCAGCAAACAAGAACAGGCAGGCAGCCCCGCCGGATAAAATAGTGAACTGCCACTCTATACCAATTTTCCTGCCGCCGGGAACAGGGCCGTCGCAGATCAGCAGTACTGGCCGGCCACCCAGCCGGAAGACCAGGCCCACTGGAAGTTATAGCCCCCGAGCCAGCCGGTCACGTCTACCACCTCGCCGATGAAGTAGAGACCGGGCACCTTGCGCACCTCCATGGTCTTGGAGGAGAGCTCGTTGGTATCCACGCCGCCCAGGGTCACCTCGGCGGTGCGATAACCTTCGGTGCCGTTCGGCAGTATCTGCCAATCCCCCAGCAGGGTGGCGATGGCCTCCAGCTCTCGCTCGTTGTACTGGCGCATCGGTTTGCTATTGAGCTGACCCAGCTCCACCAGCTTGTCGACGAAACGCTTGGGCAGCTCGCGACCCAGCACGGTTTTCAACTCCTGGGCAGGATGGGCCTGCGCCCATGCCTTGAGCGCCATAGGGATATCCAGCTCGGGCAGCAAGTTGATATGGATCTTCTCCCCCGCCAACCAGAAGGAGGAGATCTGCAGTATGACGGGGCCGGAGAGACCGCGATGGGTAAACAGCATGGCCTCTTTGAAGCGGGTGCCATCCTCGGCGGTTACCGCCACCGGCAGGCTGACGCCCGCCAGATCGGCAAAGGCCTCTTTCTCGGCTTGATGCAGGGTAAACGGCACCAGACCGGCGCGAGTAGGCAACACATTGAGGCCAAACTGCTCCGCCAGCTTGAAACCATAGGGAGTCGCGCCCAGCTTGGGCATGGAGAGGCCGCCAGTGGCTACCACCAGAGAGTGGCAGCTCACCTCCCCCTTGCTGGTACCGAGCACAAAGCCGGCCTCGGTCCTGGTGACCGACAGGATCTCGGTCTGGAACTGCAGGGTGACACCAGCCCAGTCACACTCGGTGAGCAGCACATCGACTATCTCCTTGGCACTCTCGTCACAGAACAGCTGGCCCAGGGTCTTCTCGTGGTAGTTGACCCCGTGCCTGTCCACCAGGTCGATGAAGTCCTGCTGGGTGTAGCGTGCCAGCGCCGATTTGCAGAAATGGGGATTGCCCGAGAGGAAGGCGTGGGGCGCCGCCTGATGGTTGGTGAAGTTGCAACGACCACCACCGCTGATGAGGATCTTGCGACCCGGCTTCTTGGCGTTGTCGAGCACCAGCACGGAGCGCCCGCGATAACCCGCCTGCTGGGCACACATCAAACCGGCCGCACCGGCCCCGATCACCACCACATCCACTTGCATCATCACTGCCCTACTCATCAGACGGCCAAACACGCGACCAAAAAACCACCGCAACGGCAACTCGTAAAAAACAAAAAAACGGCCCATAAAAAGAACCGTTATTGTACCTGCCAAGCACCACCGCAACGGCAACCCTTAAAAAACAAAAAACGGCCCATAAAGGGGCCGTTATTGTACTGGGTGAACACTAAGTGTCCACGACTATCAGGCGTTGCCATCCATGACGCTGGCGGGGGCACCCTTGGCCAGCTCGGCCAGCTCCTTGTCGATGAAGTAGAGACCCTTGCCATCTTCGCCCACCAGCGACAGACGGTCGACGATGCTCTTGAACAGCTTCTCCTCTTCATGCTGCTCGGCCACGTACCACTGCAGGAAGTTGAAGGTGGAGTAGTCCTGAGTGGTGAATGCCACGTGAGCCAAGCCATTGATGCATTGGGTGATGTGATATTCGTGTTCGAGGGTGTTACGGAAAATGTCGCCCAGGGATTTGAATTCGTGGGGAGGCGCATCGATGGCGCCCAGCATCGGCATGGCGCCGGTCTCGCTCACATAGGTGAACAGACGCTCCATGTGCTGGCGCTCCTCGACGGCGTGCTGACGCAGGAAGGTGGCGGCACCTTCGAAACCCTTGTCCTCACACCAGGCGCTCATCTGCAGGTAGAGATTGGAGGAATAGAATTCAAGATTAATCTGCTCGTTCAACTTCTCGATCATGGCTTTTGCCAACATGCTGATTCTCCACTGTGATTTGATCACGATTGTCGCCACTGTTTTAACACGAATCAACCAGATACGGCGGCCAAACTGCTCAGTTATGACCGTTTTTCGCCTCATCCTATCCCCCATACAGGTATAGAGAAGCAAAGAAACATGGTGTACGTGGATTCAGCCATTATGATGGCGCCAGTGGTCAGGGAAAGGATTCAATGAGATTCATAACGGCACTGGCACTGCTCTGGATAACCCAGTTGCAGGCCGCTCCCTCCTTGCTGGAAGAGGCTGAATTGCAGGCGGCGCGCGATCCCGTCGGCTATCTGCAACGCCTCGATGCCAACCCGCAGCAGGATATGGAGCTGTTTTATGCCAGAGCCCTGGCCCAGGCAGCCCTGGGTCACTATCCGCAGGCCCTGCTCGACAATGCCAGAGCCCGCGAGCTGGCCAGGGCCCAGCAGCAACCCCTGCGCCTGCTCGATTTTCAGTTGCAACAGGTTGCCCTGATCCTGGATACAGAGGCACCTGATAAAGCCCTCCGCCTGCTGGCCAGGCTCAAACCCGCCGTTATCGACCACCCAATGCAAGCATCTGAATGGCATGCCCTGAACGGGCTGGCACTCTATCGCACCCAGCAGTTGAAAGAGGCGATCGCCGAACTCAAGACTGCCTTTCGCCTCAAGCAATCCGTACGAGACAAACCGGTTGCCAGCCTGGACTCAGCCCGCCTCTTGATGACCCTGGGCAACCTCTATGCCGACCTGAGTCTGCCCAGAGAGGCGGAAACCTATTATCGGGAAGCCTTGCAGCAGATGGTGCAGCTGGACGAGCCAAACAGCCAGACCATCATCAAAGCCAACATGGCACGGCTCTACATAGACACGGATCGCCCCACCCAGGCCAGACAACTGCTCGACAGCCTGCTGGCTACGCCCCATCTGGCGCCGGATTACCGCGCCATCATCCTCGGCTATCAGGCCATGGCGCTCAACGCCCAGGGTGACTGGACGACAGCCCTGCGCAGTCTGGACGAAGCGCAGGCACTCTATCAGCAGTTGGGATATCAGGATGCGGGGGAACGCCTGCTCGAGACCCGGGTCAAGGCATTGCAGGGCCGGGGAGAGATACAGCTGGCGTTGCAACTGCTGACGTCCCAGGGCCACCCCAGCGCCGGCAGCAAGGCATTGCAAGCCAGCCTGCTGGCCCAGCAGGGCCGCTATCCGGAGGCTTATGAGGCCTTGTCCGCCTACATGAACGATTACAAGCAACACTTCAATCAGGCGCTGAGCCAGCATGCCGCCACCTTTCAGGCCGAGATGGATCTGGCCCGCAGCGAGGCCAACAACCGGGTGCTGCAAGAGGAGAACGAGCGCAAGCGCCAGCAGTTGCTGCATCAACAGAGCGCCCGCAACTACCAGCTGATGCTGGTCGGCCTGCTGGCTGGCGCCCTGCTCCTGCTCGGCATCACCACCCACAGGCTGCACCGCAGCTCACGCCACCTCTACAAGCTTGCCACCTTCGATCAACTGACGGAGTTGCCCAACCGCCGCGCCCTGCTGGAACGGCTTGCCATCCAGTGGCAGCAGGAAGACCCGCTCACCCTGATCATCATCGATATCGATCACTTCAAGCAGATCAATGACAGACACGGCCATCAGGCGGGTGATCGGGCCATCCAGCGGCTGGCACGGGAGCTGAGCGACTGGGCCCCGAACGCACAGCTGATAGGGCGTTGGGGAGGAGAGGAGTTTCTGGTGGCGGTACCACTGGCGGCAGAGGATTGCTGGCACCTGGCAGAGCAGTTACGCCTGAGGATTGCCCAGCTGGACACACCGCACATGACCATCAGCATCGGCATAGCGGGGCGTTCAGGGGCCGATGAGGGGCTTGGCCCGCTGATCCACCGCGCCGACATGGCTATGTATCAAGCCAAGCGCCAGGGCCGCAACCAGACCATATTGGCGACAACCCCTTCGGCGCAGGATGAACTGACCAGCAGCGTGGCCTGACGGTCAGTGAGCACGGCCACCCGCGCAGAATGAAACCAGGATAACTTGACCAGCCGGGCGGGATCAGGGCACCAGCTCGGTCAGGGACGCCACATCCACCGGCGCCCCATAGTCGACACCGGGCAGCTCAAAACCGTTGAGCTGCATGAAATCCTGCCGCAAGCCGGCAAAATCCCCCAGGGTATGGAAGTTGTCCGGCGTCACCTTTGACCAGAGTGTCGAGACGGCGGCCTGAATGGCCGGGTCCAGCTCGTGGTCATCCATCCGGATCAGCCGGTTGCCATCGGCCACCACGCCCTGCGGCCCATACATCTTGCTGGCAAACAGCCGCTGCATCTGCTCGATGCAGCCCTCGTGCACGCCACGCTCCTTCATCACCCCCATCAGCAAGCCGAGGTAAACCGGCAGCACAGGGATATAGGCGCTCGCCTTGGTCACCAGCGCCTTGCAGACCGACACCCAGGCGTGGCCGCCGATGTCGGCCAGTTGCAGGTTGATAGTCTCAGCGGTGGCGTGCAGATGCTCCTTGGCGTAGCCGATGGTGCCGTCCCGATAGAGGGGATAGGTGGATTCGGGGCCTATGTAGGAGTAGGCCACGGTCCGTGCGCCGGGGGCGAGGCAATCTGCCTGCTGCAACGCCTGCATCCAGAGCTGCCAGTCCTCGCCGCCCATGACGGTGACGGTGTCGCGGATCTCCTCCGGGGTGGCGGGCGCCAGGGATTGTTGCACCAGCTTGTCCTGCTCCAGATCCAGCCCCCAGCCGCTGAAAGGCTGGCCTGTGGTCTTGAGTGCGGAGCGCACCTGACGGCCATCCGGTAATACCCGGATACCGCTGGCCAGCGAGTAGATCACCAGATCCACCTGCCCCAGCTGCTGGCGAATGGTGTCGATGGCCTGCTGGCGCATCCCGTCGGAGAAGGCATCACCGATCAGGTTGACGGCGACGCGCCCCTCCTGCTCCGCCGCCTGCCGAAACCAGATATTGTTGTACCAGCCTGCGCTGCCGAACCCCTTGTCGGACGGGCCTCGCTCGAACGAGACGCCGACGGAATCGGCACCGGCCCCGAAGGTCAGCGCTATGCGGGAAGCCAGCCCGAAGCCAGAGGAGGCACCGAGCACCAGCACCCGCCTGGGCCCGTTGAAACTGCCCGCAGCCTTGACGCTGGATATCTGCTGCAACACGGCGGCCCGACAGCCGATGGGATGACAGTTGCGGGCAACGCAACCCTGGATCTGGGGATGAATGATCATGACGGGATCTCCAAAGGAACTGGCTACAGCATAACCAAGAAGTTGCGGATTACCTTGATGTCGGGCGGGATATGGGCAGTAAGGGGGCAGAAAAACAAGAGGGAGCGCGAGGCTCCCCAAAGCGGTATTCAGATGCTTTTTATTGTTTTGTGTTCATTGCGAAGCACGGGCACATCCTATGCCTGCCACCCTCGCCGGGCAAGTCGAGGGGTGTGACTCAGGTCAAACTCCTGTTCGATTTATAAACAATTTATGACGCATGACATAGAAGAAGCCCCATAAGAAACTCATTTAAATCCCAAAACTGTGTCGAGAACGCCATTTTAGTTTCATCAGACATTGGTATAGTGAACTCAGGATCAGTGAGGAGAATTCCCATGAATGGAACCTATTACCAACACATACTGGCCGCTATCGACCTGTCGGAAGATAACCGCAAGGTGATCGAGAAGGCGGTTGATCGGGCCCGTTCCAACGGCGCCAAGCTGTCCGTGATCCATGTGGACGTGGACCTCAAGGATCTCTACACCGAGATGATCGATATCGACATCGACAACGTGCAGGATCAGGTGATCGCCGAAGCGAAAGAGAAGCTGGAGACCTTCCTGGCCTCGGTGGACTACCCCATCGAGAAGAAGCTGGTGATCTGCGGTGATCTGAGCGAACGGGTCAACCAGGCGGTCAAGGATTACCAGATAGACCTGCTGGTGTGCGGCCATCGTCAAAGCTTCTGGAGCCTGCTTACCTCCAGCGCCCGTCAGCTGATGAATACGGTACCCTGCGACCTGCTGGTCGTTCCCTTGCAGAAGTGATCAAACTGGCGTAGTTTTATTTGCCATGAATATGACCATCTTCAATCACAACTACTGGTGGTGCTGCTTATAAACAGGCGGCACTGCTTTTCTATGTAAAATTTTCCAAAGAAAACACCGTGACTGCCGAGAGGCGGTCATTGTTTTTATCCCTTTGTCGCCTCCCGGCCCACCCCAACTGGAGAGAGTGACATGCACAACCCCATCATACTGACCGGCGACCGTCCCACCGGCAAACTGCACATAGGCCACTACGTCGGTTCACTGCGCCAGCGCGTCGAGGCCCAGCACCATTACCACCAATTCGTGATGATCGCTGATCTGCAGGCACTGACCGACAACGGCCACAACCCGGCCAAGGTGACCGACAACGTGCTGGAGGTGATGGCCGACTATCTGGCGGTCGGTCTCGACCCGGCCAAGACCACCTTCTGCCTGCAAAGCGCCCTGCCCGCCCTCGCCGAGCTCACCACCTATTACCTCAATCTGGTCAGCGTCGCCCGACTGGAGCGCAACCCTACCGTCAAGGCGGAGATCCAGCAGAAAGGGTTCGAGCGCAGCCTGCCGGCCGGTTTTCTCATTTATCCGGTCAGCCAGGCCGCCGACATCACAGCCTTTCGCGCCACCCATGTGCCTGTGGGTGAAGATCAGCTGCCCATGCTGGAGCAGACCAACGAGATAGTGCGCCGCTTCAACGCTCTGGTGGGTAAAGAGGTGCTGACAGAGTGCCAGCCGATCTTGAGCGACACCGGCCGTCTGCCCGGCATAGACGGCAAGGCCAAGATGTCCAAGTCCCTCGGCAACACCATAGAACTCGGCATGTCAGCGGAAGAGGTCAAGCAAGCTGTGTTCGCCATGTATACCGATCCCAATCACCTCAAGGTGAGCGACCCGGGTCAAGTGGAGGGCAATACGGTCTTCGCCTATCTGGATGCCTTCCATCCCGACAAGATGCTGGTGGCGGAGATGAAGGCCCATTACCAGCGCGGCGGGCTCGGCGACATGCGCTGCAAACAGGTGCTGAACGACTGCCTGCAAACCCTGCTCGCCCCCATGCGTGCGCGGCGCCAGGCGGCGATTGCCGACAAGCGGCAGCTACTGGCCCTGTTGCAGCAAGGTACCCAGCAGGCCCGTCTACTCACCGACGAGGTACTGGCGGAGGTAAAAAGTGCCATGGGGCTGGATTACTTCGCCGGGCTGGGTTGATCCGCACTGCGCTGGGCCACACTGCCCAGCGCATTCGCGCCATAGCGCTCGAAGGCAAGTCGGTGCAGCAACCCCTTGAACCAGCCAATGGCCTGGTCATGGGCGGTGAGCGGGTGGCCCGCCATCAGGTAGACGATGGGGATATCCGGGTTCAGCTGATGCAGGCGCAGCGGGTAGTAGCGGCAGAAGTGGCGCCCTATCATCTCGGGTACCACCACCAGATAGCGGCCGGTCGCCATCAGCGGCGGTACTGCCATAAAACTCGGCAGCCGCACCCCCAGCTCACGCTCAACCCCGAAACGGGCCAGCCAGAGATCCACCATGGCCTGACTGTGGCCCCAGCTGGAGGTATGGATATGAGGGCGGCTGACCAGTTCGGCAGGCCCCAGCACCTCGGGCAACTCACTGCCTAGCGGTGACAAACAGACCAGCGGGTTGTTGAACCAGGGCTCGCGCCACAGGCGGGGCGAGAAGTGATTGGCATCGGCGAACCCGATCACCAGATCCAGCTCCCCCTTCTCCAGCTCTCGCTCGTAGTCACTGTCTGCCAGCTCGCACACCTCCAGCCGGCAGTGTGGTGCCTGCCGGTGCAGCTGTTCCACCAGCGCCGGTACCAGACCGTGCTCCACCGAACCCGGGGTGGCGATGCGAAAGATCCGCCGCGCGCTGGCGGGATCGAACCCCTCCGCCTGCCGCAATCCCTGTTCCAGCATGGCCAGCGCCTGACGCACGGGTCCTGCCAGGGTCTTGGCTCGCTCGGTCGGCATCATTTCGCGCCGACTCATGACGAACAAGGGGTCATCCAGCGCCTGCCGCAACCGCCCCAGCGCGTGGCTGACGGTGGACTGGGAAAGGTGCAGACGCTCGGCGGCGCGGGTGACGTTTCGCTCCTGCATCAGCATGTCGAACACGATCAGCAAGTTGAGGTCGAGGCGGGAGAGAGGGAGTTCCATCGATATCTGCCATAGTTGAATGACGACAATTCATTTTTGGCATAGTAGCAGATTGCATAGAATGCGCTGGCGAATTACATCGGAGATTAACATGCGTAGCTATCTGTTGTTGCTGGCGATTGGCCTGTTGTGGGGCTCCCAGTTCATTTTCATGCATCAGGCCGTGACCGAGTTGCCCCCCATCATGGTGGCGGCCGGACGAGCCTTGTGCGGCAGCCTGACCCTGGGTCTGCTCTGCCTGTTCATGCGTCTCAAGAGCGAGCACACACCATGGCGCACTTACATGCTGATCGCCCTGCTCGATGCCACCCTGCCCTTCATCATGGTGGCCTGGGGTCAACAGTATGTGGATAGCGCCATCGCCGCCGTGGTAATGGGTTGTATCCCCTTTGTCACCATCTTGATGGCTCCCCTGTTGCTTTCCGGTGAAAAAATCACCAAGGGCGGTCTGGTCTCGGTGATCATCGGCTTCATCGGTGTGCTGGTGCTGTTCTGGCCGAAACTGGCCAACGGCATGAACGCCGGCCTGCTCGGCGCCGTGGCCATACTGTTCGGGGCCAGCTGCTTTGCCATCGGCCTGCTGATGATCAAGCGCTTCGCCAAGGACCACCCTGTGGTGGTGGCGCGCAACATACTGATCTCTTCGGCTATCCAGCTGATGCTGGCGGCCCCCTTCCTGACCGATCTGAGTGCGCTCACCATGCCGAGCCAGCATGCCATCAGCGCCGTTGTCGTGCTGGGTGTCTTCTGTACCGGTCTGGTCTACTTCCTCTACATGGCGCTGATCCAGAAGGCGGGCCCGACCTTTGCCTCCTTCAGCAACTATCTGGTGCCGCTGTTCGGCGTCATGCTGGGTGCCATGTTCCTCGGCGAGCAGATCCAGTCCACCACGGGTGTGGCACTGGCCCTGATCCTGGGCTCGGTCGCGCTGAACCAGTGGGCACAGCAACGCCGCGCACAGCGGGAGGCTGCCCTATGTCAGGCATCCTGACCACCTTGTGTGGTGGCCTGGTGCTGATTGCCGGCTGGCAATATCGCCACCGGCTGGCCGGCCTGCTCGGCCTGCTGATGGTGCTGCTGCCCTGGTTCTTCGACAGCAAGCTGCAAGCCATGCTGAGCTATGCGTTGCATGCCTGAATACCGATGCTGAATGTGTGACGAGAGTGTATCTCTCCTGTTTTTGGGACCGTTTTAAAAAAACCTCCGATTTGTCCCCTCTACCGGCGCTTTGCGCCGGTTTTTTTATTTCTGCATTTTCATGGTCTGGGATTGGACAGGTGCCCGACGTGAGGGTCATCTCAGGTAGCGATAACTGAGCCGCTCATTCTTGCGCGGGCCTGTGATCTCCCAGCTCAGCAGAAAACCGCTGTCGGTCTCTGTCAGCTCGGCACTGTAGTGATCCTGGCCACACAGGTGAGGCTCAGCCGTCAGCCAGCGGCCATCCCCTTGCGGCAACAGCTCGAACAATTCCACCGGCTGGGCATAACGCAGGTGCGATAGACGGATCCCCCGATCGCCGCGCTGCCACCAGAAGCGGTTGTGCATGGTCAGTACACGGCCATGGGGCGTGGTGTAACGGCCCGTCTCGGCGAACAGCCAGCCCCCCTGATGATCGGTCACCTCCACATCTCCCTCACCACGACCACACCAGTCAGTCGCGGAACCCGCACCATTGCTTGCCTCGAAGGCAAAGGCGCGGATCTGTGGCAACTGGTGCCATAAACGCTGGATCACAGCTTCCATCTCGGCCATCATAGCGCCCTCAAAATTGACAACTGACGATAAATCAAACACATGAACTATTTGATAGGGGTTACCCTGCTCTGGTCATTCTCCTTCAGCCTGATCGGGGTCTATCTCGCCGGCCAGGTGGATGCCTACTTCTCCGTGCTGACGCGTATCGTCCTCGCCAGTCTGGTGTTTCTGCCCTTCCTCAGACGCCGCTGGCTGCGGCCTGATTTCGCACTCAAGCTGATGGGACTCGGCGCCATCCAGCTCGGCATCATGTATCTGTTCTACTACCAGTCCTTCCTGCTGTTGACGGTGCCGGAAGTGCTGGTGTTCACCATCTTCACCCCCCTCTACGTCACCCTGCTGCACGACCTGCTGGAGCGCCGCTTAAAGCCTGTTTATCTGTGGGGCGCACTGCTGGCGGTGCTGGGGGCAGCCGTCATCCGCTTCGACGGGCTGACCGAAAGCTATGTACTGGGATTCCTGGTGGTGCAGGGTGCCAACCTCAGCTTCGCCATGGGACAAGTGGGCTACAAGGTACTGCTGGCACGGGAAGCACAGCAACCGCCACAGCAGGCGGTATTCGGCTGCTTCTATCTGGGAGCACTGGCTGTCGCCCTGCCCGCCTGGTGGTTGCTGGGCAAGCCGCAGTATCCGACTTCCGGTCTACAGTGGGGCATTTTGCTCTGGCTGGGGGTGGGAGCCTCCGGCCTCGGCTACTTCCTGTGGAACAAGGGCGCGACCAAGGTCAGCAGCGGTGTGCTGGCCATCATGAACAACGCCCTGATCCCGGCGGGCCTGCTGGTCAATCTGTTGATCTGGGGCAAGGATACCAATCTCGCCAGGCTGGCCATTGGCGGCCTGCTGATGCTGGCCTCCCTCTGGATCTGTCAGCGCGCCAGCGTGAGCAAGCATTAACCAACGACGGCATTGTGCTCCCGTCTGGCCTGACCGTGGCAGGTCGCCAGCCGGGCCAGCAAGTGATCGATATGCTCGCCGGCCTGGCTCTGCACCAGCCCGACACTGACGGTCACAGGCCGCTGCGGCAGCAGGCTGGCATCGGCGATCTCGAGGCGCAATCGCTCGGCAATCTCGAGGCCACTCAAGCGATCTGTCTGGGAGAGCATCAGGATGAAACCGTCCTGATCCCAGCGGGCGAAGGGATCTTCCCGTCGCAGCTCGTGGCGCACCATGCGCGCCAGCTTAGCCAGCATGGCATCGCAGGCCGCTTCGCCAAACAGTTGCTGGATCTTGGCACTGTGATCCACGGTGAACTGCAACAGGCTGAAGCTGCCGCTCTCGGTCGCCAGCCGCTCGTCGAGCAGCTGTTCGAAGTGGCTTCTGCTCTCCAGTCCGGTAAGGGGATCCGTGCCATGCCGCTCTTCCGCCACCGGCTGTGACTCGAGCAGGCGTACTACCCCCAACACCTGACCGTGAACATCGCGCCGGGCTCGCTCTTCCAGCCGAACATAATGACCGTCGTGATGCAGGATGCGGTACTCGAGCCGGATCTGGGGCACTCGCCCGCTCTGACAGGCAGCGAGAGCCTCCTGCAGCACAGCCACATCGTCGGGATGCACCCGGTCCAGCCAGCCGAGATCGTCCAGACCGGTTTCATTCAATCCCAGCAGACGCAGACAGGAGAGATCCCGCTGCACACCCTGTTGCGGGCTCCAGCCCCAGAGTCCCGCCTCCAGCAGAGCCATGGCATCCGCCATCAGCGTCGGATCAAACCGGGTGACCACTTCCCTCAGGGGAGCCTTGAGCATGTCCATCGAATGCCTCGAAACCGAATCTGAATACCTGCTCAATAAGTAACATTGGCTCTCGCGCCGAGCAACAGGGTCAGCTCGCTTTTCCCTGATAACCGCTCATCAGCGCCTGCCAGTTTTCCGGCACGAAGTGAAAACTGGTGTGCAATTGGGACTCTTTACTGAAGGAGCGTTGCAGCCGCTCCAGATTGGCCTGCTGCCAGCTGCCCGGGGAACGGAACGCCCCCTTGTCGAAGTCGATCACCCACACCTTGCCCTCCTTGTCGAGCAGCAGATTGTGGCTGTTGAGATCCGCATGATAGACACCGGCATCGTGCAGCTGGCGCACAGTCTGACCTACCTTGTGCCACACCTGATCGGCGATCGGCCCCTGCTTGAGCAGGGCCACCAGATCCTTGGCACCGCGAATGCGTTCGATAAGGATGTCGGCGCGATAGAAGGGGCCCTGCTTGGCCATACGGGCCGCAAACGGGCGCGGCACCGGCAGGCCCTGTTCGCTCAACTTGGCCAGCAGAGTGTATTCGGCCATGGCCCGACTGGATTCCACCCCCTCGAACCAGAAGCGATCCCGCACCACCTTGCCCACCATGCCGCCACGATAGTAATGACGCAGCACCAGATGACGGGATTCATCCTTCACGAACCAGGTCACACCGCGTCCTATGGCAGAACCCACCACCTGGCGATGTGTCTGCCACCAGGCCGGATCAAACAGCTCGGGAGAAGGGTCACGAAAAACCCCTTCGGCGTACCAGCAGATCTGGTTGTGTTCGGTCTGTATTCGCATCTTGGTGATTCCGGTCGGTCAGTAATCGCAATGGTTCAATTCACGATAAGGCGGCTTGCCAGCACGGACCCGTGCACCTTGTGAGGATCACGGCCAGTACCGGCTGCCAGTTGCGCGCAATTTTACAATCCACAAGGGAGTTTGCATAATGCCATCCATCCATTTTTCCACCATAGCGCCACATCATGCCGCTGTTCCAAACGCCGCCCTCTTCTATCTGCATACTGCGGCTCTCCGCTATCGGGGATTGCTGCCATGCGCTGGCGCTGGTGCGCGTCATCCAGCGGGCCTGGCCCCAGACCCGCATCACCTGGATCACCGGCAAAATCGAAGCGACCCTGTTTACCGACTTGCCCGGGGTCGAGGTGATCGCCTTTGACAAGAGCAAGGGTTGGCGCGGTTATCTCGACCTGTGGCGCACCCTCAAGGGACGCAAGTTCGATGCGCTGCTCCACCTGCAGGCGGCCATGCGCGCCAGCATAGCGACGCTCGGTATCAAGGCCAGGGTCAAACTCGGTTTCGACAAGGCGCGCGCCAACGACGGTCAGTGGTTGTTCACCAACCACAGGGTTCCCTCCCCCACGTCTCCCCATGTGCTTGACGGTTTCCTTGCCTTTGCCAAAGAGCTCGGCATCAAGGATCTGACACCGGACTGGCAACTGCCCATCAGCGCCGAACATAAAACCTGGGCCAGGGAGAAAATAGGCGGCAAACCGACTCTGCTCATCTGTGCCGCCGCCAGCAAGGCATTCAAGAACTGGACTGCCGAAGGCTATGCTGCACTGGCGGATCACGCGACCAACAAGGGCTTTCAGGTCTACCTGTGCGGCGGCCCGGCCAAACTGGAGCGGGATCTGGCGGCCGATATACAGCGGCTGAGCCAGAGCAAACCGGTGGATCTGGTGGGGCAGACCAACCTCAAACAGCTGCTGGCCCTGATTGGTGAAGCGAGCCTGGTGCTGGCCCCAGATACCGGCCCCACCCACATGGCAACCCTGGTAGGCACGCCGGTGATCGGCCTCTACGCCCACCACAATCCGGCTCGCACCGGCCCCTATTTGTGCCGTGACTACGTGGTCAGCGTCTATCAGGAACTGATCGAACAGGAAACCGGCAAGCCGCTGGCCGAGCTCGGCTGGCGCACCCGCCTCAAGGATCCGGATGCCATGGGCAAGATAGGGATTGAGAGGGTCATCGCCACCTTTGACCGGCTCTGCGCCGATCGTCACCTGCCCGGCTGAGGGCGATTCGGAAATTCCGAGCCATGAGGCAGGGATAACCTGATGGCCCCAGTCCCGCCTGTGGGGCAGAATGGCAGCCGATGTGGGTTACGCTCCCGCAGCAAGCAACGAATACTTTGATCGGCTGGAATATGATTCCAGCCGTTTTTTTATCCGCCGCCTTCTGATAAAATTCGCCGCCTTTACATCCTCCCGACTCAAAGAATTTCCTGCGTTTTGCGTTTGGCTGTCTCCCTTTCGGGCACAAGACGGCGGCCTCTGCTACAACCAAAACGCAGCTCTAGATAATAAGGTAATGACATGGCGCAACAAGGCACTCTCTATATCATCTCCTCCCCGAGCGGGGCGGGTAAATCCAGCCTGCTCAATGCCTTGCTGACCAAACACAACCCGGCTGGCAAGATGCAACTGTCGGTTTCCCACACCACCCGCGCCACTCGTCCCGGCGAAGAGAACGGGGTGCACTACCACTTTGTGCAGGTGGAAGAGTTCAAGGAACTGATCGAACGCGGTGACTTTCTGGAGTGGGCAGAGGTATTTGGCAACTATTACGGCACCTCTCGCGCCGCCATTGAAGCCTGCCTGGCTCAAGGGATCGACGTCTTCCTCGACATCGACTGGCAGGGCGCCCGCCAGATCCGTGAGCAGATGCCAACCAAATCCATCTTTATTCTGCCCCCCAGCCGCGCCGAGCTGGAACAGCGCCTGATCGGGCGCGGTCAGGACAGCGCCGAGGTGATTGCCGGCCGGATGGCGAAAGCCATTGCCGAAATGGTGCACTACGACGAGTATGACTATGTCATTATCAACAAGGACTTTGAGCTGGCACTGTTCCAACTCAGGGCCATTATTGAGTGCCAACGGCTGGAAATTCGTCAGCAACAGCAGGCACAACAAAACTTGCTGCAACAGCTACTGGCAGAATAGGCCAAAAACAAGTAAACTTTTGCGTCATTTTTAAACACTGCTTTTTTAAACACAGAAAGCCCAAACACTGGAGTCCTGCATGGCACGCGTTACTGTAGAAGATGCTGTAAAACAGGTAGGTAACCGTTTTGACCTGGTGCTGGTCGCCGCCCGCCGCGCCCGCCAAATCGCGGTTCAAGGCAAAGATCCCCTGGTCGACGAAGAGAACGACAAGCCGACCGTGATCGCCCTGCGCGAGATCGAACTGGGTCTGGTGAACAATCAAGTGATGGATACCCAGGACCGTTACGAGCAGCAAGAACAGGAAGCCGCCGAACTGGCAGCCGTTGCTGCCATCGCCGAAGGCCGCGGTTAAGTAAGTAATTTCCCATGGTCGGCGCCCGCCCGGGTGCCGACTGTTCTTCCCATTTACAACCGCTCGAAAACCTCGCAAACTCAGGACTATTCCTCAATTCCACGGATTGCCGTTTCACCGCTGCGGGGACTGTCTTGTATTTATTTGAAAATCTTAAAGAAATAGCCAGTTCCTACCTGCCTCCAGAGCAGGTTGAGAAGCTCAGGCAAGCCTATGTGGTGGCCCGTGATGCCCACCAGGGACAGATGCGTTCCAGTGGCGAACCCTATATCACCCACCCGGTTGCCGTTGCCCGCATTCTCGGCGACATGCGACTCGATCACGAAACCCTGATGGCCGCAGTGCTGCACGACGTCATCGAAGATACCCCCGTGACCAAGGCCGATCTGGCCGCACTGTTTGGCGATGCCGTCGCCGAACTGGTGGCCGGTGTCTCCAAGCTCGACAAGCTGAAGTTTCGCGATCGCAAAGAAGCTCAGGCCGAAAACTTCCGCAAGATGGTGATGGCCATGACCCAGGATATCCGGGTCATCCTGATCAAGCTGGCCGACCGCACCCACAATATGCGTACTTTGGGTTCGCTGCGGCCGGACAAGCGCCGCCGCATTGCCCGCGAAACCCTCGAGATCTTCGCCCCCATCGCCAACCGCCTCGGTATTCATACCATGAAGAACGAGCTGGAAGAGCTGGGTTTCGAGGCGCTCTACCCCATGCGCTCACGGGTATTGCGAGAATCGGTACGCCGCGCCCGCGGCAATCGCCGTGAAATCATCGACTCCATCCAGAGCGAGATCGAGGGCCGCCTGCATGAGGCTGGCATCGACTCCCAGGTGAGCGGCCGCGAGAAGAACCTTTTTTCCATCTACAACAAGATGGAAAAAAAAGAGCTGCAATTTCATGAGGTAATGGATATCTACGCCTTTCGCGTCAGAGTGAAGGACATAGATACCTGTTACCGGGTGCTGGGGCAGATGCATAGCCTCTACAAGCCGCGCCCCGGTCGCTTCAAGGATTACATCGCCATCCCCAAGACCAACGGCTATCAGTCGCTGCACACCTCGCTGGTGGGGCCCCACGGGGTGCCGGTGGAGGTGCAGATCCGCACCGAGTTCATGGATCAGATGGCCGATAAAGGGGTTGCTGCTCACTGGGCCTACAAGCAGGATGGCGACAGCTCGGGCACCACGGCCCAGATCCGCGCCCAGCGCTGGATGCAGAGCCTGCTGGAGCTGCAGCAGAGTGCCGGCAGCTCGTTTGAGTTCATCGAAGGAGTCAAGACAGACCTGTTCCCTGACGAGATCTACGTGTTCACTCCCGAAGGTCGCATCATGGAGCTGCCCACCGGTGCCACGCCGGTGGACTTCGCCTACACGGTACACACAGATATCGGCCACGCCTGTGTGGGGTCACGGGTTGACAGACATCCCTACCCCCTCAGCAGCCCGCTCTATTCGGGGCAGACGGTAGAGATCATCACGGCACCGGGCGCCCGCCCCAATGCGGCCTGGCTTAATTTCGTGGTGACCACCAAGGCCAGATCCAAGATCCGCCAATTCCTCAAGAATCTGCGCACCGAAGAGTCTGTGGTACTGGGCCGCCGCCTGCTCAACCATGCACTTGGCGCCAAGAACATCGAAGACATTCCGGAACCCCGCATCAAGCAGGTGCTGGCCGATACCAAACACGAAAACCTGCAAGGTCTGCTGGCCGACGTGGGCCTGGGCAACGCCATGAGCGTCATGGTGGCGCGCCGTATGCTGGGGGATGAACTGCCGCCGGAAGAGCAGCCCAAATCCAGCAGCAAGAAGATGCCGATCAAGGGTGCCGATGGCATGCTGGTCACCTTCGCCAACTGCTGCCGCCCGATCCCGGGGGATGCCATCATTGCCCACATCAGCCCGGGCAAGGGGCTGGTGATCCACCAGGAAGCCTGCCGCAACATCAAGGGCTACAGCCGCGAGCCGGACAAGTATCTGCCGGTGCAGTGGGAGGTGGACAAGGATCAGGAGCAGGAATTCCGCACCGGCATCAGCATAGAGATAGTCAACCATCAGGGTGCGCTGGCCGAGCTGGCCAACGTGATTGCCGCCACCGGCGCCAACATTCACGCCATCAGCACCGAAGAGAAGGATGGCCGTGTCTATCTGGTCACCCTGCTCATCACCACCAAGAGCCGCATCCACCTGGCCAACATCATGCGCAAGATCCGGGTGATGCCCAATGTGCTCAAGGTGAGCCGACAAAAGAACTGAAAACAGGCGGCGCAAGCCGCCTGCTGCTTTTCAAGAGACATGCTGGCCCGGCGCCGGCCCGATTTGACCCTGTGCATGCAAGCGATGCGCGCACCAGCCTCACCCGATAGAAACTGACATGACACCTGAACGCTTCAAACGGATTTCCGACATGCTGGCCCAGCGTCAGCTCGACTTGACCGTCTGCATGGAAGAGGTTCATAAACCTCACAACCTGGCCGCCATAGTGCGTACCGCCGATGCGATTGGCATCCACAGGGTGCATGCCGTCTGGCCCAAGACCTGGATCCACAAGCGCAAGGGCACGGCCCGCGGCAGCCAGAACTGGGTGGATGTGAAGCTGCACCCGGATATCGGCAGCGCCGTGGCCGAGCTGAAAGCCTCCGGCATGCAGATAGTGGCGACCCACCTCTCGGAGAGCTCGGTGGACTTTCGCACCATCGACTACACCAGACCCACCGCCATTCTGGTGGGTCAGGAGAAACACGGCATTGGTGAAGAGGCGCTGGCCCTGGCCGATCACCATATCGTCATCCCCATGGTGGGCATGGTGCAGTCCCTCAACGTCTCGGTGGCTGCCGCCGCCATCCTCTACGAGGCACAGCGTCAGCGCGAGCTGGCGGGCTGTTATCAGCGCGGCTGTCCCCTCACGCTTGAAGAGCAGAACACTATCTTGTTCGAGGGGGGCTACCCCATCTATGCCCAGCTCTGCAAAGAGAAAGAGATGCCCTATCCCCAGCTCGGCCCGGCCGGCGAGATCCTGGCGGACGAGGCCTGGTGGCAACGGATGCAGCTGACCCGCAAGGGCTGGGCTGCACAACAGGAAGATCCCCAGGATATGGAGTATCCAACCGATGAAATTTAACTGTCTGCCCCTGCTGGCACTGACCCTGTTTTCTGCCGGAGCCCTAGCCGTGACCAATCCCTATCCGCTGACATCCGAAGCCGAGGTCCCCGCGCTTTACCAGCAAACGCTGCCCGACTTCTGGCGTACACATGCTATCGAGGGGGAGTTCAAGGCCAGAGACGGCGTCACCATTCGCTATGCCACCCTGCGCCAGGCCAAGGTGGATCGCGCCATCGTCATCGTCAATGGTCGGGTCGAGAGCTATCTCAAGTATCAGGAACTGGCCTGGGATCTGTGGCGCCAGGGCTACAGCCTCTACCTCATCGATCACCGGGGACAGGGCCTGTCCGACCGTATGCTGGCCGACAAGCAGAAAGGCTATGTTGCTGATTTCGAAGATTATGTGGTGGATCTCAAACAGTTCCACGACCAGGTCATCATGGCAGACCAGCCCACCAAACTGTTCCTGCTGGCTCACTCCATGGGCGGTGCCATCTCGGCGCTTTACCTGGAACGCTGGCCGGATGATATCAAGGCGGCCGTGCTCTCCTCCCCCATGATGGGCATCAACCTCGGCGGTCTGCCCAAATGGCTGGCACAGGGGCTCGCGGCCAGCATAGACACGGTCGGCAGCTGGCTGGGCGAACCACCCTATGGTCCCGGCCAAGACAGCTACCAGTCACACGAATTTGCCGATAATGGCCTGAGCCATAGCGCGCCGCGCTATAAGGCATTTCGCGATCTCTACGAACTGCACCCGCAAATCAAGCTGGGGGGGGTGACCGCCCACTGGATCCGCGAGGGGATAGCCGCCGGAGACAGCGCCATTGCCGCCGCTGATCGGATCAAGACGCCACTGCTGCTGCTGCAGGCGGGGGAAGACAGCGTGGTGGACAATGCCGCCCAGGATGCTTTCTGTGCCAAGGCCAGATGTGAAGGGGGCAAGCCGCTGCGGATAGAGGGCGCCTGGCATGAGCTGTTTATCGAGGCAGACCCCCAGCGTCAGGCCGCACTGAGCGCGACCCTGGCGTTCTTCGAGCGCTTCTAGCGCTGGTTATTTTTTGGATCCCTAAATAAATGGGGTGACGCGAAACGCTGGGGTACACTGCCCCGGCGTTCAATTGATGCCGAGGTAATGATGTTCAAGGTAGTTGTATCCGATCTCGATGGCACCCTGCTCAACAAGCAGCACCAGATCTCCCCCCGTACCCGTGACACCCTGCACCGTCTGGTGGAACAGGGGATCAAGTTCGTGGTGGCGACTGGCCGGCACCATGTGGACGTGCGCAGCATTCGCGACACGCTCGGGCTGGACATCTACCTCATCACCTCCAACGGTGCCGTGGTGCACGACAAGCAGGATCAACTCATCTTCAATCAGGCGCTGCCAGCTGCCGTGGCCGCCGAGCTGATCGCGCTGGATCGCGACCCCTCCATTCACCTCAATGTCTACTATGGCGACGAGTGGCTGGTAGAAGAGGAATTGCCCTGGTTGCTGCAATTCCATGACGAGTCCGGTTTCACCTACCGCCTCACCGACCTCGCCACCCACCCAATGGACAAGGTCAACAAGGTCTTCTACATCGGCGAGCACGAAAAACTGCTGCGGATCGAGGCTCACCTCAACCAGCATTATGGTGATCGACTCAACGTCACCTTCTCCCTGCCGGACTGCCTCGAAGTGATGCACGCCGGGGTGCACAAGGGCAATGCCGTGCGCGCCGTGCTGGCACAGCATGGACTGGATATGTCTCAGGCCGTCGCGTTCGGGGATGGCATGAACGACTTCGAGATGCTGGACATGGTGGGCCGTGGCGTTGTGATGGGCAATGCCCACGACCGCCTCAAGCTCGCCTTGCCGGCACATGAGCAGACCCTGAGCTCGGACGAAGATGGGGTTGCCGTCTATCTGGAGCAGCTATTCGCCCTCAGTACTGCTGGCGCAGCCTGACCCGTGACAGCATGGATACCACGACGCTGGTATCCATGCTGTCTGGCAGATATTTCAAATCGAGACTCGGCGAAATCTCCCCCAGCCTGAAACCTGCCCCACATCCCCTATCGCCTCACCAGATGAGGCTTTTCAGATTCAACTGCTCCAGCATGCTAGCGCTACTCTTCCACTCGAAACTCTGGTTGGCGCCACCGTAGCACTCCGCCAGCCGGAGCGGTGTGCCGGGCTTGTGGCGACGACCGGCGACATCCAGACACCGATCAACCTTGTGATTGAGCAGACGATCCGCCTGCCACTGCCATTGACGACTATCATCCTGACACTCGGCCAGCACGAGCTCGCTCACCCCCTTGGCCACCAGACAGCGCTGCTCAAGCTGCAGGGCGCCGGCATCCCAGTTGAACTGCTGTCGGGTTATCTTTTCACAAGGTTGAGTGATCAGTTGATCCTGGGCATTCAATGCCACACAAAAACCACCGCTGGTCATCAGGGCAGAGGGAGCATCGATGGCCTGCCTGGGGGCGGCGCCCATCAGGATTTCATCCGGCTTGGGTTTGTACGAGCAGCCGCTGAGGGCCACGACAACCAGCGCCAACGTGCTGGCGCGAACTGTATTATGGTGCATATGACATTTTGGCCTGAGAAGTGTTCAATAATGCCCACTTTGCTGTGGGTCTGCGGCCCAGCATACCCGAAGCGGTGACAGGAAAGTGCCAACAGAAGTGTAAACAGACGTGACAAACACAGAGGCGGGGAAGAGAAGAAACGCCGGAAAGCGAAAAACCCCGCCGAAGCGAGGTTTTTCTGAATATGGTCGGTGATAAAGGATTCGAACCTTTGACCCTCTGGTCCCAAACCAGATGCGCTACCGGGCTGCGCTAATCACCGAGACAATTTTTTTACTGCAACACTCTTTCAAAACACCAAGACAACCACTTTCGGTCATCTTCATCATACAGCAAGTATGGTGCGAAGAGAGGGACTCGAACCCTCACACCCGGGGGGCACTAACACCTGAAGCTAGCGCGTCTACCAATTCCGCCACCTTCGCATACCTGACAAGCTGTAAAATGGGGTGGCTGATGGGGCTCGAACCCACGACAACCGGAATCACAATCCGGGACTCTACCAACTGAGCTACAGCCACCACAGCTGTTTTCGTTCCACAACACGCCCGTTTAACCGGCGCACTTTAAATGGTGCGCCCGACAGGATTCGAACCTGTGACCTCTGCCTCCGGAGGGCAGCGCTCTATCCAGCTGAGCTACGGGCGCTACGCTGTCGAACGGGGCGCATTATTGATGATGGGGGCAGGCTTGTCTACACTTTTTTGCTCCTGCCAAATCAACCGCTTGTTTTTCCATCGTTTATGGCGCTTTTTCACCATTTTTGTTTCATTCAGGCTGGATCCAGCTCTGCAACGCTAATTTGTTCCCCCCTAATGGTGATGCATCCAGCAGTGGAACTTGACTTGCTTCAACGCCCCCCTAAAATGAATGAACGTTCATTCAGCCGTTGTGATAATCGAGTCATGAACAAGAAAGAACGCATTTTCAATGCGGCTCATGAAATTCTCGGCGAGCAGGGTTTCCACGGTCTGTCCATTGCCGTGGTTGCCAAGAAAGCCAAGGTGGCGGCGGGCACCATCTACCGTTACTTCAGTGACAAAGATGACCTGATCCGCCAGCTCTATCAACACAGTATCCTCCAGTGTCATCCCCTGGTCATGGAAGGTGTGCAGATAGAGGAGGTGTCATTTCAGCAATTTCGGCGTCTGTGGCTCAACATCCACGCTTTTTTTGCCGACGACCCCAACGCACTCAAATGCAAGTTGCAATATGAGTGTTCCCCGTTGGGAGCCGAACTGGAGAAAGACCCGGTCATCATGGCCGCCTGGGCGCCTCTGGATCGCTTCTTCGAACGGGGACGTGAACAGGGTCTGTTTATCGATCTACCCGTCCGGGCACTGCAGGTGCTGAGTCTGGACTGTGTGGGAACTCTGGCGCTACAACGCCAGGTTCATCACTTTGAGCTGACGCAAGAACAGCTGGAAGCCGCGATCCGGGCCAGCTGGAATGCCATTTTAACCCCCAACTTTTCCACCTCAGGAGTCTGTTCATGAAAAAGTGGATGGCCATCATGTTGCTGATAGCGCTCGTCTTGTTTGGCAGCGTCATCGGCTTCAATATGTTCAAACAGAAGAAGATTGCAGAGTTCATGGCCAACCGGCCTGAGCCCGAGTTCCCCGTCACCGCCATGGTGACCAAGTCCCAGGACTGGGTGCCGACCATAGAGGCAATCGGCTTCATCGAGCCGAATCAGGGGGTGACACTCTCCACTGAACTGGCAGGCACAATCGATGCCATCACCTTCGAGTCGGGCAAACCGGTCAAGGCAGAGCAGCTGCTGCTGAGCCTGGACTCCAGCGTCGAGAAGGCCAATCTGCAAGCCTCCCTGGCCAAGCTGCCGGCGGCGCGAGCCAAGTTCGAGCGTTTCCAGAACCTCTACAAGAAGAGCTCCATCTCCAAGGATCAACTGGATGATGCCGAAGCCAGCTACCGTTCACTGGAAGCGGACATCGACAGCCTGAAGGCAACCATTGCCCGTCGCCAGGTACGTGCCCCCTTCGGTGGCGTGGTCGGTCTGCGTAACGTCTTCCTCGGCCAGTACCTGCAACCGGGTACCGACATAGTGCGGCTGGAAGATACCAGTGTGATGCGCCTGCGCTTCACCGTGCCCCAGACCGATATCTCCAAAATCACTCTGGGCCAGACCGTCAAGATCAATGTGGACTCCTATCCGCAAGTGCAATTTGACGGGCATATCACCGCCATTGAACCCGCAGTCAACTACCAGAGCGGCCTGATCCAGGTACAGGCAGACATCCCGAACAACGGCGGTCAGCTTCGTTCCGGCATGTTCGCCCGCGCCAGCATCATTCTGCCCACGGTAAAAGACCAGGTTGTGATCCCGCAATCCGCCATCTCCTTCACCCTGTATGGCGAGAACGTCTATGTCATTCATGAGGCGGACGGCGTGAAACGGGCCAAGCAGGTAGTGGTCAAGGCGGGTGAGCGTCGCGGCAATGACGTGCATGTGCTGTCCGGCATCAAGGCTGGTGACCAGATAGTGCTGTCGGGTCAGGTTCGCCTGAGCAACGACACCAAGGTACACGTGGTCGAAAACGATGCCCTGGCCGTTCCGGCACAAACCCCGATGCTGTAAGCGCGGAGATCTGCAATGCGATTTACTGACATATTTATAAAACGGCCTGTGCTGGCGATCTCGCTCAGCTTCCTGATCGCCCTGCTGGGCTTTCAGGCCATCTTCAAGATGCAGGTGCGGGAATACCCCGAGGTGACCAATACTGTGATCACGGTCAGCACCAGCTACTATGGCGCCAGTGCAGACCTGATCCAGGGATTCATCACCCAGCCGCTGGAGCAGGCGGTGGCACAAGCCGACAACATCGACTTCATGACCTCCTCCAGTCAGCTGGGCAGCTCCACTGTCACGGCCTTCATGAAGCTGAACACGGATCCCAACGCCGCGCTCTCCGACATACTGGCCAAGGTCAACTCGGTACGCTCCCAGTTGCCGAAAGAGGCGGAAGACCCCTCGGTCACCTCCTCCACCGGCTCGACCACGGCAGTACTGTATCTTGGCTTCACCAGTCCAGAACTGAGCTCCAGCCAGATCACCGACTATCTGGAACGGGTCATCAAGCCGCAGCTGTTCACCGTGGGCGGTGTGTCCAAGGTTGACCTCTACGGCGGGGTCGAATTTGCCCTGCGGGTATGGCTGGATCCGGCCAAGATGGCAGCCTTCAACCTGACCGCCAGCGACGTGATGACTGTGCTCAACAGCAACAACTATCAGTCAGCCACCGGTCAGGCGACGGGTTACTTCACCCTGTTCAACGGCAATGCCGAGACCCAGGTCAGCGATACCGACGAGCTCAAGCGGCTGGTCGTCGCCACCCGTGACGGCAAGGTGATCCGCCTCTCCGACATCGCCAAGGTGACGCTGGAGAAGAGCCACGACATCTACCGCGCCAGTGCCAACGGTCGTGAAGCCGTGGTCATGGCGGTCAACGCAGCACCGACCGCCAACCCCATCAACATCGCCCACGATGTACTGGAGTTGATGCCGAGCCTGAAGAGCAACATGCCGAGCACCATGCAGACCAATGTGCTGTATGACTCCACCATCGCCATCAACGAGTCCATCCACGAGGTTATCAAAACCATACTGGAAGCGGCTGCCATCGTGCTGGTGGTGATCACCCTGTTCCTTGGCTCCTTCCGTGCCGTCATCATCCCGATTATCACAATACCGCTCAGTCTGATCGGCGTAGTGATGATGATGGATCTGTTCGGTTTCTCCATAAACCTGATGACCTTGCTGGCCATGGTACTGGCCATCGGTCTGGTGGTGGATGACGCCATAGTGGTGCTGGAGAACGTCGATCGGCATATCAAACAGGGGGAGGAACCCTTCCGGGCCGCCATCATAGGGACCCGCGAGATAGCCGTACCGGTTATAGCCATGACGGTCACCCTGGCGGCTGTGTACGCGCCGATCGCCCTGATGGGCGGCATCACGGGTTCCCTGTTCAAGGAGTTTGCCCTGACCTTGGCGGGGGCGGTATTTGTCTCCGGCATCATAGCCCTGACCCTGTCGCCCATGATGTGCGCCAAGATGCTTAAGGCCAACGAAAAGCCGGGCAAGTTCGAGAGCACGGTTCATCACCTGCTGGAACGGATGACAGACCGCTACGACAGCATGCTGCACGCCGTGATGCAAAAGCGCATCGTGGTCCTGGTGTTTGCCGTCATAGTGTTCGGCAGCCTGCCGCTGCTGTTCAAGTTCATCCCCAGTGAACTGGCTCCGTCGGAAGACAAGGGGGTGATGGCCGTGCTGGGTACGGCACCGTCCAACGCCAACCTGGACTACATCGAAAACACCATGGCGGACGTGAACAAGATCCTGGATGAGCAGCCGGAAATCGCCTACTCCCAGGTCTTCTCCGGTGTGTTCAATGCCAACCAGGCCTTTGGTATCGCCTCCATGGTGCCCTGGAGCCAGCGTGAAGCGAGCCAGAAAGAGGTACTGGACCGGGTTGCCAATCTGGTGAAAGACATCCCCGGCATGGCCATCACCACCTTCCAGTTCCCGGAACTGCCAGGTGCATCGAGCGGTCTGCCGATCCAGTTCGTCATCACGACGCCGAAGAGCTTCGAGAGCCTGTTCCTGATCGCCGGTGAAATGCTGGCGGCCACCCAGGCCAACGGCCAATTCGTCTATTCGGATCTCGATCTGAACTACGACTCCGCCACCATGAAGATCAAGATCGACAAGGACAAGGCGGGTGCCTACGGCATCACAATGCAGGACATAGGTATCACCATGGGCACCATGATGGCGGACGGTTACGTCAACCGTATCGACCTGGATGGCCGCTCCTACGAGGTGATCCCGCAGGTTGAGCGCAAGTACCGCATGAACCCGGAATCCATCAAGGGGTACTACGTGCGGGCGGCTGACGGTAAATCCATCCCGCTGGGGAGCCTCATCAGTATCGAAGTAGTCGGTGAGCCCCGTGCCCTGCCCCACTTCAACCAGCTGAATTCGGCCACCATAGGCGCAGTACCGGCACCGGGCGTGGCCATGGGGGATGCGATCAACTGGTTCAAGGCCACAGCCGAAGAGAAGCTGCCGCAAGGCTATCGCTACGACTTCATGGGTGAAGCCCGTCAGTTCGTGACCGAGGGCAATGCGCTCTACGCCACCTTTGCACTGGCCCTGGCCATCATCTTCCTGGTGCTGGCTATCCAGTTCGAATCCGTGCGTGACCCCCTGGTCATCATGGTCTCTGTCCCTCTTGCCATCAGTGGCGCCTTGATTGCGCTGGCATGGGGCATGGCCACCATGAATATCTACTCCCAGGTAGGCCTTATCACGCTAGTGGGTCTGATTACCAAGCACGGTATTCTGATCTGCGAAGTGGCGAAGGAAGAGCAGTTGCTGCATGGCATGAACCGGATGGAAGCCGTGATGCAGGCAGCCAAGGTGCGTCTGCGCCCCATACTGATGACCACGGCCGCCATGATTGCGGGTCTGATCCCGCTGCTGTATGCCGCGGGTGCCGGTGCGGCCCAGCGCTTCAGTATCGGTATCGTGATCGTGGCCGGTCTGGCGATCGGCACCATCTTCACCCTGTTCGTGCTGCCGGTGATCTATACCTACCTGGCCTCCGAACACAAACCCCTGCCGGTGTTTGATGAATCCATTCCGCCCAAGGCGAAAGGGAGTCACTGATACTCAAATTGACTGCTCAAGGCCCCGTTTCGGGGCCTTATTTTTATCACGCTAACGAAACACGACATAAGTGCATGAAGCAGTTAAACTAAATGGCAATATATCCAGACCGCAAGGACGCCATGTCAGGACTCTTCTCCAAGACCGCGCAGGCCGTCGGCCGCAACGGACTCTCATACCGACTGCTCTCCTATATTCTGGTGTGCAGTACCGTATTGGCGATGATCATTACGGCGCTTCAGCTTGCCTGGGATTACCGCAAGGATGTTGCCGTCATCGAAGACAGCATCGGCCAGATCGAAGCCTCCTTCCTGCAGCCCATCGCCGCCAGTTTGTGGAACCTGGATGAAGAGCAGGTCAAGGTGCAGATCGAAGGCATCATGAACCTGCCCAACATGCAATTCGTGATGGTCAAGGAGATGCTCGGCAACTCGGAAGTCCCGCTGTTGACCCAGGGGGTCGAACGGGAAAGCTACGACATCTCCCGCGAGTTCAACCTCACCTATCAGGGTGAAGTGGTTGGCAAGCTCTTTGTCGCAGCCTCCCTTGAGCAGATCTATCAGCGCCTTATCGAAAAGTCCGTGCTGATCCTGGTCAGTCAGACCATCAAGACGCTGGTGGTCTCATTCTGCATCCTGATCATCATTTACTATCTGGTGGTTCGTCATCTCAACCGCATCGCCAACTACGCCCAAAAATTCAATCTGGACAGGTTGGCTGTCGAACTGACGCTCGAAGGCCGCCCTCTGCCCCGCAAGAAACCCGATGAACTGGATACCCTGGTCGCAACCCTCAACCAGATGCGAACACGGCTGAACGATGAGTTTGCGGCGCGCCATCAGGCGGCAGAACAGCTGCAACAGGAGCGGGACTTCTCCGCCACCCTGATCAACTCGGCCAACATGGTCATCTGCTGCATGGAGCCGGATCTCAACATCGCCAGCATCAACCCGGCGGCCATACTGCTGACCGGCTACCACCAGCAGGAAATATTGCAGCACAACTGGCTGGATCTGTTTGTCAGCCAGGAGCAGCGGGAAGAGCTGACCCTGGCCCTGGCCGATCACGGCGCCATCGAGGACAAAGAGGTCATCATGCATGACCAGCAGGGCCATGAGCTGGTGCTGCAGTGGACCTTCGCCCCCTTCTACGAAGGGCCCAACCTCAAGTATCTGATCGGATTCGGTTATGACATCACCCGCCTGAAGAAGGTTGAGCGGGAGATCATTCAACTCAACGAGCTGCTGGAAGGCAAGGTGGTGGAACGGACCCGCAGTCTGAGTGATGCCAACAATCAACTGGGCAGGGCCTACGACGATCTGAAACAGGCCCAGCAAACCCTGGTGGAATCGGAAAAAATGGCCTCACTCGGTTCCCTGGTGGCCGGGGTAGCCCACGAGATCAACACCCCTATCGGCATCAGCGTCACCGCCTCCTCCTATCTGCAGGAGCGAGTGGCTGACTTCAAGCTGCACATCGACTCCAAACAGCTGTCGCGCTCTTACCTCAATGAGTTCACCGTCAACCTCGATGAATCCATGCAGTTGCTGCAGAGCAACCTGAGACGCGCCTCGGAGCTTATCGCCAGCTTCAAGCAGGTGGCAGTCGATCAATCATCGGAAGCACGCTACAACTTCAGCCTCGCTGACAACCTGCATCAAGTAGTGGTTTCCCTCGGCCACAAGCTGAAAAAAGCCCAGTGCGAAGTGGATATCCAGTGCGATCCCAAGCTGTCTATCTTCTCTTTCCCCGGCAGCTTTACCCAGATCTATTCCAACCTGATCCTCAACTCCATCAACCATGGTTTTGATAATTGGGACAAGCCCAAGAAGATCACCATCAAGGTGGAACAAGAGGGTGAAGAGCTGCTGATCAACTACAGCGACAACGGCCGCGGCATCCCACCCGAGATATTGCCGCGCATCTTCGACCCCTTTGTCACCTCCAAGCGAGGCCAGGGCGGCAGCGGGCTCGGCACCCACATCATCTACAACCTGGTGGTGCAGTTGCTGAAAGGCCGCATCAGCTGTGCCAGCGAACCGGGCAATGGCGCCCAGTTCCATATTCGCCTGCCAATCCAACATAACTGAGTGCTGGCTCTTGTGAGCCAGCCGCTTTATCCCCATCATGCTGTGATTGCCTTCTTAATGAGCGGAGAATCTCGCAATGGCACAGCATTTTGACTATATCGCCATCGGCGGCGGCAGTGGCGGTATCGCCTCGGCGAATCGGGCTGCCATGTACGGCAAAAAAGTTGCCCTGATTGAAGCCAAAGAGTTGGGGGGAACCTGCGTCAACGTCGGTTGTGTACCGAAGAAAGCCATGTGGTATGCAGGCCAGATCGCCGATGCCCTGAAATATGGCGCCGATTACGGCTTCGATACCACACTCAATCAATTCAGCTGGGCCAAGCTGGTCGAGTCCCGCCAGGCCTACATAGGCCGCATCCATCAGTCCTACCAGAATGTGCTGGGCAAAAACCAGATCACCGTCGTCAAAGGCTTCGCCCGCTTCGTCAATAGCAACACGATCGAGGTCAATGGTGAACAATTCACTGCCGATCACATACTGATCGCCACCGGTGGCCGCCCTGAAGTACCCACTATTCCCGGCGCCGAACTGGGGATCGACTCTGATGGTTTCTTCGATCTGCAGGCGCAGCCCAAGCGGGTTGCCGTGGTCGGTGCTGGCTATATCGCGGTCGAAATTGCTGGCGTGATGCAGGCCCTCGGCAGTGAAACCCATCTGGTGGTTCGCAAACACGCGCCGCTGCGCAACTTCGATCCCATGATCCACGAGACCCTGGTGGAGATCATGGCGCAAGAAGGGCCCAAACTGCACATCCATGCCACTCCCAAAGCGGTAATCAAGAACGCTGATGACAGTCTGACACTGCAGCTGGAAGATGGTCGCCACCTCACGGTCGACTGCCTGATCTGGGCCATTGGCCGCACGCCAGCCACCGACAATCTCAACCTGACAGCAGCCGGCATCGAACTGGACGACAAGGGTTTTATCCCGACCGACAAGTTCCAGAACACCGCCGTCGCCAACGTCTATGCGGTGGGTGACAACACGGGTCGCATCCAGCTGACCCCGGTGGCCGTCGCCGCAGGTCGCCGCCTCTCCGAGCGGTTGTTCAACAACAAGCCCAATGAACACCTTGACTACAATCTGGTGCCGACAGTGGTGTTCAGCCACCCTCCCATTGGCACCATAGGCCTGACCGAGCCGGAGGCCATCGCCGAGTATGGCGAGAGTCAGGTGAAGGTGTACCGCAGCCAGTTCACCGCCATGTATTCGGCACTGACACAGCATCGCCAACCCACTCGTATGAAGCTGGTCTGTGTCGGGCCGGAAGAAAAAGTGGTCGGTCTGCACGGCATCGGCTTTGCCATGGACGAGATCCTGCAAGGCTTCGGCGTCGCCATGAAGATGGGCGCTACCAAGGCGGACTTCGATAACTGCGTGGCCATTCATCCCACCAGCGCGGAAGAGTTCGTGACCATGCGCTAAATGTACGTGAAGCCAGCCTCATCACACCATCAGGCTGGCTTCAATAACTGCGTTGCTATCCCCATCCCACCAGCGCGGAAGAGTTCGTGACCATGCGCTAAATGTGCGTGAAGCCAGCCTCATCACACCATCAGGCTGGCTTCAATAACTGCGTTGCTATCCCCATCCCACCAGCGCGGAAGAGTTCGTGACGATGCGTTAAGCCTCTCGCCCTCTTCCTAGCAACCCGGCCCAGGCCGGTTTTTTTCATGTCCTTCCTTCCGTAGCCCAGTAAAACCCTCGCTTTTTACGCCGATTTTACGCCCACCCCATGCCGCTTTATGGCGCCTTTACGCCTGTTTTACATACCCTTTCAGCGTCAACTACACCAACGGAGTCGATGCTGTCTTACATCGACTCTTGCAGCTAATTATTTCAATGGAGTCGATATGAATTGGCTATATCTGCTGCTGGTCCTCGCCCTTATGGGTTATCTGTTGCGCGCGTTAACGCGCAGCCACGAGTGAGGGATCTGATATGTGGCAAGAATTGATCTATCCGGTAGCCTTTGTGCTGCTGGTCCTGCTGCCAGCACCCCTGCTTGGCAGCTATATATATCGGGTGTTTGAAGGCAAGAGCCGCTGGCTGTCGCCGATCGAGCGCGCCACCCTGGCCTGCTGCGGCACGGACGGACGGGAGCAGGATTGGAAGTCCTACGCCCTCAGCCTGCTGGCCTTCAACGGTGCCAGTTTCGGTCTGCTGTTCCTGATCCTGATGGCACAAGGCCTGCTTCCCCTCAACCCGCAGCAATTGCCAGGGCTGAACTGGGAACTGGCCTTCAACACAGCGGTCAGCTTCATGACCAACACCAACTGGCAAGCCTATTCCGGTGAGGCCAGCCTCTCCTACTTCAGCCAGATGGTGGGGCTTACCACCCAGAACTTCGTCTCCGCCGGTACCGGTGCGACCGTCGCCGTCGCCCTGTTTCGCGGCATCTCCCGCCAGCAGACCATACACCTTGGCAACTTCTGGCAGGATCTCGTGCGCTTCTGCCTCTATGTACTGTTGCCGATGGCGCTGATCATGGCACTGCTGCTGGTGTGGCAGGGTGTGCCCCAGAGCCTGTCTGCCTACCTGCCGTTCCACAGTCTGGAAGGTCAGGAGCAACTGCTGCCACTGGGCCCCGCTGCCTCGCAAATTGCCATCAAGCAGCTAGGTTCCAACGGTGGTGGCTTCTTCGGTGTCAACTCGGCTCACCCGTTCGAGAACCCGACCGCCCTTTCCAACTGGCTGGAGATGGTCGCCCTGCTGACCCTTCCCGCCGCGCTGGTCTGCACTCTGGGCCGTTACGTGAAGGACACGGGCCACGGCCGCGCCATCCTCACCGCCATGGCGTTGCTGTTCGTGCTGGGGCTAAGTCTCTCTGTTACTCAGGAGATGAAGCCGGACCCGAACCTGACTCAACTCACAACTCAGGTGGGCAACTGGGAAGGCAAGGAGAGCCGGTTCGGCCCTGTGCTCTCCAGCATTTGGGAAGTCGCCACCACAGCTGCCTCCAACGGGTCGGTCAACGCCATGCATGACAGCTTCACCCCCCTCGGCGGCATGGTCGGCATGTTCAACATGTTGCTCGGTGAAGTGGTCTTTGGCGGTGTGGGTGCCGGTATCTACGGCATGATGCTGTTCGTGCTGCTGACCGTGTTCCTCTGCGGCCTGATGGTGGGACGCACCCCGACCTATCTGGGCAAGCGCCTCGGTATCACTGAGATGAAATGGGTTGTCGCCAGCATGCTGGTGATGCCAGTCGGGGTATTGGTGATCGGCGGGGTGACACTGCTGATGCCGGATGCCAGCACCATCATAGGTCATGAAGGCCCCCACGGGCTGTCACGGCTGATCTATGCCTATGCCTCGGCCGCGGGTAACAACGGCTCCGCCTTTGCTGGTCTCGCAGCCGCCGATAGCTGGCAATGCATCGCCATCGGCCTAGCCATGCTGCTCGGTCGCTTCGGTTACATCATCCCTGTGCTGGCCATCGCAGGTCAGCTCGCCCGCGCCCCACGCCAGGAAACAGGTGAGAGTGACTTCCCGATCCGCGGCCCGCTGTTCATTACCTTGCTGATCATCACAGTGCTGTTGATTGGTGGCCTCTCCTTCCTGCCGGTACTGGCACTGGGACCGGTAGCCGAGCATCTGAGTCTGATACAGGGAGCGTTCTGATGAACGACGCCAGCGCGATCACATCACAGATGCCAATGGTCAACTATTTGATACTGGGAGCTTTTCAATGAGCAAGTCCATATCCATCACAACCCATGCCGACAAGGTGAAGGGTAAAAAGCAACGCTCGCAAATCGTGCAGGCCATGGCCGAAGCGCTTTACCGCTTCAATCCCAAGGCACTGTTTGGCAGCCCTATTCTGTTCACGCTCTGGCTGGCTGCCGTCATGGCAACCGTGGAGTCCCTGCTGGGGCAACCCTTGTCAGGAGTCGCCCCCAGTCTGGCCTGGCAACTGACCGCCTGGCTGTGGCTGACCCTCTGGTTTGCCAACTTCGCCGAGACCCTGGCCGAAGGTCGTGGCAAGGCGAGAGCCGACAGTCTGAAGGCGGGCATGAGCCAGCTCAAGGCTCGTCGGGTGACCGATGCCAAAGATGGTCAGGGCGAATGGGTGCCTGCCACCAGCCTGCTGAAAGGCGATCTGGTGCTGGTACGCAGCGGCGAGATGATCCCGGCCGATGGTGAAGTGGTCGCCGGTATCGCCTCGGTCAACGAAGCCGCCATCACGGGGGAATCTGCCCCCGTCATCCGCGAATCCGGCACCGACCGCAGTGGTGTGACTGGCAACACCACAGTGGTCTCCGACGAGATCTGGGTACGCGTCAGCAACAATCCGGGTGAAAGCACGCTGGATCGGATGATAGCCCTGGTCGAAGGAGCCAAGCGCCAGAAGACCCCGAACGAGATGGCGCTCGACGCCCTGCTGGTGGGTCTGACCCTGATCTTCCTGCTGGTGGTGGCAACCCTGCCCTGGTTCCTCAACTACAACGGCACCCAGGTACCCAGGCTCTATCTGATCGCCCTCTTCATCACCCTGATACCGACCACCATAGGCGGTCTGCTCTCCGCCATCGGGATCGCCGGCATGGACCGGCTGGTAAAGCTGAACGTAATAGCCAAATCAGGCCGTGCCGTGGAGGCCGCCGGTGACGTGCGCACCCTGTTGCTGGACAAGACAGGCACCATCACCTTCGGTAACCGCATGGCAGACGAGCTGATCCCGGCACTTGGGGTGGATCCCTCACTGCTTGCCCAGGCGGCCATGCTGGCCTCCCTTGGCGACAATACGCCGGAGGGCAAGTCCATCCTGACCCTGGCGGGCAAGAGCATGGCCAAGCCGAGCCAGCTGGAGAGCGACAAGGTGATCCCCTTCAGTGCCGAGACCCGCCTGAGCGGTCTGGATCGCAACGGTCACCAATATCGCAAGGGGGCTGTGGATGCGGTACTCAACTACCTCTCCCTCGACCGCAAGGCAGTGCCAGAGGTAATCCTCAAGTCTGTGGATCACATTGCTCGTCAGGGCGGCACGCCGCTGCTGGTCTGCACTCACGAGAAGCTGCTGGGAGTCGTGTTCCTCAAGGACATCATCAAGCCAGGCATCAAGGCCCGCTTCCAGATCCTGCGTCACATGGGGATCCGTACAGTGATGATCACAGGTGACAACCCGCTGACCGCTGCCGCCATCGCTGCCGAAGCCGGGGTGGATGACTTTATCGCAGAAGCAACGCCGGAGAAGAAGCTGGCTTATATCCGCCAGGAGCAGGCGGACGGACGTCTGGTTGCCATGTGCGGTGACGGTGCCAACGATGCGCCCGCGCTGGCACAGGCTGACGTGGGTCTGGCCATGAACGAGGGTACCCAGGCCGCCAAGGAGGCGGGCAACCTGGTGGATCTCGACTCCAACCCCACCAAGCTGCTGGACGTGGTACTGGTCGGCAAGCAGTTGCTGGTGACCCGGGGAGCATTGACCACCTTCTCCATCGCCAACGACGTGGCCAAGTACTTTGCCATACTGCCGGCTCTGTTCATCGCAGCCTATCCGCAACTGGGTGCGCTGAACCTGATGCAGCTGGGTAGCCCCGAAAGCGCCATCTTGTCGGCCATCATCTTCAACGCCCTGATCATAGTGGCGCTGGTACCGCTGGCCCTGCGCGGTGTCGATCTGAAAGGTTCGGCTGCCAGCCTGCTGCGCCGCAACCTGCTGATCTACGGTGTCGGTGGTTTGCTGGTGCCCTTTATCGGCATCAAGCTGATCGATCTGGTCATTACCGGCCTGGGCTTGGTGTAGGAGCAAGGGCGCAAGGCGCTGAATCCATGGTGTCCATGGCCTGCTGGTGCACCCGATTAATCGGCATCAAGCTGATCGACCTGGTCATTACCGGCCTGGGCTTGGTGTAGGAACAAGGGCACAAGGCGCTGAATCCATGGCGTCCATGGCCTGCTGGTGCACCCGATTAATCGGCATCAAGCTGATCGACCTGGTCATCACAGGCCTGGGTCTGGTGTAACGACATAGCGGGGTGCAAGCCAGGCTTGCATCCCATCAACCTGTTTGGAGCAAGAAAATCATGATCGCAATCAGAACCCTGCTGACCCTGACCCTGTTGCTGGGCGTCGGCTATCCCCTGGCAGTGACAGGTGTGGCCCAGTTGCTGTTTCCCTGGCAGGCCAATGGCAGCCAGTTGACCAACAAGAAGCAAGAGTTTGTCGGCAGCGCCCTGCTGGCGCAGAAATTCGAGCGGGCCGAGTACTTTCATTCCCGTCCTTCCGCCAGTGACTTCGCCACCATAGGTGGCGGCGGCAGCAATCTGGGCGTCAGCTCACCATTGCGTAGCGAGTTCGCCAAGGCACAGGGTGATGTCCAGTCACCCGCCATGCTGACCCGCTCCGGCTCAGGCCTCGACCCCCATCTGCCGGTGGATGCCGTGCTGGCTCAGGTGAACAGAGTGGCCAAGCAGCGAGGGCTGGATCCCGCCTTGCTGACGGAGCAGGTCAAGTCGGCGACACAAGCTGGTATCCTTGGCCCGCAAGTGGTCAATATCCTTCAGCTGAATCTGTTGCTCGATCAGGGCAAGGATGCCTGATGGAGGCAAAGTCCGGCACATGCGGCTGGCGATGACCCACATTTTCGAACTGAGCCAGCGGTTGCTCGATAAGGACAATAATGCGTGATGAGGTAAAGGCGGCAAGTCTGGAGCGGGAGCACCGGGATGCGTGATGAGGCAAGGGCCGACGCCTTGCTGGCGAGCCTGGAGCAAGAACACAAGGGCAAGCTGAAGGTATTCCTCGGTGCCGCACCCGGCGTAGGCAAGACCTACGCCATGCTGCAGGCAGTGCGTGAGCAGGCAAAAGAGGGGGTCGATATCCTGATCGGCGTGGTGGAAACCCACGGCCGTCAGGAGACTCTGGCCCTGCTCGACAAGCTTGCCATCCAGCCACGCAAACTCCATCTCCACCGCCAGCAACGTCTGGAGGAGATGGATCTGGATGCGCTGCTTGCACGCAAACCCGCCATAGTGGTGGTGGATGAGCTGGCCCACAGCAACGCCCCCGGCAGCCGCCACGAAAAACGCTGGCAGGATGTGGAGGAGCTGCTCGGTGCCGGCATCGACGTCTACTCCACCCTCAACGTGCAACACCTCGAGAGCCTCAACGATCTGGTGTGGCAACTGACCGGTGTCAGGGTCAAGGAGACCCTGCCCGATCAGGTGCTGCTGGAGGCCGACAGCATAGTGCTGATCGACCTGCCCCCCAAGGAGTTGCTCGGCCGGCTCAAGGAGGGCAAGGTCTATGTGCCCCATCAGGCCAAGGCCGCCCTGCAATCCTTCTTCTCCCTCAACAACCTGACCGCCTTGCGCGAGCTGGCGATGCAAACCGCCGCCAGCCACGTGGAGGGGGATCTGCAACTGCAGTGGCAAGCCGCAGGCAAGACAACGCTGCCGTTGCGAGGCAAGCTGATGGTTTGCCTCGGCGATCAGCACGGCTCTGCACTGGTGCGTTACGGCCACCGTTTCGCCCAGCGCCGCCAGCTGCCCTGGCTGGTGGTCCACATCGACAGCAAGGGACAACGCTCCGCCGAGCTGGAGCAGGCACTGGCGCTGGCCTCCCACCTTGGTGCCAAGGTGCTGACTCTCTCCAGCCCGGCAGTAGCCAGTACCCTGCTGGAAACGGCCGAGCAGCAACAGGTCTCACAACTGCTGCTCGGCAAACCCCACAAGGCCCCCTGGCGCCGCTCCCTGGTGCAACACCTGCTCAAGCAGGCACAAGGGCTCGAAATCACGCTGGTGGATACCGAGAAGCGCAAACCCGGCATAGGATTGCAACCGCTTCACCCCAAGGACATTCGCCAGAGTCTGCTGGCAGTGACCATAATGGGGCTGACATCGGCTGCCGCCTGGGGACTATCTCACTGGCTGCCCCCTGCCTCCCTGCCGCTGCTGTTCGTGCTGGGGGTGCTGGCGACGGCACTCACCACCAGCCTGGTGCCCGCCATTCTGGCGGCCGTGCTGGGGTTCGTCGGCCATAACCTGCTCTTTACCGCCCCTTATTTTTCACTGAGCGTGGCAAGACACAGTGACCTGCTCACCTTGCTGGTACTGCTTATCGTCGGTATGACGGCAGGACGGCTCGCCTCCCGCCAGCGGCAGCAACTGGTGGGCTTGCGTGAAACCCAGCAGCTCGGCAATGCCCTGCTGTCGCTGAGCCAGGGGCTGGCCACCGCCAGCAGTCCGGAAGAGGTACTCAGGCAAGGCACCCAGGCCATCTCCCTGGCCCTGGCTCAACCCGTCTTTGCCCTCGACCAGCATTATCAACACAGGGCTGGTTCGGAAAAAATTGAGCCTGGCCAGACCGACAAAGCCGCCATCGACTGGTGTCTGGCCCAGAAACAGAGTGCCGGAGCCCACACGGCGACGCTCAATGCCGCCGACGCGCAATATCACCATCTCACCGATGAGCTGGTGCTGGGCATCCTGCTGACCAATCCGCTCTCCTCTTCTGCCGAGCACCAGCTGCAAGCCCTGCTCACCGACATCCGAGCGGCCCTGGCCCGGATCGATCTCAACGAACGGTTGGCCGACAGCCAGTTGCAGGCAGAGACGGATCGGATGCGCGCCGCCCTGCTCTCGTCTGTCTCTCACGACCTGAAAACCCCGCTCGCCACCATAATGGGGGCTGGCAGCACCCTGCTGGAGTACGGTGACAGGATCAGCCCGGAGGATCGCAGCGAACTGCTCCATTCGGTGCAGGACGAGGCCCGCCGCCTGCACAGCTATGTGCAGAACCTGCTGGACATGACCCGCATCGGTTCACCCGACTTCCAGCTGAAACGCGACTGGGTTGACCTGGCCGACCTGGTGGAGAGTGCCCGCAAGCGGCTGGAGTCTTCCTGGCGTCAGCACAAGCTGCTGGTGCACTTCGATCAGCAGATCCCCCAGCTTTATGTGCACGGCGCCCTTATCGAGCAGGTGCTGGTCAATATCCTCGACAATGCCTCCCGCTACTCGCCGGCCGGCACCCCCATAGAGTTCAAGGTGATGCTGGCGGATCCGGACCTCATCCTCGACATCATAGATATCGGGGTCGGCATCGCCGAGTCGGACCGGGACAAGATCTTCAATCTGTTCTACACCCAGCCTGTCGGCGATTGCGGCAGTCGAGGCACCGGGCTTGGCCTCGCCATTTCTCGCGCTATGATAGAGGCCCATGGCGGCCGTATCTGGGCATTCTCCGGTCCCAATGGCAACGGCACCTGCATGCGCATCTCGCTGCCGCTTGCCCTCAACGCACCTGAGGTATAATGGTCCGCATATGGCTCACAGCGATGGCAGAGAGTGCTATTTTCCCTCGCCTCAGCCCTCCCCCAATGTTCGCCTCTGGAGGCTAGATGGCTCACATATTGGTCATAGATGATGAAGCGGCGATTCGCCGCTTTCTGCGTATCAGCCTGATTGCCGAAGGGCATCAGGTCAGCGAGGCGGTAGGGGTCAACGAAGGGCTGGAACTGTATCGCCATCTCAATCCCGATCTGGTGATCCTGGATCTCGGCCTGCCGGATGGGGATGGCATTCAGATACTGCAAGCCATTCGCGAGCATCACCAGAATCCGGTACTGGTACTGTCGGCTCGGGATTCGGAACAGGAGAAGGTGCGACTGCTGGATGCTGGCGCCAACGACTATATGAGCAAGCCGTTCGGCATTGGGGAGATGATGGCCCGCATCCGGGTATTGCTGCGCCAACGGGCCGGAGTCAGCAGCGGCGAACGCCGCCACTTTCCGCAATGTGGCCTGACCCTGGACGCCAGCAGCCACAAGGTGAGCCTGCATGATGAGGAAATTCCCTTGTCTCGCAAGGAGTTTGCCCTGCTGCAGGCGCTGGTGTGCCACCCGGGCAAGCTGGTGATGCAGACCCAGCTGCTCAACGACATCTGGGGGCCAAGCCACAAGGAAGATACCCACTACTTGCGTATCGTCATCGCCAGCCTGCGCAAGAAGCTGGGGGATAATCCCCAACAACCCAGCCTGATTGAAACCGAATCCGGCATCGGCTACCGCTTTATCGGCAGCTGATGTTTCACGTGGAACGCCGTCCGCTGCACAGTACGGCCAAGAGGCCACAGCCAAAGAGCAGCATGCCCAGATCCTGCAAACCGGCCGCCAGTGCCAACCCCAGACTGAGCAACAGGTAGTAGGCCAGCCCGAACAGAGCACCCGCACTGCCTGCCACCTCCCGATAAGTCCGCAAGGCCTGACTGAGCACATTGGGAATGGCGATACCAAAGGCCACGACCACCCCCATCATGGGCAACAGGAACCAGAGCGAATCCTGACTCGTCCACACAGCAACCCCCGCCCCCAGCGCCAGCGACGTGGCCAGCCGGATGAGCGACATCGACTGCCAGCCCTTGCCCAACAAGCGCTTGTTCAGCAGGCTGCCGATCAGAGTCCCTATCGCCAACACCAGGCCGGAATAGCCGAACTCGCTGGCATTCAATCCCAATCCGGCAAACAGAAACGGTGCCAGGCTGTAGTAGCCAAACAGCATGGTATTGAACAGAGCGACCAGCAGGGCGCTGCGCCAGAGCCCTCCATCCCTTGCCATCCGGCACGCCAGTGGCCAGAGAGCCACCCTGGTAGTGATGGCAGGACGGGTTTCAGGCAGACGCCAGCTGGCGATCACCGTCAATCCCAGGGCCAGCACCAGCAAGCCGCTGAAGACACCGAGATAGCCTAACTGCTCGGCCAACAGACCGCCGCTCACCAGCCCCAACACAGGGCTGATGGACAGAGCCACCCCCATCACGGAGAAGACACGGGCCAGATCGCTGCCCTGATAACTGTCACGCAGCATGGTCTGGGTCACGACAGATCCCACGGCGGCGCCAAAGGCCGAGATGATCCGGGCCAGCAGCAGGGTTTCAAACTGGTTGGCCAGCAATGCCAGCAGACTGCCAGCCCCGTAGGTCAGCAGACCGGCCAGCATGGCCGGACGCCGCCCGATCAGATCGCAGAGGCGACCCCAACAGACAACCCCTACCGCAAACGCCAGAAAATAGACCGACAGTGTCTGGGACGCCTGCCCGTCACTCACCCTGAACTGACTGGCAATATGCGTCAGCACAGGGCTGTAGATGGTCTCCACTATCTGGGGAAACATCATCAATCCCACCACCAGCCAGAGCGGTGGCAACTTGTTGTTCATGACAAACCTCCTTGACGAGAGGTTGCCAGTCTAGAGAGATACGAAATGTCTGATTACAATAAGCAAGACTATAAACATCAACAATCAGACATATGGCCTTTATTCTTCCCGATCACCCCTTTGATCCCGACCGCCTGACTGGCAGCGTGATCGGCATAGCCTCTGCACTGGGTTGGCACGACTCAGGCTTGCATCAGCATCAACGCCATCAGCTGTTGTTCGCCCAGGCTGGCTGCATGAGCATAGAGCTGGCCAATCGGGTCTGTCTGCTGCCACCCAGCCGGGCAGCCTGGCTGCCGGCGGGTACGCCCCACAGGGTCTTGATGCGCGGCGTGGTGGCCTACCGATCCCTCTACTTCATGCCACAACCAGAGCTGCCAGCCAGTGTGCAGGTGATCGCTGTCAATCCACTGCTGCGGGAGGTTATAGAGCGAATGGCGCTCTGGTCATGGGATAAACCGGAAGTGGAGCAGAGCCGGACGCTGGCCTTGTTCATGGAGGAGCTGGCGCAAGCGCCGCGACAATCCTGGCAGCTGCCGTTGCCGGCAGACCCTCGCCTGGCAGTCTGGTTACAGGAGGTAAAACGGGGGGACACCCTGCCCGATCGGCTCAACCGGCTGGCCGAACGGGTGGGTGCCAGTGACAAGACCATAGGTCGTATCTTCATGCGGGAAACCGGCATGAGCTATCAGGCATGGCGCCAGCAGTGGCGTCTGCTGCGCGCCATGGAGCTGCTGGCCGAGGCTGTGCCCATCAGTCGGGTAGCGGCTTCGCTGGAGTTCTCCAGCGACAGCGCCTTCATCAGCTTCTTCAAGCAGCATACGGGGCAGACTCCCCTGCGTCATCTCAACTCTCGGGGTGAGTCGCATCGGCCGAGCTAGCTTCCACCACCAGGGTATCCAGCACCAGTGGCTTCAAGTTGCTGAGGGCATCCAGCACCACAGCCCGGGATGCTTCCTGCTGCTGGGCCAGCATCTCCTGTCCCAGTTTGGCGGTATCCAGTTCGGGTCTGGGGTTTTCAGTTGCCATGACATTCAGGCTGAGGGTGCTCATTATCAGGGTGGCGATCAGGGTTTTCATCTGGCTTGCTCCGGTATGGTTGAGATGACCAGATAGCTATTCCAATAGTCGTGCCAACCCTCAAAAAATACATAAGAGTATGAATTTGTTTAAATTTATCTTCTTATGACACCAAGGTACGTCGCACAAAACATCATGTGTGGTCATTTTTAAACCCATTAGTGGTATTTTTTGCCATGCTCGATTATTGAGTCATGTTCCACGTGGAACGTCCCGTTATTTTGATCGACACCCGCTTTTAAACTGAGCTATGGTGCTACATCCCCGTAACTGACTCTGGATCCGTCACCGAATGGAATTTTCCTTGTTCGGCGAGAAGTTCACTCGCCACGCCGGCATTACCCAACTCATGGATGACCTTAATCAGGGGCTGACCAATCCGGACGCCATTATGCTGGGTGGCGGCAATCCGGCTCCGATCCCCTCCATGCTGGAGCGCTTTCAAACCGAAGCCAGAAACCTGCTCGACAATGGCGAACTGGTCAAAGCCATGGCCAACTACGACGGCCCCCAAGGCAAAGACAGGTTCACCAAGGCACTGGCCACCCTGCTCAGCAAGGAGCTCGGCTGGAATATCACGTCCCGCAATATCGCCCTGACCAACGGCAGCCAGAATGCCTTCTTCTACCTGTTCAACCTGCTGGCCGGTGAGTTCGCAGATGGCCGCAAGAAGAAGGTGCTCTTCCCCCTGGCGCCCGAATACATTGGCTATGCCGACTCGGCACTGGCCGATGACTATTTCGTGGCGTACAAACCCACCATAGAGAAACTGCCCGATGGCCAGTTCAAATACCATGTGGATTTCGAAAGTCTGCAGGTGGGTGACGATATCGGCGTGATCTGCGTCTCTCGGCCGACCAATCCAACTGGCAACGTGCTGACCGACGAAGAGATTGAACACCTCGATCAGATCGCCCGCGATAAGGGCATTCCACTGCTGATCGACAATGCCTACGGTGTGCCCTTTCCCGGCATCATCTTCAGCGAGGCCAAGCCGTTCTGGAACGCCAACACCATCCTCTGCATGAGCCTCTCCAAGCTGGGACTGCCAGGCACCCGCTGTGGCATCGTCATCGCCGATGAGAAGATCATCCAGGCCATCACCAACCTGAGCGGCATCATCAACCTGGCGCCGGGCAGCCTGGGGCCCGCCATCACAATCCCCATGATCGAGAGCGGCGAGATCATTGCCCTGAGCGAACAAGTGGTCAAACCCTTCTACAAGCAGAAGGCCGACTTCGCCGTGCAACTGCTGCGAGACGCCATCCCGGACCCGCGCTTCCATATCCACAAGCCGGAAGGCGCCCTCTTCCTCTGGCTCTGGTTCGAAGGCTTGCCGATCCACAGCCAGGAGCTGTATGAACGGTTGAAGGCCAAGAATCTGCTGATCGTGCCTGGTCACTACTTCTTCCCCGGCATTGATGACCCGGAGTGGCGCCACAGCCAGGAGTGCATCCGCCTCAACTACTCCCAGAGCGAGGAGCTGGTGCGCCGTGGCATTGCCATCCTTGCGGACGAAATCAATACTCTCTACGCTCGCTGATCAAGCCTGCCAAAAACAAAAAGGCCTGCAATCGCAGGCCTTTTTCATCTCTTGTCACTTAGTTGGGCAGCGCCAGCTGATCGGGTTTGCCGATCTCGATGGCACGAGGCTTGAGCGCCTCGGGCAGCTCGCGAGCCAGATCTATGGTCAAGAGGCCATGTTCCAGTTTGGCGCCCTGCACCTCAACGTGCTGACTCAGCTTGAAGGCGAGCTCGAAGTCACGCTCTGCGATACCCTGATGGAGGAACTGACGCTCACCGGCAGCGGCCTTGCGCCCCTTCACCTTGAGGGTGCCGTTTTCGGTTTCCAGCTCCAGCTCTTCGCGCTCAAAACCTGCCACCGCTAGCGTGATGCGGTAGCTGTCGTGCTCCCGCTTTTCGATGTTGTAAGGGGGATAGGCTGCTGCTTTCTGTTCAAACAGGCCCTCCAGCTCACGGGCCATCCGCTCAAAGCCGACGGCATTGGAATAGAGATGAGAAAAATCGAGGTTACGCATAATCCTATCCTTCTAATAAGCAACAGGTTTTCATTTCCACAGGCCCGTCATCGGCACCCGGGAAGCTTGGTAAAAATGGATTCAAATCAGGCGTTAGCCGTTGATCTCAATCTTGCGCGGCTTCATCGCCTCGGGTACTTCTCGCATCAGCTCGATGTGCAGCAGGCCATTTTTCAGATCAGCCCCTTTTACTCGCACATAGTCGGCCAGTTGGAAACGACGCTCGAAGCCTCGCTCGGCTATGCCCTGATACAGATAGTTGCGATCGGAATCTGCCTGCTTGCTGCCCTTCACCGTCAGCAGATTTTCCTGGAAACTCAGCTCCAGCTCTTCCTGGGTAAAGCCAGCCACCGCCATGCTGATACGGTAGTCGTTGTCACTCAGCTGCTCGATGTTGTAGGGGGGATAACCGGCATTGCCATTGCTGGCCGCAGATTCGATGAGATTGGCCAGACGATCGAAACCGATGGCAGAACGATAGAGCGGGGAAAAATCGATAGAACGCATAGTATTACCCTCTTGTGAGCGATAACGGATTATTTACCCTCCTGTCGGACGGGCTCCTGGTCGAAACCTCTGTCGAGCGTTCCGGCCTTGTTACCTATATAGGGGCCAGCTTTTTGCTTTCAAGGGCGAAAAATGAAAAATTTTCTGAAACATCAGATGTGGCTCTTAGCTTCCCTTGGCATCTTCTAGTGATAATAAAAGAGGTGAGCATAATCCCCCACCTTGTCCCGGCTCGCCCAAACATGGCACCCTAACCGCAGATCCCAAGGAGCCATGCCATGTCCCGTTCCGAACGCCTGCTGGCCCTGCTCCAGCTGTTGCGTGGTCACCGTTACGCCATCACAGGCACAGAGCTGGCCAGCCAGCTTGGCATCAGTCTGCGCACCCTCTATCGGGATATCGCCACCCTGCAGGCTCAAGGCGCCCATATCGAAGGTGAGCCCGGTATCGGCTATGTGCTGCGCCCTGGCTTCATGCTGCCCCCGCTGATGTTCAGCGAGGAAGAGCTGGAAGCCCTGGTGCTGGGTTCACGCTGGGTCGTCGCGCACTGTGATGAAACCTTGAGTGCATCTGCCAGCAGTGCACTGGCCAAGATAGAGGCTGTGCTGCCTGCCGAATACCGCCAACAGCTCCAGGCCAATGCCCTGCTGATCGGCACCTCCCGCAGCGACTGCCCTGTCGATGAGGCTCCCCTGCGCAGCGCCATCCGCCAGCAGCGCAAGGTGACCCTGAGCTATCGCGATTTGAAAGAGGAGCTATCTGAGCGCACCGTCTGGCCATTTGCTCTCGGCTACTTCGAGCAGGTGCGGGTACTGGTCGCCTGGTGTGAACTGCGGCAGGGCTTTCGCCACTTTCGGGTAGATCGCATCACCCGGATGCAGCTGGAAGATAACCCCTATCCCAAGAGCAGAGAGAGCCTGCTGAAAGAATGGCGTGCTACCCAGCAGATCCCGCAACCAAAACTCATTGCTGACAGAAACTGACAGCAGGTAACGCCATGCTGACGGGGTCGGCGCAAATGCGCCCTCCACCGAATCAAGGAGCGTTACCATGTTGTTAGTCCCACAGTTCACCATTCTCTATGTCGCAAATCCGGCTCGCAGCGCCCTCTTCTATCGCGAGCTGTTTGGCCATCCGCCAGTCGAAGAGTCTCCCACCTTTGCCATGTTCGTGTTCGAGTCGGGCGCCAGGCTGGCGCTCTGGTCCCGTGCCACAGTAGAGCCCGCCGTTACCCAGAGTGCAGGCGCCATGGAGCTGGCCTTCCCTCTGCCTGATGAAGCCAGTGTCGATATGGGCTTGGCCGAGTGGCGGGCTCGCGGCCTGACCATACTCCAGCAGCCAACCAAGATGGAGTTTGGCTACACCGGCATGGCGCTCGATCCGGATGGCCATCGCCTGCGTCTCTACTGCCCGGCGCCCGAGCTGGGCTGATGATAAACAATCACAAGTGTTTGGTTGGCAATGGTCAGCACTGTGTTTCACGTGTAACATCCATGACGATCCGAGATAATCCAGGGCTGGTCGCCATCCCGATGGGAAACGGATAGTGCGATCCCCTGACTGCAGATGTAAAAAAGCCGCTCACAAGGAGCGGCTTTTTGCTGTCTGACTGCGTCGATTAGACGTCGAGGTTGGCCACGCGCAGGGCGTTGGTCTCGATAAAGTCACGACGGGGCTCAACGGCATCACCCATCAGGGTGGAGAAGAGCTGGTCTGCACCAACGGCATCGTCGATGGTGACGCGCAGCATGCGACGGGCTTCCGGATCCATGGTGGTTTCCCACAGCTGATCCGGGTTCATCTCGCCCAACCCTTTATAGCGCTGGATGTAGATGCCACGCTTGCCTTCGCCCATCAGCCAGTCGACCGCTTCCACGAAGTTGGCGATCGGCTTGACCTTCTCGCCACGCTTGATGAAACCACCGTCCTCGATCAGGTTCGCAATCTCCTTGCCCAGCGAGACCAGTTGACGGTACTCGGAGGACTGCAGGAAGTCGTAGCTGATCGCATATTCACGGTCAACCCCGTGCTGACGCACGACGGCGTGCGGCACGAACAGGCTGCGCTCTTCGTCACGACGCACCTGGATCTGGTACTGAATACCGTGGTTGCTCTCGTTGAGCACGGCTTCCATGCCTTGGCACCAGGCCAGCAGCTCGCTTTCACTGGCCAGCAGGGTTTCGTTCAACTCAGGCTGATAGATCAGCTGGGTCAGCACGGCATCCGGAGCGCGGCGGGACATGCGAGTGATCAGGTGAGACACGGCGCGGTGCTGGTTGACCAGACGCTCCAGTGCCTCACCACCGATAGCCGGCGCAGACTCGTTGACATGCAGGGTCGCACCATCCAGCGCCATGGCAGTCTGGTACTGCAGCAGCGCATCTTCGTCTTTCAGATACTGCTCCTGCTTGCCCTTCTTGACCTTGTACAAGGGCGGCTGGGCTATGTAGATGTAGCCACGCTCGATGATTTCCGGCATCTGACGATAGAAGAAGGTCAGCAGCAGGGTACGGATGTGCGCACCATCGACGTCAGCATCCGTCATGATGATGATGTTGTGGTAACGCAGCTTGTCCGGGTTGTACTCGTCACGACCGATACCACAGCCCAGGGCTGTGATCAGGGTGCCCACCTCTTGCGAGGAGATCATCTTGTCGAAACGGGCCTTCTCCACGTTCAGGATCTTGCCCTTGAGCGGCAGTATGGCCTGGTTCTTCCGGTTGCGACCCTGCTTGGCGGAACCGCCAGCAGAGTCCCCTTCCACTATGTAGAGTTCGGAGAGGGCCGGGTCTTTCTCCTGGCAGTCGGCCAGCTTGCCGGGCAGACCGGCGATATCCAGCGCACCCTTGCGGCGAGTCAGTTCGCGGGCCTTGCGGGCCGCTTCACGGGCACGGGCCGCATCGATGATCTTGTTGACCACGATCTTGGCATCGCCCGGGTTTTCCAGCAGGAACTCGCCGAGCTTCTCACCCATCGCCTGTTCAACGGCGGTCTTCACTTCGGAAGAGACCAGTTTGTCCTTGGTCTGGGAGGAGAACTTGGGATCCGGTACCTTGACCGAGATGACCGCAATCAGACCTTCACGCACGTCGTCGCCGCTGGCGGCCGACTTGGCCTTCTTGCTGTAATCCTCTTTGTCCATATAGGTGTTGAGGGTACGGGTCAGCGCAGTACGGAAACCCACCAGGTGAGTACCGCCATCCCGCTGCGGGATGTTGTTGGTGAAGCAGTAAACCCCTTCCTGATAGGCATCGTTCCACTGCATGGCGACTTCGACACCGATGCCGTCCTGCTCTGTGGAGAAGTGGAATACCTTGGGGTGGATCGGGGTCTTGTTCTGGTTCAGGTATTCAACGAACGCCTTGATACCGCCCTCATAGCAGAAATGCACCTCGCGGCCATCACGCTCGTCCTGCAGACGGATGGAGACACCGGAGTTGAGGAAGGAGAGCTCACGCAGACGCTTGGCCAGGATCTCATAGTGATACAGGGTATCGGTGAAGATGGTCGGGCTCGGCCAGAAGCGCACTTCGGTACCCGTGCCGCTGCTGCTGTCGCCAATCTGCTTGAGCGGCGCCACAGGCTCGCCCAGGTGATAGGTCTGCTCGTAGACATGGCCGTTGCGACGTATGGTCAGCAACAGCTTGTCAGAGAGGGCGTTAACAACTGAGACGCCCACACCGTGCAGGCCGCCTGACACCTTGTAGGAGTTGTCATCGAATTTACCGCCGGCGTGCAGCACAGTCATGATGACTTCTGCGGCGGAGCGGCCCTCTTCCTCGTGCATGTCTACCGGGATACCCCGGCCATTGTCACGCACGGATACGGAACCGTCGGAATGGATCTTGACCAGAATATCGGAGCAGTAGCCAGCAAGAGCCTCGTCAATGGAGTTATCGACGACCTCAAACACCATGTGGTGCAGACCTGAGCCATCATCCGTATCGCCGATGTACATCCCCGGGCGCTTCCGGACCGCATCCAGGCCCTTCAGTACTTTGATATTCGAGGAGTCGTAAGTATTTTCACTCATAGCTTACTCTCTGCCTTCTCTAACGTTTCGGAGATCTTGCCTTGTTCCACGTGGAACAACTTGCAGTCATTCGCATCCATCATGTCTGCGAGCTGACCGGTGTCGATGGCGGTGATAAACACCTGAGAACCGCACTGCTTCAGCCTTGTGGCCAGCAAACGGCGCTTGTCGACATCCAGTTCAGAGGCAAAATCGTCAATTAAAAAAATACAGCCACGGCTGCTATGTTGATTCAAATAGAGCCCTTGGGCCAGTCGCATGGCACAGACCAACAACTTCAGCTGACCCCTGGACAAAATATCCTGAGCAGGCACACCGTTCGCCTTGAGTCGCACATCGGCCTTCTGTGGGCCTACCCCTGTGTAACCCAGCGTACGATCCCGCTCAAACCCCGCCTCCAGCAAGTCGCCGAGGGGGGTATCTTTCTCCCAGCCCCGATAGAAACCGAGACTGATGTCGAATTCGGGCAGAAAATCTGCCGTCATCTCCTTGATCAGGGGCGTAATGGCCTGACAATAACTGGCGCGAAACTCGGCCAGTTCACCCCCGAGCCGCACCAGCTCCTGATCCCAGAACGCCAACTGGCGATACTGGGTGCTCTGGCGCAACAGCGCATTGCGCTGTTTCAACAGACGCCGCACTCGTCCCCACAGGGAGAAAAAGGTCGGTTCCTGATGGAAAACGCCCCAATCCAGCCAGGCCCGGCGAGCCTGGGGCCCGCCCGTCAGCAGGTTGAAGCCATCGGGATGGATCAACTGCACCGGCAACAGCTCGGCCAGATCGGCCAGTCGCTGGGCCTGAGCCCCGGCGATCTTGAGCTGGGTCTCGCCACTCTTGTCCTTGGCGAGCCCGATGGGCACCTGACGCCCCTCCAGTTCACACTGGGCAAACAGGGTAAAGGCCCGCTCCCCCTGGCGGATAACCCGCCCGGTCAGGTGAGTACGAAAGGAGCGACCGAGACCAAGATAGTGAATGGCTTCCAGCACGCTGGTCTTGCCGCTGCCATTGCACCCGACCAGGATATTGAGACCGGGGGACAGCTTGAGACTGGCCTGCTGGATATTGCGAAAGTCGCTGAGCTGGAGTTTGACCAGAGACACGACTAGATCCGCATCGGCATCACCACGTACTGAGCATCCTGATGATCAAAATCCTCAATAATGGCACTGCTGATGGAATCGCTCAGGCTAATCCGAATTTGGTCACATTTTAACGTATTCAGCACGTCCAGCACATAAGAGACGTTGAAACCTATCTCCATCTCGCTGGCTTCGTATTGTACGTCAAGCAGCTCTTCGGCTTCTTCCTGTTCCGGGTTGTTGGCGGTAATGCGCAGCAGGTTTTCCTGCAGATTGAGACGCACCCCACGGAATTTCTCGTTGGAGAGGATGGCGGCGCGGGCGAATGCCTGACGCAGATCCTCACGACCGGCAATCAGGGCCTTGTCGCTGTTGCGCGGAATAACCCGACGCCAATCAGGGAAGCGGCCATCCACCAGCTTGGAGGTGAAGATGAAGCCGTCCAGCGCGGCGCGCAGGTTGCTGCGACCAATCTGCAGCCTTACCGGCTTGTCTTCCGCTTCCAGCAAGCGCACCAGCTCAAGCACACCTTTACGGGGCAGGATAACCTGATGATCGGGCAGCGATTCTTCCACTACCTCGCGACGGCAGGTGGCCAAACGGTGGCCATCGGTCGCCACGGTACGCAGACCGTGGCCCTCGCTCTCGAACAGCATGCCGTTCAGGTAGTAACGCACGTCCTGGCTCGCCATGGAGAACTGGGTCGCATCGATCAGCTTCTTCAACTCCAGCTGGCCAATGTCGAATTCGAGCACGGATTCCCAATCCTCGATATTCGGATATTCACTGGCAGGCAGGGTCGACAGGTTGAAACGGGAACGACCGGAACGGATGATCAGGCGCTCGCCTTCGGTGTTGAGGCGAATGTCCGCCCCTTCCGGCAGGCCACGGCAGATATCCAGCAGCTTGCGCGCCGGCACAGTGGTGCGGCCATCCTGGCTCTCATTATTGAGATAGACCTGACCTATCATCTCGACTTCCAGGTCAGTCCCGGTCAGCGACAGCAGACCCTGGCTGACATCAAGCAGGACATTGCCGAGGATCGGCAGGGTCGGCCGGCCACCCAGGGCACCGGACACCAGTTGCAGAGGACGTAACAGGGCCTCACGGCTAATTTCGAGCTGCATCTGTGCTCTCCGTTGTTATCAGGACGAAAGGTTTCGGATCAGGTTGGAATATTCGCGCTGCATCTGTCCACTCACCGTCATATCAGGAAGAGAGGGTTCGGATCAGGTTGGAATAGTCCTCCTTGATGTCGTGACTCTCCTCCTTCAGCTGCTCTATCTTGCGGCAGGCATGAAGAACGGTAGTGTGGTCACGGCCACCAAAGGCATCACCTATCTCCGGCAAACTGTGGTTGGTCAGCTCCTTGGCCAGTGCCATCGCCAGCTGACGCGGACGGGCAACGGAGCGTGAGCGGCGTTTGGACAGCAGATCCGCCAGCTTGATCTTGTAATACTCAGCCACCGTCTTCTGGATGTTGTCGATGGTGACCAGCTTCTCCTGTAATGCCAAGAGGTCGCGCAGCGCTTCGCGCACGAAATCGATATTGATGGCACGGCCGGTGAAGTTGGCGTTGGCGATCACCCGGTTGAGAGCGCCTTCCAGTTCACGAACGTTGGATCGCAGACGCTTGGCGATGAAGAAGGCCACTTCGTCCGGCAGGTGGATCTGGTTCTCATCCGCCTTGCGCATCAGGATGGCGACGCGGGTCTCCAGCTCCGGCGGCTCGATCGCTACCGTCAGGCCCCAGCCGAAGCGGGACTTGAGACGATCCTCGACACCGTTGATCTCCTTCGGATAGCGATCCGAGGTCAGGATGATCTGCTGGTTACCTTCAAGCAGCGCATTGAAGGTATGGAAGAACTCCTCCTGAGAGCGCTCCTTGTTGGCGAAGAACTGGATGTCATCGATGAGCAGGGCATCGACGCTACGGTAATAACGCTTGAACTCTTCAATGGCGTTATTCTGCAGCGCCTTCACCATATCCTGCACAAACCGCTCGGAGTGCATGTAGATGACTTTGGCGTCCTTCTTGCGCTCCTTGATAGCGTTGCCAACGGCATGCAGCAGGTGGGTTTTGCCCAGACCGGTGCCGCCATATAGGAACAGAGGATTGTAAGCGCCACCCGGGTTGTCGGCTACCTGACGGGCAGCCGCACGGGCCAACTGGTTGGACTTACCCTCGACGAAGTTCTCGAAGGTATAGTTCACGTTGGTGTTGCTCTTGTGGTTCGGCTCAGGCTTGGCGTCAGCCTTGCTTTCCCAGCTCTTCTGCAAGTTATTCACAGGCGCAGCACCCCGCGCCGGCGCTCTTGCGATCGCAACGGGATGGGGACGATTACCTATATCAAAACGCAGGGTGGGGCCATCGACCCCACAGAGTTCATTGATGATGCCATTAACCCGGATGAGATACTTGTCTCGTACCCAGTCCAGAACAAAGCGATTCGGTGCATACAGGGTCAGAGTATTGTCACTCAACTCCGCTTGAAGCGGCCGGATCCACATGCTGAATTCTGCCGAGGGCAACTCATCTTGCAGCCGGTTAAGGCACTGCTGCCATAGCGAAGCAGTCACTCTAAACTCCCGTCAATTGATTAACTAAAGACCGGCTATTCTACGTTTTTAGCGGCTGGATCTCTAGCCGCCACCTCGTGGATCCGGCAAATAAGATCCTTGACTTTCAAGGATCCAGCACCGATGAATCTGATTTCATCCCCAAAGTTACCCACAGCCTGATCCCACCCGGACGGCCCCGGGGATCCTGACCTTAACCGGTTATTTTATATAACCAAATATCATTTATTCTTTGGGTTTTATTCCAATAACATCAACGCAAATCCAGTCATTACAACTAAAAATACAGAACAACAGAGAGAGGAATCCCCATGACATCATCCATCAAGCTGGTCTCCGGTGCCGCCATTCTGCTGGCCGCCCTGTCCGGTCAAGCCATCGCCCAGGAAACCATCAAGGTCGGCATGTCCGGCAAATATTTCCCGTTCACCTTCGTCAAGCAGGACAAGCTGCAGGGCTTCGAGGTGGATATGTGGAACCAGATCGGTGAGCGCACCGGCTACAAGGTCGAGTTCGTGACCGCCAGCTTCTCCGGCCTGTTCGGCATGCTGGAAACCGGCCGCGTCGATACCATCTCCAACCAGATCACCATCACTGACGAGCGCAAGGCCAAGTACGCCTTCTCCCAGCCCTACGTCTATGACGGCGCCCAGATAGTGGTCCGCAAGGGCAACAGCACCATCCACGGCATCAAGGATCTGGAAGGCAAGACGGTTGCCGTCAACCTGGGTTCCAACTTCGAAGAGCTGCTGCGCAAGAACGACCCGAACAAGAAGATCGATATCCGCACCTATGACTCCAGCTTCGAGCAGGATGTCGCCCTGGGTCGCATCGATGCTTTCGTGATGGACCGCGTCTCCACCGCCCAGCTGATCAAGGAATCCAAGCTGCCGCTGCAACAGGCTGGTGCACCGTTCGAGACCATTGAGAACGCCCTGCCCTTCCTGAAGACGCCTGAAAAGCAGGCTCTGCTGAAGAAGGTCGACGACGCCCTGACCGCCATGCGAAAAGATGGTGCCCTGCGTCAAATCTCCGAGAAATGGTTCGCAGCTGACATCACCGACAAATAAATGATGGAATTTGACCTCGAGTACACACTAGGGCTGTTCCCCATCCTGCTCAAATACCTGGGCACCACGATGGAAATGGCCCTGTGGGGATTCGTCTTGGCACTCGTACTGTCGCTGACCCTGGCGATAGTGCGGGTGTTTCGCATCCCCGTGATCCACTGGCTGGCGATGCTCTATATCTCGTTCTTTCGGGGTACACCGCTACTCGTTCAGCTGTTCCTGCTCTACTACGGACTGCCGCAACTGTTCCCCGTCTTCGTGGGAATGGATGCCTTTACCGCCGCCATCGTCGGCCTGACCCTGCACTTCGCCGCCTACATGGCAGAGTCGATCCGTGCCGCCATCCTGGGTATTCACAAGAGTCAGATGGAAGCGGCGCTCAGTATCGGCATGAGCCGCTATCAGGCTATGCGGCGGATCATATTGCCGCAGGCGGCACGCATAGCGACCCCGTCGCTGATGAACTATTTCATCGACATGATCAAGAGCACCTCGCTGGCATTCACCCTGGGAGTGGCCGAGATCATGGGCAAGGCGCAGATGGAAGCCTCCTCCTCCTTCAAGTTCTTCGAAAGCTTCATGGCGGTGGCCCTGGTCTACTGGGTGGTGGTCATCATCTTCACCCGCTTGCAGCACCTGCTGGAAGTGCGCCTGAACCGTGCCTATTAAAGGAAGTCTGCGATGATCAAATTAACAGGCCTCTCCAAGGCATTTCACGGCAACAAGGTGCTCAACAGCATAGATCTGGAGGTCAGGAAGGGGGAGATAGTGGTCATTATCGGCCCCTCCGGTACCGGCAAGTCGACTCTGCTGCGCTGCCTGAATCTGCTTGAGACACCGGATGCAGGCACCCTTGCCATCGATGATCTGCAGCTGGATCTGGCCAATGCCAGCGAGCAGCAGGCCATAGAGCTGCGCAAGCGCGCCTCCTTCGTGTTCCAGAACTACGCCCTGTTCGCCAACAAGACGGCGCTCGACAACATAGCCGAAGGGCTGATCACCGTCTGGAAGCAGCCGAAGGCTGAGGCCCGCGCCACAGCCCTCGGCATCCTCAAGGACATAGGGCTTGCCGACAAGCAGGATGCCTACCCGGCGTCTCTCTCCGGCGGACAGCAGCAACGGGTCGGCATCGGCCGCGCCATGGCGGCTCACTCCAAGGTCATTCTGTTCGATGAGCCCACCTCGGCCCTCGACCCCGAGTGGGTCGACGAGGTACTTGGCCTGATGAAGGAGCTGGCACGCCAGCACCAGACCATGGTGGTGGTGACCCATGAGATTGAATTTGCTCGTGATGTTGCCGATCGGGTGATCTTCATGGAGGGGGGCCGGATCGTGGAACAGGGCCCGCCGAATCAGATATTGGTCGATCCCAAGGATCCCCGCACCCGGGAGTTCTTGCGAAAAGTCCTTAAATAGCTCTCTCTTTGGCGGCCTGGCCGCCTTTTTTATTGGAGGATCCTTGTTTAACCCCGGGTTGCCAGTATAATCCGGAGCCCTTGATCCTCCGGATCCTGTCAGCTTCTCCTGCTTATTGATGAGTCAGGGCAAGATGAGAGGGAACGGCGGATTGACTAAAAGCCGAACTCTGTTTAGAATTCGGCCTCTTTTGCTAGTCGTCACACGCTATAGCTGGCGCGTCGGCTAAGTGTGACAATCAAAACTGTACAGAAATACGGAATCGAATCATGAAACGTACTTTTCAACCGTCCAACCTGAAGCGCAAGCGCTCTCACGGTTTCCGCGCCCGCATGGCAACTGCCAACGGTCGTAAAGTTCTGGCCGCTCGTCGTGCCAAGGGTCGTGCCCGTCTGGTAGTTTAATGCCAACGCCGCACACCTTCTCTCGGGAGTTACGTCTGTTAACTCCCGAACACTTCAAACGCGTTTTCGCCGAGCCTGTCCGGGCCGCTTCTCCGCAAATTACTCTTCTCGCCTGTCCCAATACTCTCGAACATCCCCGTCTTGGCCTCGCTGTGCCCAAAAAAGCACTCAAGCGTGCCGTCTGGCGTAATCGTGTCAAACGAGTGGTCCGGGAAAGCTTCCGTCTCAATCAAGCCAGCCTGCCCGCTATCGACCTAGTCGTGATTGCCAAGGGCGGCGTCAAAGAGATGGATAACGAGGAGCTGTTCAAGTTACTGGAAAAGCTATGGCGCACTCTGTCACGCCGTTGCAATGGGTAGCTGTCAAACTGATACGCCTGTATCAGCTAATCATTAGTCCCCTGCTGGGGCCGCGCTGCCGTTTCACGCCAACTTGTTCCCAATTTGCGATAGAAGCCATCCGACTTCACGGTTTCATAAAAGGCGTTTGGTTAGCCAGCAAACGTCTATTAAAATGCCATCCCTTATCCGAGGGTGGTTATGACCCGGTTCCGCAACCAAAGCGAAGAAACTGAAGACTATGGAATCACAACGCAATCTTATCCTGATCGGTTTGCTGTTCGTGAGCTTTCTGCTCTGGCAACAGTGGGAGTCCGACAAGGCTCCGAAGCCGGCCCCGACTACCGTGGCCCAAACCGAACATTTCGTACCTGAAGCCGGTCAGACCGGTGATATTCCTCAGGTTTCCGAGCAAGCCAACGCAAACGCCGCACGCAAGCTGATCACCGTCTCCTCCGACGTGCTCAAGCTGACCCTGGATACCCAGGGCGGTGACATTGTTTCTGCCGAGCTGCTGGCTCACAAACTGGAAGAGGGCAAGGATCAATCCTTCGTCCTGCTGACCAGTCAGCCTGACCGCCTCTATGTCGCCCAAAGCGGCCTGGTGGGTCGCGATGGTCCTGACAGCCAGGCCCAGGGTCGTCCCACCTATGAAGCCGCCCAGACCAGCTACCAGCTGGCCGATGGTCAGGATCAAGTCGTCGTTCCGATGACCTGGACCGACAGCAAGGGTGTGGTCTTCACCAAAGAGTTCGTGCTCAAGCGCGGTGACTATGCAATTGGCGTCGATTACAAGATCGACAACAAATCTGCCGAGCCGGTCCAGGTGCAGTTCTACGGTCAGCTGAAACAGACCGTGACCACACCCAAGGATCAGGAAGGTCACGCCATGGTAGCAAGTGCTTACCGTGGTGGCGCCTTCTCCAGTGAGGAGAGCCGCTACAAGAAGTACACCTTCGACGAGATGAAGGATGCCGACCTGAACAAAACCACCAAGGGTGGTTGGGTCGCCATGCTGCAACACTACTTCGTCTCTGCCTGGGCACCGAATGCCGACGATACCAACAGCTTCTACAGCCGCGTGATCCCTGGTAAAGACCAGGCCATCATTGGCTACAAGGCGCCGCTGGTAGACGTAGCTGCCGGCCAGCAGGCCGAAGTGACCAGCAAGCTGTGGGTGGGTCCCAAGCTGCAAGACCAGATGGCCAAGGTGGCAAACCACCTCGACCTGACCGTCGACTACGGCTGGCTGTGGTTCATCGCCCAACCGCTGCACTGGTTGCTGACCGTGTTCCAGGGCTTTGTGCATAACTGGGGTGTGGCCATCATAATGCTGACCCTGCTGGTGCGCGGTATCATGTTCCCGCTGACCAAGGCCCAGTACACCTCCATGGCCAAGATGCGCATGCTCCAGCCCAAGCTGGCCGCGCTCAAGGAACGCTTCGGTGACGATCGCCAGAAGATGTCCCAGGGCATGATGGAGCTGTACAAGAAGGAGAAGGTCAACCCGCTGGGTGGCTGTCTGCCTATCCTGGTCCAGATGCCTATCTTCATCGCTCTGTACTGGGCACTGATGGAATCCGTTGAGCTGCGTCACGCACCGTTCGCGCTGTGGATCACCGACCTGTCAGTGAAGGACCCCTTCTTCGTACTGCCAATCCTCATGGGTGCTTCCATGTGGTATCTGCAGAAGATGAGTCCGACCACCATTACCGACCCGATGCAGCAGAAAGTGATGCAGTTCATGCCGATCATCTTCACTTTCATGTTCCTCTGGTTCCCGGCTGGCCTGACCCTGTACTGGTTGGTGAGCAACGTCATCTCCATTACCCAGCAGACCATCATCTATCGTCAGCTGGAGAAGAAAGGGCTGCATACCCGCACCTGATCTTCCCCCTGATGACAAAAGAGGCGGCCTTAGGGCCGCCTTTTTTATTACAATGTCCCCAATTACCGAACATACGAGCCAAGCAAGATGACAACAGATACGATCGTGGCCCAGGCCACCGCGCCCGGCCGTGGCGGCGTTGGCATAGTCCGGGTATCCGGCCCCGCCGCCGAACAGATCGCCGAGATAGTGCTCGGCAAGCTTCCCCGGGTCCGTTATGCCGAATATCTGCCGTTCAAGGATGAGCAAGGCCAACCGCTGGATCAGGGCATAGCTTTGCTGTTCAAGGCCCCCAACAGCTTCACTGGCGAAGATGTGCTGGAGCTGCAAGGCCACGGCGGCCCCGTCATCATGGACATGCTGGTGCGCCGTATCCTGCAGATAAAGGGGCTGCGCCCTGCCCGTCCCGGCGAGTTCAGCGAACGCGCCTTCATGAACGACAAACTGGATCTGGCCCAGGCCGAGGCCATCGCCGATCTGATTGAAGCATCCAGCGAACAGGCCGCCCGCAGCGCAATGCACTCCCTGCAGGGGCAGTTCTCCAGCAAAATCCAGCAACTGGTGGAGAGCCTGATCCGGCTGCGCATCTATGTGGAAGCCGCCATCGACTTCCCGGACGAGGAGATCGACTTTCTCTCCGACGGCAAGGTGGCAGGCGATCTCTACGCCATCATGGCTGAGCTGGACGGCGTGCGCAGTGAAGCCAAACAGGGCGCCCTGCTGCGGGAAGGGATGAAGGTGGTGATCGCCGGTCGTCCCAACGCAGGCAAATCGAGCCTGCTCAACGCCCTGGCCGGACGCGAGTCAGCCATCGTCACCGAGATTGCCGGCACCACCCGCGACGTGCTGCGCGAGCACATCCACCTGGATGGCATGCCGCTGCACATCATAGATACCGCCGGCCTGCGCGATACCCTGGACAAGGTAGAGCAGATCGGCATCGAGCGTGCCTGGGCCGAGATAGAGCAAGCCGACCGTGTGCTCTTTATGGTGGATGGCACAACGACCGATGCGATCGACCCGCGGGAAATCTGGCCGGAATTTGTTGATCGGTTGCCAAAAAACATCGGCCTCACGGTAGTGCGCAACAAGGCTGACCTGACCGGCGAGGATCTCGCTCCAAGCCAGGAACTGGGCCACGCCGTCTACCGCATCTCAGCCAAGACAGAACTGGGGCTGCCCGCCCTGCGCGAGCACCTGAAAGCCTGCATGGGCTTCCAGGGCAACACCGAGGGGGGCTTCATGGCCCGCCGCCGCCACCTGGATGCGCTGGAGCGCGCCGCCGAGCGGTTGCTGGTGGCCAAAGATCAGCTGGAAATCTATGTCGCCGGTGAACTGGTGGCCGAAGAACTGCGTCTGGCGCAGGAGTCTCTGTCCGAGATCACCGGCGAGTTCAGCTCCGACGATCTGCTCGGTCGCATCTTCTCCAGCTTCTGCATCGGCAAGTAATCTAGCGAGAAGCAGCCAGAGTAACGCAAGAAAACAGGGCGAGAGCTGGCTCTCGCCCTGCAACCGTGTCCATCATGGCAAGGCCGTCGACTCTGGTGCTATCAGACAGTCAACGCATGCGCCAAACCACGGCCAGGTTCTCCATCCAGAGCAATGTCATTGATCACCCTGTCCAGGGTTTCCTTCCCGGTGTGATGAGGCATGGTGATGATATGTGATATTTTCCCTGATGTGGCCAGACAGTGTTTTTTCCATATATGGTCAGCAGGCTTTGGGAAAACCACAGTGATCGAATTTGGATTGCGCCAGGCATGAATCCCTTTGGCGTGAAAACGCTCGATGACAGATTGGGCCATATCAAGACAGTGCTGCGTTCGCTGACGCCAGTCTGAAAATGATCGGCTTTTTATTGCCATCCATAGCAGTAGCGGGGTGTAGCCATTGCGCGAGCCACTGATTGTCTGATCACATGCCGAGATATAATCTATTTCAACCGAGACATGCTCGACATGCTTGCGTCTGGCCAGGACAACCCCGCAGGGAATGGGAGAACCGATCATTTTATGACCCGATACACTTATCGAGTCGACGCCATCGGCGAAAGAGAAAGGTTGAGGGTTGTCGATGAAGGGCAAGATCATGCCACTCAATGCCGCATCGGCATGCAAGTAATAGTCCCCCCTGGTGATTCCTATTTTTTTCAAGCGTCTTTGAATGGTGGCAATATTGTCTGTCGCCCCTGTCATCGTCGTCCCTATGTTGGCAAATATAATAGGGTGACGCTCTCCATCCAGTCGAATCCGATTGATCAGGTCATCATAATCTATCTCGCCATTAGGCAGTGAATCGACCATACATGACTTTACTCTCAATAGTCGGATGATCTTTGCAACCGAATAATGTGTATCTTTTGAGTAATATAATGTTGCCTCAGGAAATAACTCGCGGGCCAGATAGCATCCGAACATATTCCCCTCAGTACCACCGTTGGTCACATAACCCCAACTTTGCTCAAAAGGAATGCAGAACAGGGTTGCAAAGAATTGCATCACCTCTCTTTCAAAATCAAAGGAGTTGAGAAGGTAGTTGCTCTGCTGGCTCCAATCACCACAGTTATTGATAGAGAAGTTTAGAAAACGGTTTAAAGCGGAGTAGTCAAAGTCAGCCGCCTCTGGATAACCGATATTGAAATATTGATGCTGCACACAATACCGCCAAAACGACTCTATTTTCCCGGCATCTTCTGATGACAAACCCATTATCATACCCATGGCTAGCGCTATGCAGGCATGCCTGCACATTTGGTGGTGTAGTTTGGCAATCCGCATCTTGATTTATCAAGTTGCCGATGATTAATCGTAAGGGATGGCGGTGAAGCAACCATTAATAAAATCACGCGGACTCTTGCTGTCAAAACTATAATTTACGGTTATCTTGCAATGGCTTGTCGATTGGCAATCAACTCCCGCCAGCTAGCCAATGTTGGTGATTTTATCAGATCTTCAAAACTGACATGGATGTTGCGTTCTTTAAGTTCAGCAGCAAATCGCATTACTCGCAAAGAGTCTAGCCCATATAAAATAAGGCTCTCTTCCAGATCCAGCTCTGTGTCATTGTCTTCAATAAGTTGCTGTACGCGCTCTTGTAGCCATTGATGGCTAATCATCTCTGGATTGGTCATGTGAAACCAGCCTCATATTGTTGATGTCATTGTAAATAACAGCAGACACAAATACCCACATCATAACTATGGGCCTAACGCCTCCACACATTGAGCAGGGATATAAGCCTGCCATCTGTCATGACTATTTTTCGCTCGGGATAATGGAGTTGGAAAATACTTGTCCCGCATTTCAGCGCACACCTTAAACCATTCCGCAGTAGATCCGTTGCAGACTATCTTGCCTCCCCCCCATACAGGTTGACTCAATAAAATAAACTTGAAATGAAAACCATTCTCATCCGTAAATATATAAAGAACCAAATGAATGGCCTTGTCAACATTACGAGCGAGATATGAGAGAACTGACTTCCATGCAGGCGGCTTGCTGGATTGGCCGAGGCAATCACTCAGCACTGGGTGAGGTTTCTGCACATCTTTACGCCGAGTTCGATTGCCATGCCCTCGACCTGCAACGCTTGGGCCGCGCCATTGAACATGTATATCGAGCACACCCCATGCTGCGACTTCGGATAACCCCTGACGGCATGCAGACAGTGGCTGAAATGGCACCATCACAACGCCTTGAGGTTGATGACTTCAAGACGCTGGGTGATGCAGAACGGGGGGAAGCACTAAGGCGCAAGCGCCAGGAGTGGACACATCAACGCCTTGACCTGGCCCGGGGGCAAGCTGCGCGTTTCTCGGTATCACTTCTGGGGGAGGATGCATGCAGGCTGCATATCGATACCGACATGATAGCGGTCGATCCCTCCAGCTTCCGCGTGCTGATGGAAGACCTGGCGCTGTTCTATGAATGCCCGGACTCGCCACGGCAAACCCCTCCAGCCTTCTTCGACTGGTGCGATGCAATCAATCAGGATCCCGTGCAGCAAGCAGCCAGAATGGCTGACAGATCCTGGTGGCGCAGCAGGCTGTCACAGATAGCGCCGGCCCCCTCGCTGCCAGCGCCAGCACATGCTGCTTCATCCCCCGATAGCCACAGCCTCAGTGCATGGCTCTCCCCCAAAGAGCGTCAAACCCTGATCCAGTTGGCCCGACACAGACGAATGACGCCTTCCAGCCTGATGTTGGGGCTGTTTGCCCATCAGCTCGGCATGGCCACGGGCGACAAGAGATTTCGTCTCAATCTGCCCTTCTTCTGGCGCCAGCCCGTGATTGAGGGGACAGAAAAAATCGTCGGGGAGTTCGCCAATCTGACCATCCTTGATGTCGACATGACCTCTGCCAATACTCTCGCAGGGCTCTGCCATCAACTGGCAAGCCAGATGGCGGAACGACTCAGTCATGGCAGCTACTCAGGTGTCAGCCTGATGCGCGATCTCTCCCGCCACCATGGTGCAGCCCAGCTAGCCCCAGTGGTGTTCACGGCAGCGCTGGATCTGGATGGTGGCGAGCTGTTTTCCGAACGGGTTCACAGTGTGTTTGGCTCCATGAACTGGGTCATCTCCCAGGGACCTCAGGTCGCACTGGATGCACAAGTTGTCCGTATTGATGGCGGCATATTGATCAACTGGGACATTCGCCTGGATGCACTGCCGCAAGCCTGGATCACCCGGTTGTTCAACGATTTCGTCACTCAGGTTCGCACAGTGGCCACCAATCCAGCCACCCTTGACCAAGCGCTGACACCACAAAAGCCTCTGATGGAAACACCTCTGACACCATTGCAGCGAGCCTATCTGCTGGGTCGCACCACCCAGTTCCCACTCGGGGGAGTCGCCATGCAGGAGTTTCGGGAATACTGCGGGCGACTGGATCCGGCGACGCTGCGGCAGCGACTGCACGCCATGGTCAAACGCCACGAGAGTTTGCGCACCCTTGTCGATCCCGAGAGAGTAATCCAGTACGTCAGTGACGAGGAGAGGCTCAACCTTGAGGAGATCGACCTGCGCCACCTCTCTGCCAGCACGACGCAAGAACGGCTCAAGCTGCATCGCAACCACTATACCCACGCACTCTTCAGTCTCGAGCATGCCCCCTGGAACTTGACCCTGTTCCATTTGCCGGATGACCAGCATGTTGTTTTCGCTCGCTTCGATGCGCTCATCCTCGACGGGCGCTCGATCGCGGCGCTGATGCTGGAGTTGTTCGAGGATCATCAGCCCGACATGCCCTCCATCACTGCGGCTCAGGACGCCCCCGTGAGCCCTGAGCTGCGCAAGGCTGATGCCCGGTATTGGACGCATAAACTCGCCGGGCTGGACGGGGCCCCCCGGCTGCCATGGAAGCAGCCACTGGATCAGATCCCTACCGCTCGTTACGAGCGACAGAGCCTGATCATCCCCCCTGACCTCTTCACCCAGCTTTGCAAACTGGGCTCCCGACAGCACTTTTTCAAAAACACCACCATCATGGCCCTGATCCTGGATGTGCTGTCCCGCTGGCTCGACGAGGGAGATCTGTGTGTCGCCATTCCGGTCGCCCCCCTGCCCTCAGGCCCGCTTGCCAACCGATCCAGCTTCATCGCCGTCAAGTGGTGTGGGGCCAGGGACACGCTGATCGACAGGGCAAACCAGCTGCAAAACGACGTGATGGAAGGGTTGCAGCATCTGGCCTTCTCCGGGGTGGATATTGCCCGTCAGCTGTTTGAAACCCGGGGCACAGGCCCGGCGCTGCCCATTGTCATCACCAATGGACTCTCCTGGCCAACAGCCACCGCCAGCAGCACAATGACCCTGTGCACCGGACTGACCCAGACCCCGCAGGTGGCGATGGACATTCGCTTTTCGAGCCGCGCGGATGGCGCCCTGATACTGGATATCGACTATGCCCGGGAAGCAATAGAGAGTGACCTGGTGTGCGACATCCTCACGGCGCTGGACAAGGCAAGCCGCCATATCGTCACCTCCGGCCTGTTTGATATTGATGCCAGCGCAATCATTGATACGGGCCACTATCGCCATAACAGTGACGAGACAGGGGCAGACACGGACCCCTTCCTCGAGCGTATGGCTGCGCACCTTTTCGATGCCGGCAATGACAAGATTGCCCTGATACAGGGGGATCGCCGCATCAGCTATCGCACTCTCGGCGACAGCGTCTTGCGGATCATGGGGGCGTTCGAAAGAGCGGGGATCACGGCAGGCAAGGTCGTCGCCATCTGTCTGCCCCGCAGCCCGGAGCACACCATGGCTACCCTGGCCTGCGCCTTGAGCGGCGTGGTCTGGGTACCGATAGACAGTTGCTCCCCCATAGAGAGGCTGCTCTATTTGCTGGAGAACTGCCGACCTGACCTGATCATCTGTGCAGACGGGCTCGAGTCTGACGACCCCACTGTCACTCCGGCGGCGCTGCTGGCGTCTCCCCACGACAATGTCTGCGGCACCCCCTGGGTCGGGCGCTCCCAACACCTGGCGCCGGCCTACTACCTCTACACCTCGGGGACGACCGGCAAGCCCAAATGCGTGGTGCTCAACAACAGGGCCACGGCCAATGTCATCGGCAGCACGCTCAAGGCATGGCAGGTCACCCCTGACGATGTATTCATCTCGGTCACTCCGCTGCACCACGACATGTCGGTCTTCGATGTGTTCGGTTGCCTGAGCGCTGGCGCCACCCTAGTACAACCGGAAACGGGGGCCGAAAAAGATGCGGTGCGCTGGAATCAGCTGGTGGAGCAGCATGGCGTCACCCTCTGGTGCTCTGTACCGGCCATGCTCGAGATGTTGCTCTCCTGCAGTCAGGCAACGGGGCTGACGAGCCTGCGGCTGATCGCGCAAGGGGGGGATTACATCAAACCCGGCATCATAGCCGAACTTCGCAAGCGGCTGCCGTCGGCCCGCCTGGCGTCACTGGGCGGACCGACCGAAACCACCATCTGGAGTATCTGGCACCAGATCGGCGTCAGGGATCAGGACAAGATACCGTACGGTACGCCCTTGCCGGACAACGGCTACTGGTTGCTCAATGAAAGGGGGGAACACTGCCCGACCGGGGTTGCCGGTCGCATCCATACCACAGGGGTGAACCTGGCGCTCGGCTATCTGGAAGATGGCGAGCTGACACAGCAGGACTTTGTCACCCTTGCGTCAGGCTCCGGTGAGGAGACAAGGGCGTTTCGTACCGGCGATCGGGGCCGTTATCGGGCTGACGGCACCCTGATGTTCGACAGCCGCGTGAACGGCTACATCAAGGTGCGTGGCGTGCGCGTCTCATTGCCTGATATCGAAATCGAGCTCATCAAGCACCCGGCCATTGCCCATGTACTGGTGGTGGACTACGGCGCCGAGCAGCAGGGGGAACTCTGTATCGGGGCCCTGTATGTGGGCAAGCATGGGGAAACTGTCTCCATCATCTCGTTACGCGAGCATGCCAAGCAACACCTGCCAGCCTCCCATGTGCCGACGCGCTTTATCCAGGTTGACAGCCTGCCGCTGACACAAAATGGCAAGCTGGATCGGCGCGCAGCACGCAGCAGGTTGACCTCATCAGACAAGGGGGGATCGGCACCACAGGCCACAGTGGGTGCTGGTGCAACGGATGGCGGCGCCGTGCTCGATATCTATCTGGAGGTGCTGGGACAGGTCCGGAATGAAGGGATGAGCAGTCAGCTCGACTTCACCAGCCTGGGGCTGCGTCCCCAACACCTCAAGGTCATCTCGGCACGCCTGGGTGAGCACTTTTCCAAAGCCCTGTCACCGGGACAACTGCTGCGCTGCCGCAATGCAGCGGATGTGGAAGTCCTGCTCAGGTCCCCCGGTTCCTGACCTATCAAGCCTCGGGGAGAGCGCACTCCCCTGGGGTTCATTGTCATTCCCTCGGAGTTTTTTATGGATATCACAAGCGTTGACCTGACCGGTATTGGCATCGGGCCCTTCAATCTCGGGCTGGCAGCCCTGCTCTCCCGTCACAGTGAAGTGACGGGGGTATTTCTCGAGCGCAAACCTGCGTTTCGCTGGCATGAGGGGTTGCTGCTACCGGGCACCACACTGCAAGTGCCCTTCCTGGCCGATCTGGTGACACTGGCCGACCCGACCCACCCCCTGAGTTATCTCAACTACCTGCACCAGCAGGATCGGCTTTACCCCTTCTATTACTACGATAACTTCCTGATACCGAGACGGGAATATGACCACTACTGCCGCTGGGCCGCGCAGCAGCTAACGAGCTGTCACTTTGGCGAAGAGGTCATCGATGTCCGCTATGACGACACCAGGGAGAGGTTTCTCATCGACAGCACATCCTCAACCGGAGCCGTACAGCGCTACAGCAGCCGCGATCTGGTGATCGGCATAGGCACCACCCCCTGGTTGCCCGACTGGGCTCGGGAATGCCAACATCCTCTCGTCATGCATTCAGCCCGGTTCATGCATGCCAGGGAGCAGCTTTCGCAATGCAAGCGGGTGACTGTCGTTGGCTCGGGACAGAGTGCCGCCGAATGCGTATTGGCGCTCTTTAGCGCCTTGACCCCGGAACAGGTCCGGGCCGGAGCCTCCATTCAGTGGATCACCCGGGCGGCCGGTTTTCACCCCATGGAATATTCGAAGCTGGGACAGGAGTGCTTCACCCCCGCCTACATGCACTACTTCCACACTCTGCCCAGAGAGCGGCGCCGGGAAATAGTGGCGGAGCAAGGGTTGCTCTACAAAGGCATCAGCTTCTCGACCATTGGCGAGATTTTTGATCTGCTCTATGAGAGATCCATCGGCGGAGAGACGCCAGGCCTGGTGCTCTACTCACATTGCACCATCGAAGGAGTGGAAGAACTGGATGGCCAGGGCGCCCTGCGCATGAGCTGCCATCACACCCAGCTGGATCAGCACTGCACACTGGAGACCGACGCCATCGTCGCCGCAACCGGTTATGCCCATGCGTGGCCAGCGTGGTTTGAACGGCTCAAAGGCACAGTCCTGGCCGTTGATGAGCAGGGGGATTGCATAGTCCAGCCAGATTTCACGGCCCGTCGTTGCGACAGAGGACAGGGGCGGATCTTTGTTCAGAATGCCGAAATATTTCAGCATGGGGTGGGCTCACCGGATCTGGGCATAGGCCCCAACCGCAATGCACATATCATCAATCAGTTGCTTGGTCGGGAGCAGTATCGCCTGCCCCGAACCTCAACCTTCCAGCACTATGGGCTACCAACCTCCTAGCCCTGTGTTCTGCCCCCTGTCGGCTGACAGGGGGCAAAATGCTATTTATGCCTCCTTTTGCAGTGCCAGATCAGCCAGTCGACATGCACTCGTACCGGTACTTGTCATCAGTCCGAACAGCCGGTTCAGCACAACGCAAAGGGCATCGACCCAATCCCTGCTGTAGCGTTCGGCGCTATAGGTGATCACCAGCCGCAATCTGCGCTCCCCTTCCAGCACATCCTCCATGATCTCGAACTGCAACCCGAACATGGACTCCGTTTTGTCAGGATCAATCTGTCGGTAGCGGATCCCCTCACCGGCAGGGGTAGGCAAGCGCCCGTTCAAGGCATTATTGGCGTGAATCTGGACATAGACATCGAACAGGAGACCCTCTGCCGCCGTCATGCCAAGCCCTTGCTGGATCTGCTCCAGCGGGATGTCTGCGTAGGACATGGAGTCATTGATGGTATGCGTAACCGTCCTCAACAGACTGCCGAAAGACTCCTGCTCATCGAACTCGACCCTGTGCGCCACCATGGTGGTGAAGTAACCCACCGTATCAAAGAATGCCGGATCGGTACGCCCGGATGCCGAGGTCCCTATGACGATCTCGTTCAGGCCATCCAGCTTGTGCAGGGATACGGCAATCGCCGTGTACACCAGATTGAAGAGCGAAGAGTCATGGCCTCTGGCGAAGGCATACAAACTGTCGAGACTCCCCTGCTCGAGCTTGAGCTCCAGCCATTGCGCCGCGATAGAACCCTGGCCCTCGGACGGAGCACATAGCCGCTGCTTTCGCCGCTCGTCGGCAGCACCTTGCAACATCCGGGTCCAGTACGCCAGGTGCCGGGGGTTGATGCCCTGCTCTGCCTGCTGCCGTGCAAATCCGTGAAAATCGAGCGCTGGCGTGGCCCATACCGGCGCCTGATCTGCCGCACGGGCAATATAAGCGCTGGCGAGATCCTCCATCATGAGGTTGATGGACCACTCATCCACCACCATATGATGAACCAGGAATGAGAGGTGCTGACGGCCAGTCGCCACATCCCGAATGAAACGGATACGGATCGGCAGCTCACGGGAGAGATCGAACTGATAGGTCGCCTCATTGGCCAGGGAGACACCTCCGCTTTCAGCGCTGTGCCAGAACCACCGATATTGGCCCAAATGTTCAACGGGAATAATACGCTGGAATACCTGACCGTCTTGCACATGGAAAGTCGTTCGCAAACTGGGGTGGCGTTTTATCAGGTCTGTAAATGCCTGTAAAAAAAACGTTTCATCAACTTCATCAATAAAATCCAGCGCAAAGGGCAGATTGAAGATGGTGCCAAAATCATGGGCAGCATAGGCTCGCCACAATGACGCTTGTGCCAACGCGAGTGGCGCCTGCTGGCTGGTATTTTCAACAACACGTGAAGGTATTTGCTGAGGCGGGCTATTCAATATTGCCTTTTTAGCGAGGGCAGCCGCAGAAGGCGACTCAAAAAAATCATTGAAACGGCACTCAATACCATGACGATTCTGCAACTTGCCAATAATGCGCGTAGCCAGCAATGAGTGGCCGCCAAAATCAAAGAAGTCATCATTAAGCGTCATGTCAGGGCTGGATAAAGCAATACGAAACTCATCAAGTAAAATAAGCGCCAACTTGTCCCTTTCCGTGTGTTCCGTCTGGTTATTGGTAATTTCAGGTGCTAACACGCCTGAGTTTATCGATAGCTTTGTCATTTCCAGAGAAGGCAGATGCGGAGCAAGGGCGCCGTACTCATCACGCAATCTGGCCACCAGCGCGCTCAGACAACACGCCTCCCCCAGTATGGGATGAGACATCAATGCGAATATAACACCCTGTTCTACATGGATAATGAATGCCTTGAACGGCGGCTGGCTGGCAGAATCCCAGGGCGACTTATGAAGGGCGCCAAGGTTGTCATCGAGGTCCCCCGAAGACAACCGGATAAATTCCAGACAGGGATACCAGCCATCAACCCTGTATTTATAAAGGTCTCCTTCATCACTGAAGAGATAGCGGGAATTCAAATCCGGCAAGGCCGTTATTAATGACTGAATAGTCAGAGTGAGCAATGAAATATCGACCTTGTCATCCAGCCGCCAGACTTCCAGGTGCTTGATGACTTGCTCCGGATGCTGTTGTTGCAACAACCAGATATTTTCTTCATAAGTGCTCACAGGTATTTCGGGCAATACCTCGGAGTAACATAGTGGCAAGAGTGGCCTCCTTGCTGAATTGTGAATAATGACCATTGGGTTATGCCGGTTTTTCTGTCAAAAACCACTGAGATAGCTCCCCTGCTGTCAGAGTCAGTGAAGAGCATTGCTTGATATCTACGAACAGGATATCTTGTAAATGATTATCATATAGATTTTCATTATCAAAAAGAAAAACACTGTATTCGGGAGAAAAGAGCCGTGGAGAGGGATGCTTGCTCCTTGCAGGAACAGTGGCAGACGTTATATCGGGACAATCATGGATGGCTCTGTCGCCTGCTCCGCCGCAAGCTGGGAAATTCGTACGATGCAGCGGATTTGGCTCACGATATTTACCTCCACCTCATCAATAAGGGCCATATTCCCGCGGCCAGCGAATCGCGCCGTCATTTGATGCAAATAGCCAAAGGCAAACTGATCGATCTCTATCGCCGCCGCAGTCTGGAAGCCCGCTATCTCGAACGCCAAACCCAGCAACCTGCACTCAGGGAACCTTCCGAAGAGACCCGTGCACTGATGTGCGAAGCCCTGGGCGCTGTCGATATGGCGTTGCAGCGCAAGCCACCCAAGATCCGCCAGGCACTGCTGCTGTCGAGGCTCAATGGTATGGGCTACCAGGACATAGCAACCGAACTGCAGGTCTCGGTCTCTTCCGTTGAGAAGTACATAGCCCTTGGCCTGCAGACCTGTCACCAGTGCGAATCAGACGCGGGACGCTGAACTTTCTTCTGTCGTAAAAAGATTCATTTGAGGTTTTTATCCGCACGTTCGGAAAACCACAAGAGACGTGTCAGCCCAATGCAAACGAGACGGTGGGACATGGCCGCCATCACCCCACAGTGGAGAAGTATTCATGAAGGTAGACGACGAGTTCATCCTTGATTCCAAAGCCGCGGGTCCGATTGCCCGAGTCCTTTCACCCATTCGTGGCCGGCTGCTGGCTGCCGCCCTGCTCGCCGCCGTTGGTTCCATGCTGACACTGGTTCCCCTGGCGGGTATCACCCGGATTGCACAGCTGGTACTCGGCCAGGAGGGTGCTGGGTGGGAACTTGAAGAACTCTGGCTGATTGTCGGTGTCAGCCTGGCGAGTCTGTTTCTGGGCATGACGCTCATTTCCGCGGGCGATCTGGTCGCTCACCTCGCCGACAACCGCATCACTGGCTATCTGCGTCAGGCGCTGACCCGCCGCCTGGCCAGGGTGCCGCTGGGCTGGTTCACGGCCCGGGCATCGGGTGAAGTGAAACAGGCGATGCAAGATGACATAGGCACACTGCACAGCCTGACGGCCCACTTCTTCACGACCATGGGACGCAGCGCCGGTGCCGTTGCCATCTCGATTGCCTACCTGTTCTTCATGGACTGGCGCATGGCCATCATCTCGCTGCTGCCCTTTCCCCTCTTCTTCCTGTTCTCCGCCAGAGCGCACAGCGCCAGCGCCGCCAACATGCAGCAGTTCGGTGCCGGCATGGCGCGGATCAACAACGCCGTGGTCGAGTTTGTCAGCGGCATTCCGGTAGTGAAGGCATTCGGTGTTCAGGGCAAGCTCCACAACAGCTACCGCGAAGCCATCGATGCCTTTGCCGATGCCTTCAAGGCGTTTACCCGCCCTCTGGTCAGCGCCATGGCCAATGCCAACGCCATCATGGCGCCAGCCTCTGTGCTCGGTGTCGTGCTGGCCGGGGGCGTAGTGCTGGTCAGTGCCGGCTGGATAGCACCAGCCGATGTGCTGCCATTCGTGCTGGTGGCCCCAGGGCTTTGCGCCCCCCTGCTGCTATTGAGCTACCTCACCCATGACCTGAACAATGCGACCGGCGCTGCCCAGCGGGTGCATGCCTTGCTGCAGACTCCCGTGCTGGACACCACTGCTGCAACCGACTCCCAGCAGCCTGCAAACGGGGAGATCCGGGTCGAGCAACTGAGCTACGGCTATGACGATCAGGTACAGGTGCTGACCGACATCAACTTCACTCTGCAGCCTGGCACCGTCACTGCCATTGTCGGTGCATCCGGTTCGGGGAAATCCACGCTGGCACGCCTGCTGCTGCGCTTCTTCGATCCGGATGCTGGGAGGATCACCCTTGGCGGGGTCGATCTCAGACAAATGGACAGCGCCCGGCTCTATCGACACATCGGCTTTGTCTTGCAGGATGTGCGCCTCATTCACGCCAGTCTGCACGACAACATAGCGCTGGGTCGTCCGAACGCCACCCGGACAGAGGTTGAAGCCGTCGCACGGCTCGCCAATATCCACGATCGCATTCTGGCGCTGCCGCATGGATACGACTCAGTGGTCGGAGAGGATGCACAGCTCTCCGGTGGGGAACTGCAACGGGTGAGCATAGCCCGTGCCCTGCTGCTCGACCCGCCGGTGCTGGTGCTTGACGAAGCCACGGCGGCGGCCGATGCCGACAACGAGGTGAAGCTGCAACAGGCACTCTCGGCCTTTGCCCATGGCCGTACCCTGGTCGTCATCGCACACAGACTCGACACCGTCATGAACGCCGATCAAATCCTGGTGATCGACAACGGTACCCTCTGCGAACAGGGCAGGCACGACGAACTGCTGGCACTCAATGGCCGTTATGCCCGCTTGTGGGCCCAGGGCCGCTATGACAAGGCCATTCCCGCAGAGAAAAGACAATCCCCCGAGCATGAAGAGGCGGTCCCCCAATGCTGAAGACCTTTGTTCGTCTGCTGGACGATGACACTGCAATATTGCGTCGCTATGGCTGGCTGGCAGTGATCTACAGCCTCTGTTGCGGCCTCACCATAGTCACCCTGATCCCAGTGCTCAGGCACTTGTTGCTGGGAGAGGTGAACAGTGCAGCCAGCTGGCTGTTCGTCCAGCTGCTGGGGGTGGTGCTCTGCTGGTACCTCAGGCGCAAGGTGGAAAAGGCGGGGATAGCGGTCGGCATTGCCGTCCTCCAGACGGGTCGCCATCAGCTGGGCGAGCATGTCGGCAGCCTGCCCATCGGCTGGTTTACCCCTGCCAACACAGCCCGGCTCAATCACGCGGCATCACAGGGGATGATGGAAATCGCCCAGCTCCCGGCCCATGTTTTTACCCCGCTGCTGACCGGCTCCCTCATACCCCTGGTAGTGCTGGCGGCTCTGTTTGCCATCAACCTGACCCTGGGGCTGGTGGCGCTGGTCGCCCTGCCGCTCATGGTGGGGGTGTTCTGGTTCACTGGCCGCCTCAATCAAGCGGCTGACCTGAAGTTCCACCGCAATGCCGCCTCCACCAGCCAGCGCATGGTCGAGTTCGCGCAGGCACAATCCGTGCTGCGAGCCTTCAATGGCGAGCGCGGCGGTACCCGCTTCCTCGAGCAGGCCATCTCGCAGCAACAGCAATCCGCCAAAAAGCTTATCCAGCTCACTGCCCTCTCATCCGGACTCAATCTCTGGGCTGTGCAAGCCGGCTTTGCCGCCCTGCTGATCGCCGCGACCCTGTGGTTGCAGGGAAATGCAGGCGATGGCGTGGACAAAGAGGGGCTGATTGCTGGCCTGGTGGCTCTGGTGCTGATAAACCGTTTCATCGATCCCTTGCTCGATGTGGCCAGTTACAGCGATATCCTGCGCAGCGTCCGTGGACAGCTGGATGCCTTGCGAGACATCTTTGCGCAAGCTCCCCAGTCGGCCCCGCACTCACCACGCATCCCGACCGATGCCTCGGTCGAGCTGTGCAACGTCAGCTTCCGGTATGCCGCAAATCAATCCTCCGTGCTCAGTGACGTCAGCCTGAGAGTCGAACCGGGCAGCATGACGGCACTGGTCGGGGCATCCGGCTCGGGGAAAACCACCTTGCTGAGGCTGATCGCACGCTTTTTCGATGTCAGCCAGGGAGAAGTCAAGTTGGGTGGCGTGGATGTCAGGGAGATAACCGGCGACGCACTGGCCAACCAGATCAGCCAGATTTTCCAGGATGCCTACCTGTTCCAGGGCTCGATTGCCGACAACATCCGCATCGGCAAACCGAACGCCAGCGATGAAGAGGTGTTGATCGCGGCAAGGCAAGCCGGGGTGAGCGAGATTCTGGAGCGCCTGCCCCAGGGTCTGGCAACCCAGGTGGGTGAAGGGGGTGCCCGCCTCTCTGGCGGTGAGCGGCAACGTATCTCCATCGCCCGGGCCCTGATCAAGGATGCCCCCATACTGCTGATCGACGAGGCCACGGCAGCCCTGGATGCGGAGAACCAGGCCGCCATCGCCGAGGCGCTGGCGCGTCTGCGAGGGAAACGAACCCTGATTGTCATCGCCCACCAGCTGTCGACGGTCGAGATGGCAGACCAGATACTGGTACTGGAAGAGGGCAAGGTGCGCGAACAGGGCACCCATGCCGAACTCAGCCGCCAGTCCGGTCCCTATGCCCATTTCCTGGCACAACGGCAAGCCGCCAAGGGATGGCGCATCACCCGCGCAGTCCGTGACGAGGCCACCTCTTGAGACCAGCGGTACTGCCCACCCTCTTGATCCTGCTCAGTGGCCTCTCCCTGCTGGTCGGGGTCAAACAGATATCCCTGGCGGCGCTCTGGTCCTTCTCGGGCGACAGCTGGCTGACCCTTACCGCCAGCCGGTTGCCCCGACTGGCGGCACTCCTGCTCACCGGGGCCGGCTTGTCGGTGTCCGGGGTCATATTGCAGCAGATAGTGCAAAACAAGTTTGTGGAACCGGCCACCTCGGGTGGGCTGGATGCCGCCAAACTCGGCATTCTGATTGCACTGACCCAGCTCCCCTCAACCGGCACCACGGGGCGGATGCTGGTGGCGCTGGTGTTCTGCTTTCTGTCCAGCCTGCTGTTCATCGCCATCATACGGCGCATTCAGTTCAAGAATACTGTGCTGATCCCCGTGATTGGCCTCATGTATGGCAGCGTGCTCAGCGCCATCGCCGAGTTCTATGCCTATAGACACAACATACTGCAAAGCATACAGGGCTGGCTGCTGGGGGATTTCTCCAAGGTGGTCGAAGGCAATTACGAGATCATCTACCTGATCCTGCCCATTACCGTGCTCACCTACCTCTATGCCCATCGCTTCACAGTGCTGGGCATGGGGGAAGAGGCGGCCACCAGCCTGGGACTGCGTTATTCGGCAACGGCGGCATTGGGATTGGTGCTGGTGGCGGTCACGGTAGCCGCCACCGTCATCACAGTGGGGGCCATCCCCTTCGTCGGTCTGGTCATTCCCAATCTGGTGGCCATGCATTACGGTGAACACCTGAAGAAAACCCTGCCCATCGTCGCCATGAGCGGCGCCCTGCTGCTGCTGGCGTGCGACATTCTCGGCCGTCTGCTGATCTACCCCTTCGAGGTGCCGATAGGCTTGACCGCCGGCAGCGTGGGGGGCGTGCTGTTCCTGTCCATGATCCTGTGGAGACGCGCATGAAGCACCTGTTGATCCCTTATGGCATCTGGGCGCTGGTGATAGTGCTGGCCTTGTTGTTTCTGCTGGTGGGGTCGGATCTGGACTTCGACTATGTGATCCCCCAAAGGTTGATGCGTCTTGCCGCTATCGGGCTGGCGGGCATCTGTATCGCGCTATCGGCTGTGACGTTTCAGACACTGGCGGGCAACCGGCTCCTGACTCCCGCCATCATGGGCTACGAGGCTGTCTATCTGCTGCTGCAAGCCGTACTGGTACTGACGCTGGGCAGCCAGAGCCTGATCTTGCTGGACCGTCAGGAAAACGTGCTGCTGTCACTGCTGTTCATGCTGGGCTACTCCTGGATAGTCCATCGCTGGCTGTTCAGGGAGGGGCAGACCAACCTCTATCAGCTGCTGCTGGCGGGCCTGGTACTGACCATGGTGCTCGGCACCTTTACCCAGTTCATCCAGCTCAAGACCAGCCCGGGTGAGTTCTCCATCCTGCAGGGCTTCAGCTACGCCACCTTCAACCGGGTACAGCCCGGACAACTGCTGTTCGGCGCCGCCTTGATCACCCTGGTCGGCATCATGACCCGCCGACGGCTGGCAGTGCTGGATGTGCTCTCCCTGGGCCGTGACCAGGCAATCTCGCTGGGAGTGGATTACCGGCACACAGTGAGGCTGCAATTGGCCCTGATCGCCGTGCTGGTGGCCGTCTCCACCAGCCTGGTGGGCCCAACGGCCTTCATGGGGGTATTCGTGGCCAACATCACCTATGCGCTGGCACGCACCTTCCGCCACAGGGTCACCCTGCCGCTGGGCTGCGCCATTGCCATCGCCATTTTTATCGTCGCCCAGTTTCTGGTGGAGCAGCTGTTCAACTACCGCACCACGGTCAGCATCCTCATCAACCTGGTGTGCGGCACCTACTTTCTCGCCCTCATGGTCAAAACGAAAGGCACCCCATGATCACCCTGGAGCATGTTCACAAGACTTACGGTGACAAGCCTGTGCTGCGCGATGTCACCCTTGCCTTTCCCGCCGGCCAGGTCACCTCGCTGATCGGGCCCAATGGCGCAGGCAAGAGCACGCTGCTGATGTCGATTGCCCGGCTGCTCACCGTCAGCCGGGGCAGAATTCTGATGGACGGGATCAATATCGAGCAGATCCCCACCCGCGACTATGCCAGACGGGTCGCGACCCTGCGCCAGTCACCGGACGTCGGGCTGCGCCTGACCGTTGAGGAGCTGGTCTCTTTCGGGCGCTTCCCCTACAGCCTGGGAGCCCTCACCCGCCAGGACCGGCTGGCAATCGATGACGCCATTGATTTTCTGGCCCTTGAGCCGCTGCGCAAGGCCTATCTGGATGAGCTCAGCGGCGGCCAGCGACAGATGGCGTTTCTGGCCATGACCATTGCCCAGCAGACCGACTGCCTGTTGCTGGATGAACCCCTCAACAATCTGGACATGAAGCATGCGGTCAACATCATGCAGGCCATACGGCGCCTCTGTGATGAACAGGGCCGCACCGTCATTCTGGTGGTACACGACATCAACTTTGCCGCCAACTATTCCGACCACATAGTCGCGATGAAAGCAGGCGCCATCGCCCACAGCGGCCCGGTTAGCCAGGTGGTCACCCGTGCCTGTCTGCAAGACCTCTATGAACTGGACTTCGAGATACTGCCGAGTCAAAACGGCTTCGTCTGCAACTACTTCAACCCATCCCTGTCAGGAGAATCGCTATGAGGATGAACAAGGCACATGCAGTACACGGAATATTGCTGGTGGCGGCCGCTGGCCTGATGGGGTGTGATGACGCCGCATCAGGATCGGCGGCACAGACACCCTCGGCAAACGATCCCATGGTCACTGTCGAACACCAGCTGGGTACGACCCGGATAACCCACCGCCCGGAGCGGGTGGTGGCCTTCGACATGAGTGAACTGGATACCCTGGATCAGCTGGGCGCCCCCGTGGCGGGCATCGCCAAAGACTATGTTGCTCACTTCCTCAGCAAATACAAAGACGATCCCAACGTCATGGATGTGGGCACCACCATACAACCCAATCTGGAGCGACTGCACAAACTCAAGCCGGATCTCATCCTGATCTCCCCCCTGCAAGCCCAGAGTTATCAGGAGCTGAGCCGGATAGCGCCGACCCTGCACTACGACATCGACATGACCAATCACCAGGGGCATGTACTGGAAACCGCCAAGGCTCACCTGCTCACCCTCGGAAAGATACTGGGTAAAGAGGAGCTGGCACGCGAAAAGGTTCAGCAGATAGACGACAAGATAGCCCAGGTGCGTGAAGTGACCCGGAACCGACCGGAAAAGGCCTTGATAGTGCTGCACAATAACGGCGCCTTTACCTCCTTCGGCACACACTCACGGTATGGCTTCATCTTCGATACCCTTGGGGTTCAGCCGGCGGGGCCTGACAGGGAAACAGGCACCCATGGGCAGCCCATCTCCAACGAGTTCATCCAGCAGGCGGATCCGGACATCCTCTATGTGATCGACAGGACGGCCGTGATGGAGCGGCGGGCGGCACTCAATGCCCAGAGCCTGGATAACCCCCTGCTGCGCCAGACCAAGGCGTGGAAAAGTGGCAAGGTCATCTTTGTCGACCCGGAAACCTGGTATCTCTGCACAGCCAGCGTGACCTGTCTGACCCGCATTGCCGATGAAGTGATGACAGGCTACCGCAGCTGACAGGATCACGTTGTTTGCCCGGCTGTCGCGGCTGAATCACTGGCCGTTATGCTGCCGGGCCACAAAGATACAAATGATATTCATTTTTATTTGAGGGTTGTGAAGTCTCGTTCGGAAAACAGAAGGAGACAATCAATCACCTCCTCGAATAGAAAGGAATCCTGAATGTTAAAGCCCCATCGGTTGCATCCTGCAGCGCTCGCCCATCCCCCTCTGGCACAAACCGTTTCCCGCTTTTCCTTGAACAAGCTGGGCGTGGCCGCACGTCTGGCCATTCTGGCCGGTGTCAGTGGCACACTGCTGCTCGGCCTAGCCCCATCGGCGCAGGCACAATCCCCGGAGCAGTCGGTCACGACCACAAAAAGCCTCAATATCCCGGCTGGCTCTCTGGCCCAGGCGCTCAAGACCTTCTCGTCCGAGACAGGTATCAGCCTGGATCTCGATGATAAAACCCTGCAAGGGATGACCAGCCCAGGGCTGGCAGGCCAATACAGTCCCCCCCAGGGTCTGGCCCTCTTGTTGAGTGGTCACGATCTGGTGGCCGAGCCTGCGGGAGAGGGACGCTACAAGGTTCGCCGGCAAGCCGGGGTCAGTGCCGATGAGGTCATGGTGGTGCAAGGGCGTCAGACCTATGCCGGTGGCCAGGTGGCCTCTGACAGTCGGGTCGGATTGCTTGGCAACAAGCACTTCATGGATACCCCGTTCAACACCGTCAGCTACACAGAAGAGTACATAGAGAACGAGCAGGCACAGGATATCGGCTCCCTCGCCGGTGCCACCAATGCATCCATCTATGTGCCGAGCAAACGCAGCGTCTTCGAGACCTTCTACATGCGTGGCTTCAGCACCACGGCCAGTGACATGACCTTCAACGGTTTGATCGGCATGGCGCCCAACATGCGCAGTTCGACCGAGATGGCCGAGCGGGTCGACGTGCTCAAGGGCCCGTCCGTGCTGCTCAACGGCATGCCGCCAGACGGCAGCGTGGGGGGCAGCATCAACATAGTGCCCAAACGCGCCGGCAAGGATCCTCTGGCCAAGGTGACCGCCACCTATGAATCAGACGGGCTCGGCGGCGTGCATCTGGATCTGGGTCGCCGCTTTGGTGAAGAAAAACAGTGGGGGGTGCGCTTCAATGGCGTCTACCGCGATGGTGACACCCCGGTCAATGACCAGCAGCACAAGATGGAGCTGACTTCCATTGGCTTTGACTGGCGCAACGAGCGGGCCCGCGCCTCCCTCGATCTCTATCGGCAACATGAAGAGGTGGATGGGGTCAACTACTTCAGCATCTACTCCATCGCCAGCACTGTCACCCAACTGCCCACAGCCAAAAAAGGTGACTATTCACTGGCTCCGCCCTGGGCCTACACCATCAATGACACCAGAGCAGCCGTATTGCGGGGGGAGTACGACCTGACCGATTCGCTGACGGCCTTTGCCGCGTGGGGCCAGCGAGAAGGGGGATACAGAGCCCTGATCACCCGCAATACCCTGCTCAACAACGCGGGGGACATCAACGCCATGGCCATTCGCTCCGAACGGGACGGCACCCAACGCTCGGGCGAAGCCGGTCTGCGGGGCAACCTCGGCACGGGCCCTGTCGATCACGCCTGGTCACTGGCTGCCACGCACTACACCTCGGAGCTCAGCTTCAAGGATCGCATGTATCCCAACCACACAATCACCAACTATGACCACCTCGATTTTGGCTCGGCCCCCGATCAGAGCGGTTTTGGCGCAGTGACGTCCAGCAGCGACGCCAAGCTGGAAAGTGTCGCCCTGGTGGACACCCTCTCCTTCCTGGACGGGGACCTGCAGTGGACAGTCGGCGCCAGACACCAGATGGTGGAGAGCACCAACTATGGCGCCAGCGGCGCGCAGACCTCCCACTATGACGAGAGCCGGCTCTCGCCAGCCACCGCCATCCTGGTCAAGGTACGGGATGACCTCTCCCTCTACACCAACTACATAGAGGGACTGGGCCAGGGGGGCACGGCGCCCACCACGGCCAGCAATGCGGGTGAAATCATGAAGCCCTACCAGACCAAGCAGTATGAGGTCGGCGCCAAGCTGGATCTGGGTCAGTTCGCCCACACACTGAGCCTGTTCCAGATAGCCAAACCGAGCGCCTACACGGATCCGGTCAGCAATGTCTATGGGGTCTACGGTGAACAGCGCAACCGGGGGATTGAGTGGGATCTGTTTGGCGAACTGACTCCGGAACTGCGCCTGCTGGGGGGAGCCTCCTATACCCAGGCCGAACTGACCAAGGCCCTCAACAAGGCCAATGAAGGCAACCAGGCGACCGGGGTGCCCAAAGTGATGGCCAAGCTGGGGCTGGAATACGACCTCTCCGCCCTGCCCGGGCTCACGCTGACCGGCAATACCCAGTTTGTCGGCAAGCGCTATGTCACCGATGACAACCGCATGTCGCTCTCCCCCTACACCACCTTCGACCTAGGGGCCCGTTACACCACCAAGATTGCCACCAAGGAGGTGACGGTGCGAGCCTCGGTGCAAAACCTCACCAATCATGCCTACTGGCTCGGTTCCTGGAGCGGTGGCGACGGCAGCGGGTTGTCCGGCGGACTGGGTTCTCCACGTACCTTCCTTCTGTCCACCTCACTGGCATTCTGAGTTGGCTGTCTGCCTCGACACATGAGTCGGCGCCAGCCTTGAAACAAAGAGCCCGGGATTATCCCGGGCTCTTTTTTTGTGCATGTGTCATCCACACACCTAGAGGCGGCGCAGGCACCACATGAAGTAAGCGCCCCCTAACAGGGTGGAGACCAGCCCGACCGGCACGTCCTGCGGGAACAGGATCTGCTGGCCGATCCAGTCCGCCGACACCATCAGCAGGGCGCCGGAAGCGGCGGCACCGAGCAGGTGCCAGCGCGCCCGTACCAGTCCCATCAGCTTGGCCATGTGCGGGGCCAGCAGACCAACGAAGGAGAGCGGCCCCACCACCAGGGTGGCGCTGGCGGTTAGCACGGCCACCAGCAGCAGTATGGCGAGCTGGGCACGGTTGAGGCGAATCCCCAATGCGGTCGCCAGTGCCGGTCCCATGGGCAACAGATCGAGCCAGCGTCTGATGAGCAGGCAGGCTGCCAGCATCAATACCGCCAGAGCCACCAGTCCATAAGCCACCGGCAGGGTGACGTAATAGGTGGAGCCGGACATCCAGGAGAGCAGTTGCTGCACTCGCATGTCGCCGTTGGCCAGCGCTATGGCCTGCAATGGTTCGAACAGCGCCGTGATGGCGATGCCGGACAGCAGGATCCGCTCAGGCTGGAAGCCATGCTTGCGGTTGACCAGCACCAGCAGCAAGAGGCAACCGAAGGCCCCGATCAAGCCCCCAAGCAGCATCATGGGCAATGGCAAGGCAGGCAGCAGCAGTGCCGTCGCTATCACGCCCATGAAGGTGCCGCCACTCACCCCCAGCAGTTCCGGACTCGCCATGGGGTTGTTGCTGACCCGCTGCAGCAGGGTGCCCGCCAGTGCCAGCAAGACTCCGGCAGCCCCCGCCGCCAGAGTGCGCGGCAGCCGCCACTCCAGCTGGGCCTGCCACCTGAGCCAGCTCGGCCAGCTCCAGCCGTGCACTCCCTGACCGAACAGCAGAGAGCCTATGATGGCGAGCCCCAAGCCGAGCAGCAGCAAGGTGATCAGGCGAGTCGGGGCCGGATGTCGTGCTACCAGCAAACCGGCACTCGCTTTGGGTGTGCCCGACTTCAAGGAAAGTCGCGGGATCAGCCAGAGCAAGAGCGGCGCCCCCAACAGAGCCGTCATGGCACCGGTCGGGATCAGCATGGGCCAGAATCGACTGACGGATTGCAGCAACAGATCGGTGGCCGCCAACAGCAGAGCCCCCAGAACAGGCGCCCACAGCAGCCGCTGACCGAGCTGGCGGATCCCCAGCAGCCGCACCATGGCCGGTGCGGCCAACCCGATAAAACCGATCAGCCCCACCACGCTCACCACGCAGGCGGTGACAAATACCGCCAAGCCAAGCCCCGCCAGTCGCAAGTGTTGGAGGGAGACCCCCAGACTGCGGGCACTGGCATCATCCAGTTCAAGCACAGCCAGCGGGCGCACCAGCACAGCCGCCAGTCCCCCCGCCACCAGCAGCCGTGGCAGCAGGTAGCTCACTCCGTTCCAACTGTTCTGGGCCAGAGACCCGCTGCCCCACACCAGCAAGCCTTTCAACTCCTCCTGAAAAAACAGCAGCAGCCCCATGCTGATGGCCGCCAGATAGAGGTTGATCACCAGCCCCGCGAAGACGATGACCACCGGATTGAGCTGACGACGCCAGGACAAGGCGAACACCAGCGCCATGGCGAGGCTGCCACCGGCCATGGCGATCCACTCCCGTCCCAGCAGCAACCAGGAGGGAGCAAACAGGGTCACCATCATCAACGCCAGCTGGGCACCGGAGGCCACCCCCAGTGTGGTCGGCGAGGCGAGCGGGTTGCGCAGCACCTGCTGCATCAGGGTACCGGCCAGACCAAGGGCGCCACCGGCCAGCAGGGTCACCGTCAAGCGGGGCAACCAGCTGAAATGGACCACGGCTTGACGGGCATCATCCAGATTGGGCGAAAAGAGGGTCTGCCACCAGAGCACGCTGGGCAACTGGCGGGCCAGCACCCAGCAAGCGAGCGAAAGGGTCAGCCCCAGCAGGATCAAGGTCGGTCGCTGCAACGGGGATGGAAATTTATGTTTCATTGGCGATCTCCCCTGGCATCTTTCTGCAATGCCTCGCTGAGCAAGGTGGCGAAGCGATGGGCGGCGAGCACGCCACCGAAGCTCCAGACTGCGGGCAGATGCAATACCGGAGCCTGTTGCACCAGCGGCAAATGCTGCCAGAGACCGGGCTCCTGCAGCCGTTCGCTCACCCCGACCGGAATGGGATCCACCACCACCAACCTGGCCTCCGGTATGGATAAAAACTGCTCGAGACTGGCCACCGAGAAGCCCCAGGCATTGGTCTCTCCCTGCCAGGCATTGCGCAGGCCGAGTCGCTGCATCACGGCCTCGAACAGGCTGTGGCGGCCGAATACCCGCACATGGCGCTCATCGATGAACTGCACCACCAGCAGGGGCGGCAGCTCCGCCGGCAGGGTCTGTTTCATCTGCTCGAGATCCCGATTCAAATCGGTCAGCAGCTCGTTCGCCTCGGCCGTTTTGTTCACCAGTGCCGCTATGGTCAGGGTCGCCTCATGGAGCCGCTGCCACAGATCGGTTTGTGGATCATAGAGGGCGATGGACTGCACGGGTGCGATGCGGGACAGGGTCGGTGCCAGCGGCGCCGCCAGCGGAGAGATGAGGATGCGATCGGGTTTCAACTCGGCCAGCAGCTCGCGATTGGGCTGAGCCCGCAGGCCTATATCCACCACATCGGCCGGCAGCAGCGGCTCGCCGACCCAGGCGCGGTAGGCGCTGACATCCCCCACCGCCAGCGGGGTCACCCCGAGCGCCAGCAGGGTTTCGGCTATGGTCCAGTCGACGGTGGCAATCCGTGGTACCTGTGTGTGCTCACTCGGCCGAGCGGTATCGGTGGCGGCACTCTGGCTCGCCGGACTGGCCTGCAATCCCAATGGCGCCAGCAGGCAGAGCAGCCAGCCGGCCCTTTTCAATGAAGATATCAAGATAGCTGTCCCGGCTAGATGATGGCGATGGCATGGGCATGGGCCGGGTGGCGCATGACCTCCATCGGGATGCCATGGTACATGGAGTGCAGGGTCTCGCCAGTCTGCAGTGATATGGGTACAAATAAACTCATCGGGATAACAAGCCTTATCTAAACGATGGCGATGGCATGGGCATGGGCCGGGTGGCGCATGACCTCCATCGGAATGCCATAGATGGCGTGCAGGGTCTCGCTGGTCATGATCCGCTCTGACTCGCCATGGGTAAGCAGACGACCCGAGTGCAGCGCCACCAGCCGATCGCAGAAGCGGGAGGCCATGTTGATGTCGTGGATGACTATGATGACGCCGAGGTTGAGCTGACGGCTGAGCTGCCTGACCAAAGTCAGCACCTCCACCTGATGGGCCACGTCCAGCGCGGCCAGCGGCTCGTCGAGCAGGATGAAGCGGCTCTCCTGGGCCAGCAGCATGGCCAGCCATACCCTGCCCCGCTCACCACCGGAAAGAGTATCCACCAGCCGATCGGCAAAACCTTCGGTATGGGTGAGAGCAATGGCCCGATCGACCTGACGCTGATCCTCCGCCCCCATCCGGCCCAGCAGGCCGCGCCAGGGATAGCGCCCCATCTCCACCAGTTCCCGGCCGAGCAGGTTCTCGGCGCTCGGCAGATGCTGGGGCAGATAGGCCACCTGACGGGCGAACTCCCGGTTGCCCCAATCGGTCAGCGGTTTGCCATCGAACAGGATCTCGCCCTCACTCAGGGGCTGCTGGCGCGCCAGCAGCTTGAGCAGGGTCGATTTGCCCGAACCATTGTGGCCGATGAGGCCATAGACCTGTCCCTGCTCGAAACGCAGGTCAGTGGGGTGCAGCAGCTTGCGGCCGTTTACCGCGAAGCTGGCGGCTTTCATCTCAAACATAAGCTGTTCCTGTGCTGGCCTGATGCCAGTCTCATCGGTGCCTGCATCAAGCCGGCACCTCGCAATCCAGATGGGCGACGGCATCCCGGCTGACCTGCTCGCGCCGTTCACCGGTCAGTTCGGTGAGCTGGCCCTGACGCATCTCCAGCAAGCGGTCGGCCAGCGGGAAGTAGTGATCGTCGTGGCTGATGGCGATCACCGTCTTGCCCATCGCCTTGAGGCGCGGCAGCAGCAGCTGATAGAAGATGCGGCGGAACTGGGGATCCTGATCCGCGGCCCATTCATCAAACAGCATCACCTCGCGCTGCTCAGCCAGTGCCAGCAGCAGGGCGACCCGCTTGCGCTGCCCCTGGGAGAGGCTGATATCGGCGATAAAGTTGTCCTCTATGGCGAGCTTGCTGCCCATCTGCAACCGCTCCAGCCACTCGGCGATCAGCTCGGCCTTGGGCTCAGGCCCCAGCAAATGCTGGAACAGGTGATAGTCGGTGAAGATGGCGGAGAAGAGCGCCAGATAGGCGTTGCGATCCGTTATGGGTTCACCATCCAGCAGGATCCGGCCCGACACAGGCTGATAGAGACCGGTCAACAGCATGGCCAGGGTCGATTTGCCGGAGCCGTTGCCACCTATGATGAAGACCTGCTCCCCCTTCTCAATGGTGAGATTGATGGGGCCCACCGCGAAGCCACCCTCCCCCTGATAGTGAAAGCTCACCTGCTCCAGCTGGATGCGTTGCCAGGCACGGGGTGCCGGTGGCAGCGGGAAGTCTGGATCCGGCTCGGCCAGCGCCAGGGCGGCTATCTTGTCGAATGCTACCTGGGCGGAAAGCAGGGTCGGCAAAGCGCCTATCCCCTGCAACAGCGGAGTGCGCAGGAACAGCAGGGTCAGGGCAAAGGTGGCGGCCACATTGGTGTTGGCCCAGCCGAGGCCATTGGCCAGGAAGAAGACCAGGCCTATGGCTCCCAGCATCATGATATTCGACCAGTTCACCGCGCTCAGGTGATAGGTGTCGGCACGGATGATCTGCTGGCGATAGTCACGGGCGTTCTGCTCATAGAGCTGGTGGTAGACGAAATGGGCCCGCTCGCGATTGAGCGCCAGCTCTTTGCTGCCGGCTATGATGGCCTGATAGTTCTGATAAAGGCGATCCTCCGCCTGGCGCATGTGGGAGAGATGGCGATACACACGGTTCACCAGCAGCCAGCCCACCACCATGGTGACGGTGACCCAGAGTGCAGTGACGCCGAGCAGGGCCGGTGACAGCCAGCCGAGATAGAGGGCCGAACCAACAGTGAGCACCAGCCCCTGCACCAGCTCGGGCAGGCGCACGAAGGCGATGGTGATCTGGCCTATGTCGCTGGAGAGGGATGCCAAGAGCGGCCCCTGGCCAAGCTGGCGAATGCGGGCGACATCGGTATCCAGCAGTTGCTTGAGCAGACGGCCCCGCAACCGGTAGACGAAATGATGACCGAGTGTGGTCAGGGCCAATTGAGATCCGAGTGTGATCACCAGCAGCAACAGGATCAGGCCAAGCAGTTGGCCAAGTACCGGCAGCGGATCGCCGACGGATTCGACAAGAGATTGATTGATAAAGGCAATGACACCTATCCCGCTCACTGCGCTGAGCAGGCTGAGCAGGGTAATGGCGATGAAGGGCCAACGATATTGGCGGTAAACCAGAGACAAGAGTTCCATGACGGGCCTGTATGCGGGGAAAAAAGGGCGGGAGTCACGACTCCCGCCCGACCTCTGTTACCAGCGGTAGTTGATGCTGCCCACCACGCTGCGCGGCTCGCCGTAGTAGCAGTAGTAGTCACAACTGGCCACGTAGGTTTCACCCAGCAGGTTGTTGACGTTGAGCTGGGCTCGCCAGTTCTTGGCAAAGTCATACCCGATCATCGCATCCCAGACGGTATGGGCCGGCACCTGGGCCGAACCATAGATGGGGGTGTAGTCCGCATTCACGGCACCGATACCCACGCTGGAACCGACATAACGCACGCCGGTTCCCAGTTCCAGACCGGAAGCAACGCCCTGCTGCACCTTGTAGTTGCCCCAGAAGGAAGCGATATGGCGCGGGATCAGGCTGGCACGGCGATCACCCTTACCGGTGTCGTTGGTCTTGGCATCCGTGTAGGTATAAGCAGCTGTGAGACGCAGCGCCTCTGTGGCCTGCACGCTGCCTTCCAGCTCGACACCCTGGGAGGTCACTTCGCCGGCCTGGGTCTGCTGACCGGATCCTGTAGAGACGAGCGAGTTGGTCTGCTCCAGATCGAACAGGGCCAGATTGATGTAGCCGTCGAGGAAGCTGGGGGCGTACTTGACGCCAGTCTCATACAGGGTGCCCTTGAGCGGCTTGTAGGAGTTCTGGGTATTGGGATCTATCCCGGGCAACACCTCGAACGACTCGGCGTAGGCAATATAAGGAGATAGACCGTTGTCGGCCAGATACATCAGGCTGCCGGAGAGGGAGAGCTCGTGATCGTACTGCTTCTCCTCCTTGCTCTTGGCTTCGCTGATGTTGTGGGTCTCCACATAGTCGAAGCGGCCACCACCGGTCAGCAACCAGCGATCGTCCCAGCGGATCTGGTGCTGGGCATAGAGGCCGCTCTGGCCCTTGGTGCTCTTCTGGTGGGTGGTGGTCGATTCGTCAAAACCGGGGAAGCCGCTGTAATCCGGGTTCATGGTATTGATGGAACCCATGCCGAAGTTGTCGGCTTCCTGACCTTCGTTGACGTGACGCTGCAGATCCAGCCCCAGCAGCAAGGTCTGCTCCGTGCTGTCCGTGTTCCAGTAACCCACCATCTGGTTATCCATGGTGGCGCTCTTGGTGTCGCCATCCCGGTAGACAAGCCCACGGTAGGCGGTCGTGCCTTCATAGGTCGGGAAAATATAGGTCTGGCGCAGCAGCAGATCGTTGTAGTTGAAGCGGACGTTCTGCTTGAACTCCCAAGTCTGGTTGAACTGGTGGGCCAGCTCGTAACCGGCGGAGATCTGGGTGTTGCGGTTGCGATCGTAATCCGGCTGGCTCAGGTTGGTGGAGGGATCTATCTGGCCACCGCTGGTATTGAGAGTGCCATAGACAGGGAAGAAGCCGTTGGTCGGCACACCTTCGTCATGCTTGAAACTGGCCAGCAGGGTCAGGCTGGTACGATCCGAGATATCCAGGGTGACGCTTGGCGCCAGATAAACCCTATCGTTATAGGTATCGTTCAGCACGCCGTCACGCTCGCTATAGAGGGCGACCAGACGGTAGCGACTGTTGTCGGTCAATGCATCCGAGACATCCACCCCGATCTGGCGAAGATCCCGGCTGCCCATCTGCAGATCCAGCTGCCCCTGCGGGGTGGCGGTCGGCCGCTTGCTGATGGCATTGATCACGCCGCCGGGAGGCGCCTCGCCGTAGAGGATCGAGGCGGGCCCTTTCAGCACTTCCACGCTTTCCAGACCGAACGGCTCTGGCGTCCACACATAGTAGCCGGTGCTGAACAGGCGATTGCCATCCAGATAGGAGGCGGCATCGAAGCCACGCACCTTGAACCAGTCGGCATCGTTGTCGGATCCATAGGATTGGGAGAGCACACCGGAGCGGTAGCGCAGCGCTTCGTCCAGTTTCAGCACGGCGTGCTGATCCAGCTCCTCACGATTGACCACTGAGACGGCCCTTGGCGTCTCGGCCATCGGCACTTCCACCTTCATGGCGGTACCTGTCACCACCATGGTTTCGCTGGCTTTTGGCAATTCTTTCGGTTGTTCGGCCAGTACTGGCAGGCTTGCCAGCAGGCAGGAGAGCGGCAGCAGTTGCTGTGCCCCTCTCTTTCGCATCGCTGCGGTCAGGGTGTTTTTTTGCGCAATCATATAAGTGTCTCAAATATCAATGAGTTGTTTCTGGTTTCTTATTATTGGTGACCGATCAAGCTGGTCTGCCCGGTTCCTCAGGCGAATAAAGCAGCGCAATGCTACTACAGGAGCCATGATCGAATCGATTCAATAATTGCTAATCATTTGCATCTGCATTGTTACCTGACGTATCAAAGCAGTAGCTGTCGGGCAGAAAAAGGAGGGATCAGACAGGGGCATTTCCGAGGAAAAGATCCGGGGCAGACGAAAAACGGGGGATCCTGCCTTATATAGGAAAAGAAAAGAGGATCCATTATCCCCAAGCTTTATCCATATTTATCCACACCCTTTGGCGGTAGAATTCGGCTTTCCGTTTCTTTGTCTGAACTCAGGATCCATTCCATGGCCAAACTCAATCTCGTCGTCGGCTCCATGCTGGGCGCCGCCGAATATGTCGCAGACCACGTCGCCAACCTGCTGGAACAGGCGGGCCATCAGGCCGAGATCCACAATCCAGCCAGCCTGACCGAAGTGCTGGCCGAGCCGGACGCCATACTGCTGGTGGTCACCTCCACCCACGGTGCCGGTGATGTGCCCGACAATCTGCAACCCTTCGCCAAGGATCTTGCGGAGCAGCATCCGGATCTTAATGCCTTGAAATATGGCGTGATCGCCCTCGGCGACAGCAGTTATGACACCTTCTGCCAGGGCGGCAAGACGCTGGATCTGCTACTGAGCGAATGTGGCGCCAGCCGGATCGGGGATCGTCTCGACATAGATGTGACCCAGCATGAGATCCCTGAAGATGCCGCTGAGGCCTGGATCCAGGGCTGGATGCAGATGATCGCCTGATCAGGAGGGGGGAGATCCGGTAAAAAAGCCTTGATCTCCCCGTTTATCCCCAGATCGCTATCCACCAAGTTATTAACAGATTGATCCTGACGACTTGTTCTACACGGTTACCCACAATGCCCAGGGGTAATGTGCATAACTACCGTGTAAACCTCTGCAAAACCTATAGTTATCCATGTATGAGATCCAACCCGCTAGCCACCTGTGCATAAAAGCACTGGTTATACCCTGGTTCACGGCCCCAGGATCCAAGCTTTTCCACAAGCTAGGATCGTCTTTAACACGATGATCTTTATGATCAAAAAGTGCTTATCAACAGAAAAGGCGGATCCTAATAAAAGATCCAATAAAAGATCGATCTAAAGATCCTTAAGATCTATTAAGTAGATCCTCCCTTCATTCTGAACGTTAAGTAGACATTCCCCTCAGGGCGCGAAACAGATAGAATGTTCAGCCCCTCAGCCCAGGCAATCAACGATCTTCAGACGTGCAGATCAAGGTGATCCCCAATGCAATACCATGAACAATTTGATGTGATCGTCGTTGGTGGCGGTCATGCAGGAACCGAAGCAGCAACAGCGGCAGCCCGTATGGGCCTGAATACCCTGTTACTGACCCACAACATAGATACGCTGGGACACATGTCCTGTAATCCGGCGATCGGCGGGATCGGCAAGGGACACCTGGTCAAGGAAGTTGACGCCCTCGGTGGGATCATGGCGCGAGCCACAGATCTTGCCGGGATCCAGTTCCGTACCCTCAACTCCTCCAAGGGGCCAGCGGTACGAGCCACCCGTGCTCAGGCGGATCGACTGCTCTACAAAGCCGTTGTTCGCCAGATGCTGGAGAACTATCCCAACCTGAAGATCTTCCAGCAGGCCTGTGATGATCTGATCATGGACGGGGATCGTGTTGCCGGTGTCGTCACCCAGAGCGGGATCCGCATCAGTGGCAAGACCGTCGTGCTGACGGTCGGGACCTTCCTGAACGGCTTGATCCACATCGGGATGGAAAACTACAAGGGCGGCCGCGCCGGGGATCCTCCCTCGATCGCCTTGGCTCAGCGGCTGCGTGAGATGCCGCTGCGCATCGATCGTCTCAAAACCGGGACGCCGCCACGGATCGACGCCCGCAGCGTCGATCTCTCCGTGATGCAGGCGCAGTACGGCGATGATCCGCGCCCTGTCTTCTCGTTTATCGGCGATGCCAGCCAGCACCCACGCCAGGTGCCCTGCTACGTCACCCATACCAACGAGCGTACCCACGATGTGATCCGCAACAACCTGGATCGCAGCCCCATGTACGCCGGGGTGATCGAAGGGATTGGCCCCCGTTACTGCCCGTCGATCGAGGACAAGATCACTCGCTTCGCGGACAAGACGGCCCACCAGATTTTTGTCGAGCCGGAAGGCCTGACCACCCACGAACTCTATCCGAACGGGATCTCCACCAGCCTGCCATTCGATGTGCAGGTGCAGATAGTGCGTTCCATTCGTGGTTTCGAAAATGCCCACATCACACGCCCCGGCTATGCCATCGAATATGACTTCTTCGATCCCCGGGATCTCAAGGCCAACATGGAGAGCAAGTGCATCGGCAACCTGTTCTTCGCCGGCCAGATCAACGGCACCACTGGCTACGAAGAAGCCGCGGCCCAGGGCCTGATGGCCGGTTTGAATGCCGGTCTGCGTGCCCAGGGCAAGGATCCCTGGCATCCCCGCCGGGATCAGGCCTACATGGGCGTGATGATGGACGATCTCTCCACTCTGGGGACCCGCGAGCCTTACCGCATGTTCACCAGCCGCGCCGAATATCGCCTGCTGCTGCGGGAAGACAACGCCGACCTGCGCCTGACCGCCATTGGCCGCGAGCTGGGTCTGGTGGATGACGAGCGCTGGGGCAAGTTCAATATCAAGATGGAACAGGTGGAGCTGGAGCGTCAGCGCATGCGTTCGACCTGGATCCACCCGCAACATCCGTCACTGGAAGCGGTCAACGCTCTGGTCAACACGCCGCTGACCCGTGAGCAGAACCTGGAAGAGCTGCTGCGTCGCCCCGAAGTGACCTACGATGCGCTGATGGCCATCGAAGGGGTTGGCCCGGCGCTGAGCGATCACGCCGCCGCCGATCAGGTGGAGATCCAGATCAAGTACGCCGGTTATATCGAGCGTCAGTACGACGAGGTGGAGAAGCAGTTGCGCAACGAGAACACGCTCTTGCCGCTGGACATGAACTACCGCGACGTCAACGGTCTCTCCAACGAGGTGATCGCCAAGCTCAACGATGCCAAGCCCGAGACCATTGGTCAGGCTTCCCGCATCTCCGGTATCACACCGGCGGCCATCTCCATCCTGCTGGTTCACCTGAAAAAACACGGCCTGCTGCGTAAAACCGCCTGAGGATCTTCATGCTGCAAAGATTGAACGGCCTGCTCATGCAGGCCGGTATTGTTATCACCGATACCCAAAAGACCCAGTTGGTTCAGCTTGTCGAGTTGCTGCACAAGTGGAACAAGGCTTACAATCTCACCTCGGTGCGTGATCCCGACGCCATGCTGGTCAAGCATATCCTCGACAGCCTGGTGGTGAGCCCTCACCTGCACGGTGAGCGCTTCATCGATGTGGGGACAGGTCCTGGGCTGCCTGGCTTGCCGCTGGCCATCATCAATCCTGACAAGCAGTTCGTGCTGCTCGACAGTCTGGGCAAGCGGATCAACTTTATCCGCCAGGTGATCCAGGAGCTGGGCCTGACCAATGTGACGCCAGTCAAATCCCGGGTGGAAGAGTATCAGCCTGACGTGGGGTTTGATTGTGTGCTCAGTCGTGCCTTTGCCTCGCTGGAGGACATGCTGAGCTGGTGTCACCATCTGCCGTCCGAACAGGGCAGCTTCCTGGCGCTCAAGGGGCAATATCCCGAGCAGGAGCTGGCCCAGTTGCCTGCCAATATCCGTCTGGTAGCCTGTCATGAATTACGGGTACCGGAATTGGAAGGCGAACGTCATCTGCTGGAATTCAAACATATCCAGCCCGAATAGGGTCGCAGTTTCATTTAGGGGATAGTGTGGGAAAAGTCATCGCCATAGCCAACCAGAAGGGTGGAGTGGGTAAAACCACCACCTGTGTGAATCTGGCCGCCTCCCTGGCCGCTACCCGGCGCAAGGTGCTGGTGATCGATCTGGATCCCCAGGGCAATGCCACCATGGGCAGCGGCGTCGACAAATACGAAGTCGAGCGCACCGCCTACGAGCTGCTGATCGAAGATGCCCCCATCGCTGAAGTGATCATCCCCGAAACCTCGGGGGGCTATCACCTGATCGCCGCCAATGCCGACGTGACCGCGGCCGAAATCCGTCTGATGGAATTCTTCGCCCGCGAGATCCGACTGCGCAACGCCATTGCCTCGGTACGTGACAAATACGACTACATCTTCATCGACTGCCCGCCTTCTCTCAACATGCTGACCGTGAACGCCATGGCCGCCGCCGATTCCGTGCTGGTGCCCATGCAGTGCGAATACTATGCACTGGAAGGGCTCACCGCTCTGGTGGACACCATCAGCAAGCTGGCAGCCGTGGTCAATCCTGAGCTGAAGATCGAAGGGGTGCTGCGTACCATGTTCGATCACCGCAACCGGCTGGCCAATGATGTGTCCGATCAGCTGAAACAGCATTTCGGGGACAAGGTCTATCGCACCATCATCCCCCGCAACGTAAGACTGGCGGAGGCCCCGAGTTTCGGAGCCCCGGCCATGCACTATGACAAATCATCGGTGGGCGCCAAGGCCTATCTGGCGCTGGCGGGCGAAATGCTGCGCCGCCAGGAGCAGGAACGTCCGGTGACCATCGCAGACCGAGAGAGCATATGACGCCGAAAAAACGTGGGCTGGGCAAGGGGCTGGACGCCCTGCTCAGCACCAGCACGGCCGCGCGCCAGAAACAGGTGATGAGCGACCAGCGTACCGAAGAGGCCATGGCCCCCACCAATCAGGGGGAGCTGCGGAGGCTGCCGGTGGAGTGGTTGCAGTCCGGCAAGTACCAGCCGCGCAAGGATATGTCGCAGGATGCGCTGGAGGATCTGGCCAATTCCATTCGCGCCCAGGGCGTGATCCAGCCGATCGTGGTACGCCCCCTCGGCGAGCAGTCCTTCGAGATCATCGCCGGTGAGCGGCGCTGGCGAGCTTCCCAACTGGCTCGCCTCGACGTTGTGCCCTGCATCGTCAAGGATGTGCCTGACGAGGCCGCCGTCGCCATCGCCCTGATCGAGAACATCCAGCGCGAAGATCTCAATGCCATCGAGGAGGCGGTTGCCTTGCAGCGGCTGCTGACCGAGTTCGAACTGACCCACCAGCAGGTGGCCGAGGCGGTGGGCAAGTCCCGCACCACAGTCACCAACCTGTTGCGCCTCAACCAGCTCAACGATGACGTGAAGCGCTTCGTCGAGCACGGCGATCTCGACATGGGCCACGCTCGTGCCCTGCTGGCCTTGAGTGGTCAGGCCCAGTCCGAACTGGCCAAGCTGGTCGCGCAGAAGGGACTGACAGTGCGAGATACCGAGAAACTGGTGCAAAAAGCGCTGGAACCGGCAAAAGCCAAGGTTGAACCCGTGCGCGATCCACAGTTTGGTTATCTCGAGCGCCAGCTGTCGGAAAAAATTGGCAACCAGGTTCAGTTACAGGTTGGCAAGCAAGATAGCGGAAAGTTAGTAATAAGTTACGGGGATTTAACCGACTTGGACCGTATTTTGGGCTATTTTGGCCTGTCGGAATCGTGATTTTTACGCTTTTTGTAGTAATAAAACATCCATTCCTTTTGATATGAACATAACCTTAATTCTGTGCGGAAAGCCGCAAAAATTAAGGGTTTTTGTCATATTGCAATCACCGCCTTCAAGGGTATAATTTGACCGGCTTTTGGGGCTGTAAATTCGTGCGTGCCAACATGTCGATTTTTACAGTTCTGTAATGTTCAGGGGGCATTTGGTGGAGCAGAAATTAGCCTGGAAAGGTTTGACACTGGCCTTGGCTATACTTGCTTGCCAACTTACCCTGATCCTGGCTGTGAGTGCCGCTTGGGCTCATCTAAGAGGTATTCCGGCCGGATACGCGTCCCTCTATGGGGGAGGCGTATATCTGATTCCACAACTCCTGTTCAGTCTGTTTACGTTGAGCCGGAAGCTTGGCCCCGGGAGTGCGGGCTGGGTGTTGTGGGATTTTTGTGTTGGAGCAGGGATCAAGCTGGTAAGTACTGTCGCACTCTTCGTGACAGTGCTCCTGTACGTCGAGGTGGAACATCTCCCCCTTTATGTCACTTATGCGCTCTCCCTGTTTTTCCAATGGGTCATCACGATCGTTCTCAATAACCGCTACTAGGAAAACTCATGGCTGCAACCGGAGAAGCCCTGACTACTCAGGGATACATCTCCCACCACCTGCACCATCTGCAAGTGGGTTCGGGGTTCTGGACGGTAAATATCGACTCCATGATATTTTCCGTTATCCTCGGCGCTCTGTTTATCTGGATATTCCGCAAGGTGGCCGCGACTGCGACCAGCGGTGTTCCGGGCAAGCTTCAGTGTTTTGTAGAAATGGTTGTCGAGTTTGTGGATGACACCGTCAAGGGTATCTTCCACGGTAAGAGCAAGCTGATCGCTCCGCTGGCGCTGACCGTGTTCATCTGGGTTTTCCTGATGAACCTGATGGACCTCATCCCGGTTGACTACCTGCCCTACACGGCACAAGTGCTGGGCATCCCCTACTTGCGAGTAGTTCCTTCCGCCGATGTTAACATCACCATGTCCATGGCTCTGGGAGTCTTCGCCTTAATCATCATTTACAGTATCAAGATGAAAGGTGTCTCGGGCTTTGTGAAAGAGTTGACCCTCAACCCTTTCAATCACTGGGCATTGATCCCTGTTAACCTCGCGTTGGAGTTGGTTACCCTGCTGTCCAAACCCATCTCTCTGGGTCTGCGTCTGTTCGGTAACATGTATGCCGGTGAACTGGTATTTATCCTGATCGCCGGTCTGCTACCGTGGTGGTCCCAATGGCTGCTTAGCGTGCCTTGGGCGCTGTTCCACATTCTGGTAATTACTCTGCAAGCCTTTATCTTCATGGTGTTGACCATTGTCTATTTGTCGATGGCCAGTGAAGACCATTAATCCTGTTACGTTTACTAGCTCTGTTTGGAGAATATAAAGATGGAAATGATTTACTTCGCCGCTGCAATCATGCTGGGTATGGCCGCTGTCGGTGCCGCTATCGGTATCTCTCTGCTGGGTGGCAAGTTCCTGGAAGGTGCTGCTCGTCAGCCTGACCTGATGCCTATCCTGCGTACCAACTTCTTCATCGTAATGGGTCTGGTCGACGCAATCCCGATGATCGTGGTCGGTATGGCTCTGTACCTGATTTTCGGGGTTGCAGCCTGATAAGTGATGCTGTTGTTATCACTTTCTTTTTAAATTTCATATAGAGAGGTCTTGGTTGTGAGTATCAATGCCACCCTCCTCGGTCAGACACTTGCTTTCATCATTTTTGTCTGGTGCTGCATGAAGTTTGTATGGCCGCCCCTGATGGCAGCCATCGAGGCTCGTCAGAAAGCTATCGCTGATGGTCTCTCTTCCGCAGAACGCGCCAAGAAAGATCTGGATTTGGCCAAGGCCAACGCCACCGATCAGCTGAAAGAAGCCAAGCTCCAGGCCGCACAAATCATTGAACAGGCTAACAAACGTAAAGCCCAGATCATTGATGAGGCGGCTGTTGGAGCACACACTGAGCGGGAAAAAATCCTGGCTCAGGGCCGTGCCGAGATCGACGCTGAACGTCATCGCGCCAAAGAAGAACTGCGCAAGCAGGTTGCTGCTCTTGCCATTGCGGGCGCAGAGAAGATCCTGGCGCGCCACATCGACCAGGCTGCCAACAGCGACATCGTCGACAAACTGGTAGCAGAACTGTAACGGGAACGGGGCTATGTCTGAACTGACTACAATCGCTCGCCCCTACGCCAAGGCTGCTTTCGAGTTTGCCGTTGAGCACAAGGCGGTTGACCAGTGGCTGGGGATGCTCGGCTTCGCTGCACAAGTAGCGGAGAACGAGACCATTCACAACCTGGTACACGGCTCTGTGGCTGCCGAAGAGCTCGCAAACCTGTTTGTGGGCGTCTGCGGTGAGCAACTCGACGAGCATGGCCAGAACCTGATCCGGGTAATGGCTGAGAATGGTCGCTTGGGTGTGCTGCCGGCGGTCCTTGCTGAATTTGTCGCGTTCAAGGCTGAACTGGATAAAGAAGTTCAGGCTGACGTGATTTCGGCGATCGAACTGACCGACCAGCAGAAAGCCAATATTCAGGCTTCTCTGGAAAAACGTCTCGCGCGCAAAGTGAAGCTGAATTGCAGCATGGATGCGTCCTTGATGGCCGGGGTGCTCATCAAGGCCGGTGATCTGGTTATCGACGGCTCTGTCCGCGGTAAGCTGGATCGCATGGCCGACGCGCTGCAATCTTGATTGGGGTATTAGAGCATGCAACTGAATTCCACTGAAATCGCCGAGCTTATCAAGCAGCGCATCGCGCAGTTTGATGTCAAAAGTGAAGCGCGTAACGAAGGTACCATCGTCTCTGTGAGCGACGGTATCATTCGTATTCACGGCCTGGCCGATGCCATGCAAGGTGAGATGATCGAGCTGCCGGGCAACCGCTTTGCTCTGGCATTGAACCTGGAGCGTGACTCCGTTGGTGCTGTGATCATGGGTTCCTATGACGGTCTGTCAGAAGGAATGAAAGTAAAAGGCACTGGCCGTATTCTGGAAGTGCCGGTAGGTCGTGGTCTGTTGGGCCGGGTGCTGAACACCCTGGGTCAGCCGATCGACGGTAAAGGTCCGGTCGAAAACGACGGCTTCTCGCCGATCGAAGTGATCGCCCCAGGCGTTATCGAGCGCAAGTCCGTTGACCAGCCGGTTCAGACCGGCCTGAAAGCCATCGATGCCATGATCCCTATCGGTCGTGGCCAGCGTGAGCTGATCATCGGTGACCGCCAGGTGGGCAAGACCGCCATCGCGATCGATACCATCATCAACCAGAAAGACTCCGGCATTAAGTGTGTCTACGTTGCGATTGGCCAGAAGGCCTCCACCATCGCCAACGTGGTACGCAAGCTGGAAGAGCACGGCGCCCTGGCAAACACCATAGTGGTGGTTGCCTCTGCGTCCGAAGCTGCCGCCCTGCAATACCTGGCTCCGTATGCCGGTTGCTCCATGGGTGAGTACTTCCGTGACCGCGGTGAAGACGCGCTGATCATCTATGATGACCTGTCCAAGCAGGCCGTAGCTTATCGCCAGATCTCCCTGCTGCTGCGCCGTCCGCCAGGACGTGAAGCCTACCCGGGTGACGTTTTCTATCTGCACTCCCGTCTGCTGGAGCGTGCTGCTCGCGTCAACGCCGAGTACGTAGAGAAGTTCACCAATGGTGCCGTGAAAGGCCAGACCGGTTCTCTGACCGCGCTGCCGATCATCGAAACCCAGGCCGGTGACGTGTCTGCATTCGTACCGACCAACGTGATTTCCATCACCGATGGTCAGATCTTCCTGACTTCACAGCTGTTCAACTCCGGTATTCGTCCGGCGGTTGACCCGGGTATCTCCGTATCCCGTGTGGGCGGTGCCGCTCAGACCAAGATCGTCAAGAAGCTGTCCGGTGGTATCCGTACCGCACTGGCCCAGTATCGCGAGCTGGCGGCATTCGCCCAGTTCTCTTCTGATCTGGACGAGGCAACTCGCAAGCAGCTGGATCACGGTGTGAAAGTGACCGAGCTGATGAAGCAGAAGCAATACTCTCCGATGAGCGTGGCCCAGCAGTCGCTGGTGCTGTTCGCCGCCGAGAAGGGTTACCTCTCCGATGTCGAACTGAACAAGATTGTCGACTTCGAAGCCGCTCTGCTCTCTTACGCCAATACCCAGCATGCTGAGCTGATGGCTGAAATCAATGCCAAAGCAGATTACAACGACGCGATCGTTGGCAAGCTGACTGCGTTGCTGGATGACTTCAAGGCAACCCAGACCTGGTAAGCGTGTGTGGCAGCGCGAGCTGCCACCTGATGGAGAGTAAGAGATGGCCGGCGCAAAAGAGATACGTAACAAGATCGGGAGTGTGAAAAACACTCAGAAGATCACCGGCGCTATGGAAATGGTGGCAGCAAGCAAAATGCGCCGTGCGCAGGAACGCATGTCTGCCAGCCGTCCGTACGCTGAAACCATGCGCAAGGTGATCGGCCATATCGCCCAGGGGAACTTGGAATACAAGCACCCCTACCTCATGGAACGTGAGGTCAAGCGAGTGGGTTACATAGTCGTCTCCACCGACCGTGGCCTGTGTGGCGGTTTGAACATCAACCTGTTCAAGGCTGCCCTCAATGATATGAAGCAATGGAGCGCGAAAGGTGCCAAGGTTGACCTGGCTCTGATCGGCAACAAGGCCTCCAGCTTCTTTGAACGGCACGGCGCCAAGGTGCAAGCTCATGTCGCAGGACTGGGTGACAACCCGAGCGTCAATGACCTGATTGGTTCAGTCAAGGTCATGCTGAAGGCTTACGACAACGGTGAGATTGACAGGCTGTATCTGGTGTACAACAAGTTCGTGAACACCATGGTGCAGCAACCACGGGTCGATCAACTGCTGCCTTTGCCCGTAACTGAAGACAGCAAGCTCGCCAAGAAACACCACTGGGATTACATCTATGAGCCGGATCCCAAGCAACTGCTGGATACCCTGCTGATTCGCTATGTCGAATCCCAGGTATACCAGGGGGTGGTAGAAAACTTGGCAAGTGAACAGGCAGCCCGAATGGTTGCCATGCAAGCCGCGACTGACAACGCCGGCAACCTGATTAACGACCTGCAACTGGTGTACAACAAGGCCCGTCAGGCCAGTATTACCCAGGAACTGACAGAGATCGTATCCGGTGCTGCTGCGGTGTAAGGCAAGGGTTATCAAAGGTTTAGAGGATTTGACATGAGTAACGGTTTCATCGTCCAAATCATCGGCGCTGTGGTGGACATCGAGTTCCCGCAGGATGCCGTGCCCCAGGTGTACGACGCAGTCAAGGTCGTCAGCGAAGGTCAAGGTCAGGGTCTGGTGCTGGAAGTTCAGCAACAGATCGGTGGCGGCGTCGTTCGTTGCATCACCATGGGCTCCTCCGACGGTCTGCGTCGTGGGTTGGAAGTAATGAATAGCGGTAAATCCATCCAGGTGCCGGTCGGTGTATCGACTCTGGGTCGGATCATGAACGTACTGGGTGAGCCGATCGATGAAAAAGGTCCGATCGGTGAGGAAGAGCGTTGGTCCATCCACCGCGCGGCCCCCAGCTACGAAGATCAGTCCAACAGCAACGACCTGCTGGAGACAGGCATCAAGGTTATCGACCTGGTATGTCCGTTTGCCAAGGGTGGTAAAGTCGGTCTGTTCGGTGGTGCCGGTGTCGGCAAAACCGTCAACATGATGGAGCTGATCCGTAACATCGCCATCGAGCACAGCGGTTATTCCGTGTTCGCCGGTGTGGGTGAGCGTACCCGTGAGGGTAACGACTTCTACCACGAGATGATGGAGTCCAACGTACTGGACAAAGTATCTCTGGTTTACGGTCAGATGAACGAGCCGCCCGGAAACCGTCTGCGCGTAGCGCTGACCGGCCTGACCATGGCCGAGAAGTTCCGTGACGAGGGTCGTGACGTGCTGTTCTTCGTGGACAACATCTACCGTTACACGCTCGCGGGCACCGAGGTATCCGCACTGCTGGGCCGTATGCCGTCTGCAGTAGGTTACCAGCCGACCCTGGCCGAGGAGATGGGTGTTCTGCAAGAGCGCATCACCTCCACCCGGACCGGTTCCATCACGTCAGTCCAGGCCGTTTACGTGCCTGCGGATGACTTGACCGACCCGTCTCCGGCGACCACCTTCGCCCACCTGGACGCCACTGTCGTTCTGTCCCGTCAGATCGCGGCACTGGGTATCTACCCGGCCGTTGACCCGCTGGACTCCACCTCCCGTCAGCTGGATCCGCTGGTAGTTGGCAAAGAGCACTACGAGACTGCTCGTGGCGTTCAGACAGTGCTGCAGCGTTACAAAGAGCTGAAGGACATCATCGCCATCTTGGGTATGGATGAACTGTCAGAAGAAGACAAACTGACCGTAGCCCGTGCCCGTAAGATAGAGCGTTTCTTGTCCCAGCCGTTCTTCGTGGCAGAAGTGTTTACCGGTTCTCCGGGCAAATACGTGCCACTGAAAGAGACCATCCGTGGTTTCCAGGGCATCCTGAAAGGCGAGTATGACGATCTGCCTGAGCAGGCGTTTTACATGGTTGGCAGCATCGACGAAGTCGTCGAGAAATCCAAGAAACTGTAAGCCTCGATAGGAGGGCCCATGGCTGAGATGATCTCCTTTCACCTGGATGTGGTGAGCGCCGAAGGGAAACTGTTTTCCGGTCGCGTGCAATCTGCTCAGGTATCAGGCCTCGAGGGTGAGCTGGGTCTCCGTCACGGTCATGCTCCGTTGTTGACTGCCATCAAGCCGGGCCTGGTCCGTCTGGTGAAGCAGAATGGAGCGGAAGAGGTGCTGTACATCTCCGGCGGTATGCTGGAAGTACAACCCGAATCTGTGACCGTACTGGCGGACACTGCGATTCGTGCCAAGGATTTGGATGAGGCGAAAGCCCTGGAAGCCAAACGTGCGGCCGAAGCGCGGATCCACAGCTCCCATGGTGATATCGACTACGCCCAGGCCGCCACCGAGCTGGCCAAGGCGATGGCCCAACTGCGGGTTATCGATATCGTCAAAAAGAATTACCGTTAATTGCGGTGATGTAAAAAGCGACCATCTGGTCGCTTTTTTTTTGCTCGTTGGATAGACTTCGCCGAGTATTTTTTCATGTTCCAAAGGCCAATTTATGTCCCTCAACGTCGTGATCCTGGCTGCGGGTAAAGGTACTCGCATGCGTTCCGCTCTGCCCAAGGTGCTGCATCCGGTAGCCAATAAACCCATGGTTTCCCATGTGATCGACACCGCCCGCCAGGTCGGTGCCGAGCAGTTGCATCTGGTGTATGGCCACGGTGCCGAGCTGTTGAAGGAGCGGATCCTGGCGCCCGACCTGAACTGGGTGCTGCAGGCGCAGCAACTGGGTACCGGCCATGCCGTCGCCCAGGCGATCCCGTTCTGGAAAGATGAAGATGACGTGCTGGTGCTCTACGGCGATACCCCGCTGATCCAGCCCGAGACACTGCAACGGCTGCTGGCCGCCAAGGCCGACAAGGGCATGGCGCTGCTGACAGTGGTACTGGACAACCCCACCGGCTACGGCCGTATCGTGCGGGAAAACGGCCAGGTGGTCGGTATTGTCGAGCAGAAGGATGCCAATGCCGAGCAACTGACCATCCGTGAAGTGAATACGGGTGTACTGGTGGCCAACGGCGCCGACTTGCGTGGCTGGTTGTCGCGCCTGGACAACAATAATGCCCAGGGCGAACTCTACCTGACCGACGTGATCGCCATGGCCCATGCCGATGGTTGCCCCATCGCTGCCGTCCATCCTGACAGCGCCATGGAAGTGGAAGGCGCCAACAACCGGGTTCAGCTGGCGGCGCTCGAGCGCAGCTACCAGAAGATGCAGGCCGAGAAGCTGATGATCGCCGGTGCGACCCTGCTCGACCCCGCTCGTTTCGATCTGCGTGGAACGCTGGAGATCGGCGAAGAGGTGGTGATCGATGTGAACGTCATCATCGAAGGCAAGGTGACGCTCGGCAACCAGGTGCGCATCGGGGCCGGCAGCGTGCTGAAGGATTGCGTCATCGGCGATCATACCGAGGTGAAACCTTACTCCATCATCGAAGGGGCTCAGGTGGCGGATCTGTGTTCCGTCGGCCCGTTTGCCCGTCTGCGTCCTGGCGCCGTGCTGGAGCAGGATGCCCACGTCGGCAACTTCGTCGAGATGAAGAAATCCCGTCTCGGGGTCGGTTCCAAGTGTGGTCACCTCACTTATCTGGGGGATGCCGAGGTGGGTGCCAAGGTGAATATCGGTGCCGGCACCATCACCTGCAACTACGACGGTGTGAACAAGTTCCAGACCATCATAGAGGACGATGTGTTTGTCGGCTCCGATACCCAGCTGGTAGCGCCGGTGCGCATCGGCAAGGGCGCTACCCTGGGGGCCGGTTCAACCATCACCAAGGATGTGGCCGAGAACGAGCTGGTCATCACCCGTGTGCCCCAGCGCCACATCAAGAATTGGGCCCGTCCGGTCAAGAAGAAGTGATACCCGATCAATAAAATGCAACCGGCGCCTGATGGCGCCGGTTTTGTTTCTGGCAGATCCCTTATGGTTCGCGGGTTGGTGAGTTGTTGCCCATCACGCGATACCAATCCAGCTTGCGGGTCAGCATCATGACCAGCGCCAGTATGGCGAACAGCAGCAGGGCGCCGAGCAGCAGGGCTATCTCTTCTGCCTGCAACAGGCCGAACAGTATGGCGTAAACCAGCCCCAGCAAGGCCGCGAAGCCGAGCCCCTGTTTAGGCCCACCCAGCACATGACTAAGGTAAAAACCGTTGAGTAGCACGCTGGCGAGACTGGCGATGAGATATGCCAAGCCAAAGCCCAGGTGCTCGGTCAGTGCCAGCAGCACCAGATAGAAGATCGCCAGCCCCATGCCCACAAGAGCGTACTGGATCGGGTGTACCCGCAACCCCTTGAGCAGTTCGAACATGAAGAAGCTGATGAAGGTGAGGCCGATAAACAGCAGCGCATACTTGGCCGCCCGCTCGTTCAGCTGATAGTGATCCACCGTCTGCACCAGGCTGACACTGAAGGCGGGCAGACCGCCGCTGACACCCTTCATCATTCGATTGAAGCGGGTCTCCATGTCGGTGGCAAACCAGCTGGTCTGCCAGCTGGCCTCGAAACCTTGCTGATTCAAGGTCCGGTTGCCGGGGAGAAAGTCGCCGATGAAGTTGGGGTGAGGCCAGTTGCTACTGAGGTGAAGCTTGCTGTCCTGGCCGAGCGGCACCACTTCGAGGGCGTTCATGCCCTGCAGATTCAGTTCGATATGGAAGACGCCATTGTCGTCCGGCAAGGTATCGAGGGGGGCATGGATACCGGCCAGACCGTCACCCAGCCGGGCTCCAGGGGCAAACGGAATGCGCGCGTCCCCCAATTGCAGTTCGGGGACGCTGTTGATACCGCGGGCATCGGACAGCACCAGGCTCAGATAGGGTTTGCCCGCCACCAATGCCGGATCGGCGCCATCGACGCTCAGATCGGGATCACCGGATACCAGCGTCTTGCCTTCCAGCCGGGTTGGCAGATGCCCGGAGAGGGAGATCCGGGTCTGGTAGACCTGGGCCTGATAGATGCCGAGCTTGCGGGGGGTCACTTCCATGCTGGCCCGCACATCCAGCTGTTCCGGCAGCAGGTAGCGGTAGAGCTGCAGCTTGCGTTCGAAGCGCTTGCCATCCTGCTCCATGATGACGGTGCGGGTGTAAGGCTGCACCACGACCGGCCCGAGCAGCCGCTGCGGTCCGCTGCTGCTGGCCATGATGCTGTGGATGGCCTGACTGCGATAGGCCTGACGCTCCCGGTTCAGCTCCATGATGGATTGCACCGGCACCATCAGCAGCAGGCTGAGCAAAAGCAGCAGAAAGATCTTGTGGGTGAATATCTGTTTGACCATGACACGTCTCCTTGTTGACGGGAACAAGTGTGCCGGGCTTGAGTGAAGAGGATATGGGGCTGTGTGAAGCGGGAGTGAAGGGTGATAAAAAACCGGCGCCTTGCGCCGGTTCTGGGATCACAGCTTCTTCAGCTGGTCAGGCAGGGCGGCAAACACCTCTTCCTTCGCCTTGAGCGAGGCGAATTGCTTGCCGGGCTTTTGCACGACAGTGTGGACAAAGATGAGCTGCTTGCCCGGTTTGCTGGCCCAGCCGACAAACCAGCCGATCTGCTGATCCCGATTGAGGGTGCCATCCAGCAGCTTGGGGTAGCCCATGCCGGTCTTGCCGTGGATCTGCCAGCCATCGATGTCGGGCTGGCGCAGGATATTGGCCGTGTGCTGCAGTGTCTGTGCGGAGACCGGCAGCTTGCCGCTCACCATCTTGCCGAGGAAGCGGGCCTGCTCCTGAGGGCTGATGGCGAGGCTCGAACTGAGCCAGGCCTGGGTCAGACCATCGTGCTTGCCGGGATTGCCCGCAAGATCACGGTTGCCGTAGTCGAAGCGGTCGACATACTGCTGGAAGCGCTCCATCCCCAGCCACTCCGTGAGACGCTGGGAGTACCAGACCACAGAGTAGGTGAGCCAGCGGCTCGGGGTGGTGGTCTCGCGCCAGGCGGGCAACCAGTCATCGTCGCCGGGTTTGAATGGCAGAGCGGGCAGATTTTCATCCACCAGGAAGCCGCTGTCATAACCCATCAGCGCCAGCGGTATCTTGAAGGTGGAGGCGGGTGGCAACTGGCTGGAGCAATCCCCCTGGCTGCTGATGGGCTTGCCTGTGCCATCGGCAAACAGCATGCAGCCGGAGGCCGCGCTGGCGGGCAGTGAGAATATCAGGCCTGCTGCGAGCAGGCCGGGTAACAGGATCCGGGACATGGGGTCTCCTTGGAGAATGGGACAAAGGGCCGGGAGGCGGCAGCATAGCGCCGCTTTATGTGCCCAATGTGAAGTGTCAGCCGGCTGGCAGCCAGAGTTCGGCCAGCACGCCACCTTCTGGCTGGTTGCAGAGGTTCAGCCGACCGCCATGCTGGCGTGCCACTTCTGTGGCAAAGCTGAGCCCCAGACCGCTGCTCTTGCCCTTGTCGGGTCTGGGCAGGGAGTAGAAACGCTCGAAGATGCGTGGCAGGGCATAATCCGGAATGCCGGGGCCCTGATCCCGTACCTGAAAGCGATAGCCGTCTGCATGCATCTCGCCGGTCAATCTGACCGTGCTGCCTGCAGGGGAGAAGTCGAGGGCGTTGTCCAGCAGGTTGCCGAGGGCCTGCTCTACCAGCAGGGGATCCCACTTCTGCTTTGAGGCGTCGGCCAGTTCGGCCACCAAGGTTACCTGACGACGCTGGGCTATGATCTGGCGGGCATCAAGCACCCGCTTGCCCAGTCTGGCGGGTTCGGTTGCCTGGCGATCCAGCCCCTGCCCCGATTCCAGCTTGGCCAGTTGCAGCATGCGTTCTATCAATTGTTGCATGCGGGCTGTTTCCAGATTGATGTTGCCGATGAAACGTCGGGCCACCTCGGGGGGGGGCGCTTCGGCCAGCAGCTCTCCAGCCCCGCGAATGGCGGCCAGCGGGCTTTTGAGTTCGTGGGTCAGGCTGTGTACATAGGATTCGATATAGGCCTTGCCATCGAGCTGACGGCGCATGGTTTCGAGGGAGCGACCGAGTCGCTCCAGCTCCGGGCTGTGGAGTCCCGGCAGAGTGGCGGGCTGGTTGTGACTGACCGCATCGGCGTAGTGCACCAGCTTGCCGATGGCGCGGTTGAGCCACCATGCCAGCAGGGCGCCGATCAGCAGCGAGATGAGCAACAGCATGGCTGCCGCCTGCAATAGCTGGTGTTCGCTGCGCTCTATCATTGGCATCAGAGTGCGGTTGGGTTTGGCGACCGTGAGGGAGCCCAGTATGTTCCCCCCTTCACGCAGCGGCGCGGCCACGTGCATGACGGAGCTGGCGGGATCATCCGGATCGCTGCGGGTACTGCGAGCCCCGTACTGGCCGCGCAGGGTACGGTAGACGTCGTTCCAGCGCGAATAGTCCTTGCCCAGATCCACCTCGTCCGAGTCATAGACCACCTTGCCTTTAGCGTCGGTCACATAGATGCGATATTCAGCCTGTTGCTTGAGGTGCCCGTCGATCAGGGCATTGATGGGGCTCTGGTTGAGGCGGGCGAAGGCGCTGGCCAGCCTGCCATCGGCCATTTTTCCTTCCTGCAGATCGTCCAGTGCCAGCGGTGCCAGCATCTGGGCCATGTCGACTAGGGTATCTTCGGTGGCGCTGCGCACCCCGGGTTTTATCTCCTCGACGAAGATCTCCAGCACAAACCAGGCCGCCAGCGCGAAGATCAGCACCAGTCCGCACAGCAGTTGCAGTCCTATTCTCATACCAGTTCTATCCGTTTGTATCCGGGCGCCAGACCATATGCTTGCTGCAGGCCGATCCTCATGCCAGTTCCAGACTGTAGCCCAGCCCGCGATGGGTCAGGATCAGGTTGGCGTCAGCGTCACGTTCCCGCAGCTTGGCGCGAATGGTCTTGATGTGGGTGTCGACGGTACGATCCAGGCTCTCTTCCGCCCCGCTCCACACCAGATCCATCAACTGCTGACGAGAGTAGACCCGTCCAGGTGCCTGCATCAGCGTCTTGAGCAGCAGGTACTCGTAACGGGTGAGGGCCAGCGGTTGGCCGTGAAAGCTGATGCGTGCCCGCTCCTCATCCAGTGCCAGCAACTGGCTCGGTTGGGTGGCTGCCGGCTGGCTGCGGCGCAGTATCACTCGTACCCGGGCACACACCTCCCGTGGCGAGAACGGCTTGGCCACATAATCGTCGGCGCCAATTTCCAGCCCTATCAGCCTGTCTATCTCCTCGCTGCGGGCGGTGAGAAACATCAGGGGGGTGTTGCAGCGGGCCCGTACCTGCTTGCACAACTCGAAGCCGCTGATGTCCGGCAGCCCCACATCCAGGATCAGAAAATCGGGTCGCGTCTGTTCCAGTCGCGTCAACAGCGGCTGGCCAAGGGGAAACCACTCCACTTCGAAACCATCGGTTTGCAGCGCATAGATCAGGGTGTCGGCGATGCTGGCCTCATCTTCCACCAGCCAGATAACTTTTTTTTGCATGGCGTCCTCGTCGCAAATCAGCTGCTCCATTCTGGCATCGAACCAAATCGGATCCTATTTGCTGTTTTATTTTTCCGAAAAAGGCGCTAACATTTCGAAATTCTTTCGAATCGAAACTTAATGATGACCAAACGTAATACTCAGCAGCGCCGTCACACCATAGTGAATCTGGTGCAGGAGCAGGGTGAAGTGAGTGTCGATACCCTCGCCAAGCACTTCTCCACCTCGGAAGTGACCATCCGAAAAGATCTCGCTGTGCTGGAAACCGGTGGCCTGCTGTTGCGTCGTTATGGTGGTGCCGTGCCTCTGCCGAGCGAGATGGTGGTGGACAGTAATCCGGAGCAAGTTTCGAAACGAAAGCTATCAATTGCTCGTGCCGCCGCCGAACGGATCCGCGATCACAATCGCGTCATCATCGACAGCGGCAGCACCACCAGCGCCATGATCCCCATGCTGGGCAACAAGCGCGGCCTCATCGTCATGACCAACTCCCTCAATGTGGCCGGTGCCCTGCGCGAGCTGGAGAACGAACCCACCCTGCTGATGACCGGCGGTACCTGGGATCCCCACTCTGAATCCTTTCAGGGTCAGGTGGCGGAGCAGGTGCTGCGCTCCTATGACTTTGACCAGCTTTTCATCGGTGCCGATGGCATAGATCCGGAGCGGGGCACCACCACCTTCAACGAGCTGGTGGGCCTGTCCCGGGTGATGGCCGAGGTATCGCGGGAGGTCATCGTCATGGTCGAGTCGGAGAAGATTGGCCGCAAGATCCCCAATCTGGAGCTGCCCTGGTCGAGCATCCATACCCTGGTGACCGATGAAGGGCTGGCCACCTCGGCCAGAGAACAAATTCAAGCCAGGGGGATCACGCTGATCTGCGCCCCGGTTGCTGGCTGACATTTTTATCTGAACCATCCAAATCAATTTCCGTTTATTACGTCTTGAGGAGAAGTGTATGTGTGGCATCGTCGGGGCCGTAGCCCAACGTGATGTGGCTGAAATCCTGGTAGAAGGCCTGCGCCGTCTGGAATATCGTGGCTACGACTCGGCCGGTGTGGCCGTGTTCAGCGCCAACCAGCCGCTGCAGCGGGTTCGCCGTCTGGGCAAGGTGGCCGAGCTGGCCAAGGCGCTGGAGGAGCAGTCCGTCCATGGTGGAACCGGCATCGCCCATACCCGTTGGGCTACTCATGGCGAGCCGTCCGAGCGCAATGCCCACCCTCACGTCTCCGAGCATATCGTTGTTGTGCACAACGGCATCATAGAGAACCACGAAGAGCTGCGTGCCGAGCTGCAGGGGCTGGGGTATGTGTTCAGCTCAGACACCGACACCGAAGTGATCGCTCATCTGGTGCACCACGAACTGAAATCTGCCGACAGCCTGCTGGCTGCCATGCAGATTGCGGTGAAACAGCTGCGCGGTGCTTATGGCACTGTGGTGATGGACAGCCGTGATGACAGCCGCGTGGTCGTGGCTCGCTCCGGCTCCCCACTGGTGATTGGCCGTGGCATAGGCGAGAACTTCATCGCCTCCGACCAGATGGCATTGCTGCCGGTGACCCGTCGCTTCATCTTCCTGGAAGAGGGTGATGTGGCCGAGGTGACCCGTCGCGACGTGCATATCTTTGATACTCACGGTGATGCCGTGGTGCGTGAAGAGCTGGAGTCCGAACTCTCTCACGATGCCGGTGACAAGGGTGAATACCGTCACTACATGCTCAAGGAGATCTACGAGCAGCCCAAAGCGATTACCAATACCCTGGAAGGTCGTCTGGGTTCGGATCACGTTGTGGTCGAGTCGTTCGGCAACGGCGCCCGCGCCATTTTTGACAGGGTCGAGCACGTCCAGATTGTCGCCTGCGGCACTTCCTACAACTCAGGCATGGTCGCTCGCTACTGGTTCGAAGAGATAGCCGGTGTCTCCTGCGACGTGGAGATTGCCTCCGAGTTCCGCTATCGCAAATCCGTGGTGCGCCCCAACAGCCTGCTGGTGACCCTGTCCCAGAGTGGCGAGACCGCCGATACCCTGGCCGCCCTGCGACTGGCCAAGCAGTCTGGCTACATGAGCTCGCTGGCCATCTGCAACGTGCCGGGTTCCTCTCTGGTGCGTGAATCGGATCTGGCCTTCATGACCCGTGCTGGCGCCGAAATCGGCGTGGCTTCCACCAAGGCATTCACCACCCAGTTGGCCGGTCTGCTGATGCTGGTGGCCTCCGTTGGTCACTGCCGTGGCAACCTGAGTGCCGAAGCCGAGGCCGAGCTGGTCAAGGCGCTGCAAGCACTGCCACTGCGCATCAAGGAAAGCCTGGCGCTGGCCAAGGACATAGAAGCGCTGGCCGAAGAGTTCGCCGACAAGCACCACAGCCTGTTCCTCGGCCGTGGCAGTCAGTACCCCATCGCCATGGAGGGGGCGCTCAAGCTCAAAGAGATCTCCTACATCCATGCCGAAGCCTATGCCGCCGGTGAACTGAAGCACGGCCCGCTGGCGCTGATCGATGCCGAGATGCCCATCATAGTGGTGGCTCCGAACAACGATCTGCTGGAGAAGCTCAAGTCCAACGTGGAAGAGGTGCGTGCTCGTGGCGGTATCCTTTACGTGTTTGCCGATGCGAACGCCGGCTTCAAGAGCGATGCCACCATGCGGGTGATGAGCCTGAACCACGTGGAAGAGATGATAGCCCCCATCGTTTACACAGTGCCGTTGCAGCTGCTGTCCTATCATGTTGCCCTCATCAAGGGCACGGACGTGGATCAGCCACGCAACCTGGCGAAATCCGTGACAGTGGAATAAGCCCTGGTCCGGAATGAAAAAAGAGCCGCAATGCGGCTCTTTTTTTGTTTGGTTATCTGGTGGGGTGGTCGTTATGACAACCGCAGGTTGGTGATGGTCACGTCGTCCAGCGAGGGCACTATGATGCCGCTGGAGATGCTCTTGGCTATCGCCTGGTTGCGGTTCTTCGAGTCCGTCTTGTTGGTGACCTGATTGAGGTGGAAGTTGACTGTGCGTTCGCTGATGCCGAGTATGGTGGCGATCTCCCAGGAGGTCTTGCCCTCACTGGCCCAGAACAGGCACTCCTTCTCCCGATCTGACAGCTCGGTCAGGTGCTTCATCAAATCCGGTCTGCTCTTTATCAGCTGCAACGCCGAATTGAAGATGTAGCTGGCGCAGAACGACAGCAAGGGAACGTTTTCAAACATCAGATCGGAATTGGATTTTTCCTTGCTGATGAAAGAGAGGATGCCGTGTTCCCCCTGCGGCGTATGCAGCGGGAAGGAGACGCCGTTTCTCACTCCGAAGTCGGCTGCCAGATTCATGACTTCCCGGCTGGCGCTGGGTAGCCAGGGAGAGTCGCAGTCGAGCTTGTTCCAAAAGATGGGCTGGGTCTGCTTCAGGCCCAGGAACACCACAGGATCCTGGGTCAGGTAGTGCCGTTCGCTGTAGGCTTCGAACCAGCTGGTGGGGCAGTTGTTGAACAGTGCCACATGGGATTTCTGCATGCTGATGGGGAAAATAATCAGCAGACGGAAGTAATCAAAGCCCATTTGATGACTGAAGCGCTCCAGTTGCTGCTGGATCTCGCTGGTCTTCTTGGCCTTGGTGAATCGATCGATGTGTTCCCAGATCGCATCGTTAAACATGTACATCTCCTTTTTCGATCCCTATCACATTGATCGAAAAGATATTTTTTATTTATTGATTTGGTGTTGTGACTACCAACGCCAGTGACTCCCGTGCTTGCTTAAAAATTATCCTGTTTTTTCCACCGAAGGCCAAGAAAATCATCTGATTGCCACTGACCCCACTCTTTGAGACAATGAGAATAGTTATCATTGTTAAGATTTATATCATGAACAAGTTTTGGGGTTTGGCCTTGTTGCCATTGTCAGTCCACTTCGCTGCCAGCGCCGATGACCTGGTCGCGCCTGCACTGAAGAACAGCATAGCCGCCGGGAAAGTCTCCCAGCAGCGTGTGGAAAAAGCCGCCGATGCGGCCGTTGCCGCCAGACTGGAGCTGCAAAATGCGCAGCTGCAACTGCGTGATTTGGAAGCCTACAACCGCTACATGCAGTCTTTGGTGGCCGATCAGCAGAATGAGCTGGGCAAGTTGAGCCAGCAGCTGGAGGCGGTGCAAGAGACCCGACAGGGCCTGATCCCGCTGATGCTGCAGATGCAAGCCGATCTGGAACAGCTGGTGCAAGAGGATCTGCCGCTGCGCAAAGAAGATCGCCTGGCACGGGTTGAACAGCTGAAAGCGACGCTGGCCAGAGCCGATGTGAGCGAAGCGGAGAAATTCCGTCAGCTGCTGCAGGCCTATCAGATCGAAGCCGAATACGGCAGCCGGATGGACAGTTATTCCGCCGAGCTGGCTCTGGATGGTGCGCAGCGCCGGGTCGACGTGCTGGCGCTGGGCCGTGTCTCCCTGCTGGCCATGACAGCCGATCGCAGTCAGGCATGGCGTTGGTCTGCGGAAGCAAAGCAGTGGCAAGCCCTCGACAGTCAGTGGCTCTCCCCCATCGCCGATGCACTGGAGATGGCCACCGACAAGAAAGTCCCGCAATTGCTCCATGTGCCCCTGTCGGTCAGCCGTAGCCAGGAGGCTCAGTCATGAAATGGTTCCCGCTCGTTATCGCCCTCTCCCTGGGTGCCAATGCGGCCATCGCCGATGAGGCCTGGCAGCAGCAGGAGCAGGCTCGCGAACAGCAGGCCCAGCAGGATCTGGCGACCGTCTCCAAAGAGCTCAACAGTGCCCGCGCCAAACTGGCCGAGGCGCAGCGTCTGAGCAAGGAGCTGGCCAGCCAGTTCGCCAGCAATGAAAAGCAGCTGGTCGAGCTCAACGGTCAGTGGGAGCAGGCCTCCGGTGACATGAATGACATTTTTGCCGTGACCCGTCAGGGTGCCAGCGATGCGGTCAAGCTGCTGGCCGAGTCTGCGGTAGAAGGTCAATATCCCGATCGCCTCGCCCCGTTGAAAGCCATGGCGCAGGAGAAGCAGGTACCGGATCGCGCCGCCCTCGCCCTGTTGCCTGCGACTCTGCTGCAAGAGATCCGCGAGTCTGGCCGGATTGCCCAGTTCGACGGCAAGGTGCTCGATGCCCAAGGCGCTGCCAGCGAGCAGCCGCTGACCCGGGTCGGCAGCTTTGCCCTGTTTGGTGGTGACGGTTTCCTGCAGCCCACTGCCGAGGGGTTGAGCCCTGTGCTGGGTCTGCCAGGTGGCGTGCTCTCCGAGGTTGCGGCCTACCAGGGTCAGGAGGGAGAAACTCTGCCGCTGGATCCTTCCCACGGCACCCTGCTGGAGATGCTGGCACAGGCGCCTACTTTCTGGCAGCAAGTTCAACAGGGTGGCCAGGTTGGCGCCATCATAGTGCTGCTGGCCGCCATCGGTCTGGGGATCGCCGCAGTGCGATTGTGGAGCCTCTCCCGCGAGCTGACTCTGGTGCGTCGCCAGCTCAAGAGCGGCGAGTATCACGCCGACAATGCCCTTGGTCGGGTGCTGACGGTCGCGGAGCAGCATCCCGAGCTGAGCATGGAAACCCTCGAGCTGAGGCTGGATGAGGCCATCCTGCAGGAGACGCCCCGCATGGAGCGTGGCATCGGCATGGTCAAGGTGATCGCGGCCATCGCCCCCATGCTGGGTCTGCTCGGTACTGTGACCGGCATGATCGGCACCTTCCAGGCCATCACCCAGTTCGGTACCGGCGATCCCAAGATCATGGCGGGAGGCATCTCAATGGCGCTGATCACCACGGTCCAGGGTCTGGTGGCTGCCATTCCGCTGATCCTGGCTCACAGCCTGCTGCAGTCCCGCTTCACCGAGCTCTCCAATGTGCTGGAGCAGCAAGTCGCCGGCATCCTGGCCGAGCGCGCCGAGAGCAATAACAACGGGATGGAGCGGGCAGCATGATGCTCGACATCTGGCAACAGTTGCAGAGCTTCATGGGGCGTGGCGGCCCCGTGCTCTGGGTCATTCTGGCTCTGCTGGTGCTGATGTGGATTCTGATGATCGAGCGGCTGCTCTACCTCAATCTGGGCTTTGGTCCCTTGAAGCAACAGCTGCTTGGCCGCTGGCAGGCGCGCAGTGAGCGCCACAGCTGGCATGCCAGGGCCATTCGTGGTCGCTGGCTGGCTCAGGCCGAGCTTGAGCTCAACCGTCATCTGATCTTCATCCGCACCCTGGTGGTGCTCTGCCCCATGCTGGGCCTGCTCGGTACAGTGACCGGCATGATAGGCGTATTCGATGCGTTGGCCGCGGCCAACCGCTTTAACCCGGAGAGCATGGCGGGCGGTATTTCTCGCGCCACCATCCCCACCATGGCAGGCATGGTGGTGGCCCTCTCCGGCGTCTTGTTACTCAGCCGACTCGAGAGCCAGGCCAAGCGTGCGCTGGCCAAGACCCGGGACGGCCTGCGAGAAGAGAAGGTAATGCAATGAGACGGCAATCCAAACGTCAGCGTGACGAAGTGCAGATCGACATGACTCCCATGCTGGATATCGTGTTCATCATGCTGATCTTCTTTATTGTCACCACCTCCTTCGTGCGTGAAGCCGGGCTTGAGGTGCACCGGCCCCAGGCCAGTCAGGCCAAGGCGCAGAAATCCTCCAGCATCATGCTGGCGATAGGTGCCCAGGGTCAGATCTTCCTCGACCGCAAGCAGATAGACGTGGAGCGGGTACAGGCCAGTATTGCCCGCCTGTTGGCGGAACAGCCCGATGCCAGCCTGGTGATCCAGGCCGACGAGCGGGTACCGCACGGCAAGGTAGTACGGGTGATGGATGAGGCCAAGGCGGCGGGCATTGCCAATATTGCCGTGGCGGTGGCACCGAAATGAAATACAAGTTGATGAGTCTGGGACTGGGGATTACCCTCAGTCTGGGGATCCTGCTGTTCATGGCTACTCTGGTTGAGCCTCCCAAGGGGGGGAAGGTGGCGAGTGAGCAAAAATCCATCGTCATCAACATGCAGAATGAAGTGACAGAGGTGCAGGTGCGTGAGCGCCCGGTACCGCAAGAGCCTGAACCCCTGCCGGAACCTCCCGCAGCACTGGCGTCGACTCCCATGCCGTTGCCGGCTGCAGCGCCATTGCCTTCGGTGCAACCTAGCCTGGATCTGGTATCCAGCCTCAGTGCTGTGCAGGTCTATGCCCCCGGTGTGGCGACCAGCACAGCTCCCGTACTGAGCGGTAACTTTCATGGTCAGCAGCAAGGCGCCGGTGTCGGCGCCGGCGATATGTTGATGCCGCTGCAACGGATCGAACCTGTTTACCCCTATCGCGCCCAGCAGGCGGGGATCGAAGGCGCCGTGACCCTGCGCTTCAGCGTCGATGCTGAAGGGCGAGTACAGGATGTGGAAGTGATCGAGGCCAAGCCCAAGCGTCAGTTCGAGCGGGCGGCCATTCAGGCGATCAACAAGTGGCGTTATCAACCAAGACCGGGTGCTGCCGACAAGCTGGTGCAAGTCATCACGCTCAAATTCAAACTGGAGTCATAACTATGTTGCGGATCTGGATCTGTCTGCTGGCCTTGGTCAGCCAAGCCTGTCTGGCCATGGAGGTCAGCCCTCACTTCTCCCGCCAGCTTGAACCCGTGATGAAGCTCTATCAGTCCGGCCAGTGGCAACAGGCTCAGAGCAAGGCGTCTGTACTCAAGCCAAACACCGATGCCGAGCGCGCCTGGCTGGCCCAGTTGCAGGCTTCGCTGGCCGCCAATTTGCAGCAAACCGCCCAGGCAAGCCGCTATGTGGAGCAGGCGCTCACCTATAAAGAGTGGCCCGAGCAACAACAACTCCAGCTGCTGCGCCTGCGTGGCGATATCCAGGCCCAGCAATCCAACTGGTCTGGCGCCATCGCAAGCTACAAGGCGGCACTGGCGATCAAACCCGACGATGCCTTGCGCCTTCGTCTTGCCGGCCTCTATTACCACAACAAACAGTATGGCGAGGCCGCCAGTCAGAGCGAACAACTGTTGAAAAAGGGCTGGCAGAAGCAGGCAGCCATCATTCGCCTCTCTGCCCTTACTGCCTTGCAGCGCTACGGGGTGGCAGCCGATCAGGCCGCCGAGCTGATCCGCCATGAGCCGAAAGAGAGCAAATGGTGGCAACAGGCGGTTTCGCTCAACCTCTCTGCCAAGCGTGGTGATCAAGCGCTGGCTCTGTTGCAGACAGCCATCGATAGAAAATTGATGGACGATGCCGCCACCCGCAATCAGTTGATCCGCCTTTATGCCTGGCAGGGGCTGCCTTATCGTGGTGCCCGTCTGCTGGAAGCGGCCATGTCCAAGGGACAGATGAAGCAAAGTGCCGAAAACCGGCAGTTGCTGGCCCAGTTGTGGGAGGGCGCTCGTGAATGGCCAAAAGCGGTTGATAGCTGGCAGTTGCTCGCCAAACAGCATGCTCAGCCCAAAGCGGCCATGCGTGCAGCCGAACTGCTGCTTCAACAAGGCAAGACGGAAGCCGCTATGACCCAGCTGGCTGCCATCAAGTCAGTGAAGGGCGAACAGGGTAATAGAGCCAAGGCGTTGCTGGTGCAGGCATACCTTAATAAGGAGCAGTATGCCCAGGCGTTGGAGCTGGCCCGTGAACTGCAACAGCAGGGTAACTGGCAACAGCGGGCAACCAGCTGGGTCAACTATATCCAGGCCCAAAGCGAAGAGTTGAGCAAAAAATCGGCCTAAATGGGGGCTGATGTCTTGGTTTCAGGGGCTTCAGCCTGCTTTTTCAGCAAACGAACGCATTTTTGCAAAAAGCCCTTGTCATCCTGGCGCGGCTCCCTATAATGCGCCCCTACCAGCACGGCGGAACACGCCAACCTGATGAGCCAGCTTCCTTGCGAAGCCGGCGCCGAAAGAAAAGCGAAAACAACCGCTTGACTTTTGAAGTGAGGAGCGTAATATGCGCCTCCTCAACGCGACAAGCGTGACGCTCTTTAACAATTTGAATCAAGCAATCTGTGTGGGCACTCACAGCATCGAACATCAAACAATTTTGTTGATTTTCAATGT
>NZ_JAACFW010000013.1:0-126229 GCF_029237245.1 Aeromonas sp. 5HA1
GATATCTACAACGTGGAGCGGCCGCATCATGCGTTGAAATACAGAACCCCCGATGCAGTGCATCGGGGGTTCTGAGTGGAGAAATGCTAGCCGAAAATGTGTAAACCTATTTCAGGACTAGACACTGCCATTTGGGGTTGGGTATCGCGGCCTATCCTCAGTCGCTATTCATCGGCGGCACAGAAAAGAGATGAGAGTCACAAGAGCATTTAAATTCACCGGTGCGGTTGCTGCATGAGGAGCGTCGATGCCATGCTTATGGAGTCATTCGGGAACTGCTTGGAGCAAGTGATTTCTTGAGTGAACCCAAGTAGCTACGACTTTGGTCTGTATTCATGCCCTATTGTTTGTATGTGAATGGGCCGCGTGAGATTAATAAAACGAACAGTATTACATGGAGGTTCATTATGGGTGGATGGTTTGGTCGGGGGCTTCTGCTATGCGGGTATCTTGTGTCAGCAATGGCTCTGGCAGATGACTCGTTCCTGAGGATTAAGGGGGATGGCTGTTGTAATGGCAAAGGGGAGGTGGTGCTGACCCGTGCCGAATTTGAGGCCTTGCCGCAGACAGAAGTCAAAACACATACCCCCTGGACTGAGGGTAGTCATACCTATCGGGGAGTGTTGCTGCGAGATCTTGTCAGGATATACGGTCTCAAGAGCCTGGAGGTCAAGGCGGTCGCCATCAATGATTACTGGGCATCGGTACCTCTAGAAGATGGGCAACTTTACCCGGTGTTGCTGGCCGAGAAGCAGGGTGGCAAGGAGTTGACCTTGCGCAACAAGGGGCCTCTCTGGATCATTTACCCCCTATCTGAACACCCCGAGCTCAACAAAGAGGTCTATCACAGCCGCATGGTGTGGCAACTGACGGCACTCGAGAGCAAATAACATGCTGCGCGGCAAGTTTCTTAGCCTGATCCTCATGGTGACGACATTTCTGGGCGTCGCTATCTGGTCAGTCTGGAACTATGACCGCGCTTTTAATGCAGTGACTCGCTACACACAACTTTCGGCTTGGGCCTTGGCGCAACTGGAGCTGGAGATCCACGCGTTTGACGAAGCTCTGTTGCTCTATCGTGCCGGCGCCGTCAGTCAGGATGAGATGAACAAGCGTTTTGATATTGCCTGGAACCGGCTCGACGTCTTTCTGCATGGGGAGGAGGCGAGGTCTGTCAGGGATCGCTTCGGGGCTGGCAAGGCGGCTGGCAAGATCATGACCTTGTTCGAGCAGTATGAGCAGGATGTGATGAGTGGAGGACATGAATCGAGTCCACTCGCCCATTTCTCTGATGAATTAAACCGAGATTTGGTGGCTATCCGTGATGTCATGGTGAAAAATTTCACCGGCCCCTCGGCCATTGCCCAGCGAGAGTTACTCAACGATTCAAGAACTCAGAATTTTGCCATCCTCGCTTTTTTGATGCTGGCGACCATGGTGATGCTGCTGGTGTTGTTTCGCGAGGTGCGTCATCAGCACTTTCTGGCTTGGAATGACACAATGACGGGTCTGCCAAACCGGGCTGCGCTTATCAAACACCTTAAACATCTCAAGCAGCGTGCAGCCCATCGAGGTGGGGGACGTAGTATCACTGTTTGCGTGGTGGATCTGGGGCATTTTAGGGAGGTAAATGACAGTCTGGGTTATGAGATCGGCGATGCCTTGCTCAAGCAGTTGGCCGAACGGATCCGTAATGCGTTGACTGCCGGGATCTTTGTTGCTCGAACCGGTAGCGACGAGTTTGCCATCGTTATTTCTGGTGTTATGCCTACTTACCTGCGTTTCCCGTTTTTGGAACAGTTGCGTAGTGAGCTTGCTGAACTGGCATTTGCGGCAGATCCTGCGCATAGAGTGCGAGTGTTCATGGGCGTCAGTCAATATGCCAGGCCTGTCAATACACCGGAGGAGATGCTGCTATTTGCTGATATCGCGCTCGACAGCGCCAAACGGCGGCGCTTACATCGGTATGTCGTGTTCTCCAGCAGCATGTATCAACACTATCTGCGTAACCGTAGATTGTCGGCCGAGCTTCGTGCGCTCATCTGTTGTATCGATTGTCAGCAGCTCAGTCTCTACTATCAGCCGATTGTCCACGGGCAAGGCGCTGTAAGGCTCGGTGCGGAGGCGTTGATCCGCTGGCGTCATCCGGAATATGGCTTTATCCCTCCACTTGACATCATCTCACTAGCGGAAGAAAACGGATTGGGTGAGGATCTAGGTGTGTGGATTTTCATGCGTTTGCAACACGATCTGGCTATTTTCCCGAGCGATCTGATAGAACCACTTGAAATATCGGTCAACCTTTCCAGCTCTATGTTCAACATGGGACTGGCTGCGAATGTGGAAGCGAAGACAAGCGAGGGACCGCTGGGGTTACAGCAGCTGATCGTAGAACTGACCGAAACCATAGCGCTGGACGATATCGAGCTGAGCAAGCAGATAATCCATTCCTTGCGCCAGATCGGGGTGCGGGTGGCTCTCGATGACTTCGGGACCGGTTGGTCATCTTTCTCATATTTGCGCGAGCTTTACTTCGACAAACTTAAGATCGATAGATCCTTCATCACTGCCATCGACAGTGATACTCGTCAGGCGCTGTTTGTAGAAGCCATTACTACGCTCTCGCATCAACTCGGGGTGCGGGTGGTGGCAGAAGGAGTGGAAAATAGTAATGAACTCAATGCAGTGTTGAACATCGGAGTAGACGAAATTCAAGGGTATTTTTACTCTAAGCCACTGCCTTTACAGGATTTTTTACTGTTCTGTCATCGCTATTTTATCAATCGGGCCATTATGCAGGAGGTGGTGTTGGGCTAGCGCTATTACCGCTTTCCCCACAATGTCACAGTTGCTCCGTACCATGTTGATACCACTCCTTTATCAATGAAAAGGCGACCCCGAGGTCGCCTTTTGCATGTCTGCATCTTGCCCGAGTGCTAGAGCACCATGGCCGCCACCCAGCCAAAGAGGATGAGCGGGATATTGTAGTGAATAAAAGTGGGCACCACGCTGTCCCAGATATGGTCGTGCTGACCATCGACATTGAGACCCGACGTGGGGCCCAGGGTCGAATCCGAGGCGGGTGAACCTGCATCCCCCAGTGCACCGGCGGCGCCGACCAGGGCCATGGTCGCCATGGGGGAGAAGCCGAGGTGGATACAGAGCGGCACATAAATGGTGGCTATGATGGGCACAGTGGAGAAGGAAGAGCCTATCCCCATGGTGATCAAGAGACCAACCAGCAGCATCAGGAAGGCGGCGAGGCCTTTTTGATCCCCGATCACCGCAGAGACGGATTGCACCAGGCTCTCCACCCCCTGGGTCGCCTTCATCACGGCGGCGAAGCCGGCGGCTGAGATCATGATGAAGCCGATGAGGGACATCATGCGCACGCCCTGGGTGAAGGCGTCCTGGCTCTCGCGAAACTTGATGACACCGCCACAGGTAAAGATGACAAAGCCTGCCAATGCACCCAGCACTATGCTGTTGGTCATCAGCTGCAGCCCGAGGGCGACGGCGATGGCCAGCAGGGCAACCCAGATATGGTTGAGATTGAGCTCGGTGGATTCGGGCTCGGCGGCCAGGATCTTGTCCATGTCATACTGGCGTGGCTTGCGGTAGGTGATGAACACGGCGACCAGCAGACCAAGGAACATCCCCAGCACAGGGATTGCCATGGCCATCGGCAGCTGGTCAAGCTCGACCGGCACCCCGTTGTCGATCAGGTTCTTGGCCAGTATGTTGTTGAGGAAGATGCCACCAAAGCCCACCGGCAACAGCATATAGGTCGCGGTCAGGCCGAAGGTGATGACGCAGGCCACCTGGCGGCGGTCGACTTTCATCTTGGCCATCACATGCAGCAGCGGCGGGATCAGGATGGGAATAAAGGCGATGTGGACCGGGATCAGGTTTTGGGAGGCGACGGATACGCAAAGGACGGCGCCGAGCAGCAGTGTCTTGACCCAGAGGATGCGCGAGCTGCTGGCATCTTGCCCCAGCTGGTTGATCACCTTGCGGGCCAGCAGGTCGGTGATCCCTGAGCGGGAGATGGCGACCGCAAAGGCCCCCAGCATGGCATAGGAAAGAGCGATCTCTGCGCCACCGCCCAGGCCACCGCTGAAGGTGCTGAGGGTGTCGGCCAGGGACAGGCCACCCAGCAGGCCACCTACGATGGCGCTGATGGAGAGCGAGACCACCACATTGATCCGCAGCAGGCTGAGCACCAGCATCAGCGAGACCGCGACAACAACAGGGTTCATGTGACTTCCTTTTAATGGTTATTGGTTGTCTGTCTTTTGAAAGGCAGTTAGTTTGCGAAAATCACGACAAATGTCGAGTAAAAAATCAGGCAATTGGCCTGTGAGACGCATCCCCGCAGGGTTGGGGTGAGCGAGGGGAGCAGAGCGGTTGAAAACTGTGCTGTCCGGGTCTGCCTGCCATTCTGGTCAAACCACGTTGATACCATATTCCAATAGAAGAAGGCTGCCATGGCAGCCTTCTTGCTTGTTGCTTATCCTGCTTGTTCGTTCGCGTCATCGACGGGGGCATCATCCGGGTGGGCTGGCGGCCAGCCACCCAGGCTCTTCCAGCGGTTGACGATATGACAGAACAGCTCAGTGGTGCGTTCGGTGTCATAGAGGGCCGAGTGCGCCTCTTTATTGTCAAACGGGATGCGAGCGCTCTGGCACGCCTTGGCCAGCACTGTCTGACCCAGGGCCAGGCCGGAGAGGGCGGCAGTGTCGAAGGTGGCAAACGGATGGAACGGATTGCGCTTGAGGCCGGCCCGCTCGGCAGCAGCCATGACGAAGCCATGATCGAAGGTGGCGTTGTGGGCTACTATGATGGCGCGGTTGCAGTCGCTCTCCTTCATCCCTTTGCGAATGCCCTTGAAAATCTCGGTCAGCGCCTCTTTCTCGCTGACGGCGCCGCGCAGCGGATTGAAAGGGTCTATGCCGGTGAACTCCAGCGCCGCCTTTTCCAGGTTGGCGCCTTCGAACGGCTCGACGTGAAAATGAAAGACCTGATCGGGAGCGAGCCAGCCATCTTCATTCATCTTGAGGGTATAGGCGGCGATCTCCAGCAAGGCGTCTGTCCTGGCATTGAACCCGGCGGTTTCAACATCGATGACGACGGGGTAAAAGCCACGAAAACGGCCCTTGAGAGTGTGTACAGCGTCGGTCATGGTATCTCGGTCGGCGTGAAATGAGGCGGCATTATGGCAAAAAAGCCAGCCTTTGTCCCTCATCAGCAGCCATGAGACGGGCGTCTGATTCTATTCTCGCCACTCGTGCTTATAATTGACCACTTCAACAATGGAATGGGGAGAGGGGATGAACAAGCTGGGATTGGCACACAAGATGTTGTTGGTGGTCTGCCTGCCACTGCTGGCCTTGCTGTTTTTTTCTGGCCGATACGTGTATGAGCGTTATCAGGTCGAACAGGAGATGGGCCAGGCACAAGCGGCACTCTATGTGGTGCGGGAGGCGGCGCAACTGGCCCACGAGCTGCAAAAGGAGCGCGGCATGTCGGCAGGTTTCCTTGGCTCTGGTGGCAACAAGTTTCGCGACGCCCTGCCTGCCCAGCGCAAGCTGGTCGATACCCTGCTGGTCCGTTTTCACGAGGATCCCGCCTTGCTGGCGTTGGGAGAGGTACAACAGGCGCTGACCGGGCTCACCGCCATGCGTGAGCGGGTCGGCGCGCTGGGGGTCGAAGTGGCCGAGCAGGTTGGCTTTTACAGCCATCTTATCAGCCAGCTGCTGGCCGTGGTGGACCAGGTCAGTCTCAACAGTCAGGATGCCACCATAGCGCTGCAGACCAATGCCTACGCCGCCTTCTTGCAGAGCAAGGAACGAATGGGGCTGGAGCGGGCAACCCTGAGCAATGTGTTCGGCCGTGATCACTTTACCCCCGCGCTGTTGCAGCAATTCATCTCCCTGCTGGCGGCCCAGAATACCTATCTCGAGCGTTTCCAGGCGGTGGCGAGCCCGTCACAACGTCAACTGCTGGCCGACAGCCTGGCCTCTCCCGTGGTAGCCAAGGTCGCCGCCATGGAGCAACTGGCGTTGGACAAAGCCACCACAGGCGGCTTCGGGGTCGATGCCGAAGCCTGGTTTGCCTTGAGTACCGACAAGATAGGTCTGCTCAAGGAGAGCGAAGATCGCCTTTATCAGCAGTTGTTCGAGCGGGTCGAGCAGATGCGGGCAAAGAGTGCCCGTGACTTCTGGTGGGCGGCGCTCGGTGTGCTGCTGTGCGTAGCGTTGACCACCATCGTCTGCTGGCGGGTGGTGCGAGATCTGCACCTGGGTTTTATGGCGTTGCACCAGACCTTCAAACGGCTGGTACAGGAGAATGATCTGACGGTGCGGGTCAACTGGCGGTCCGGTGACGAACTGGGCGCCCTGGCGCAGGATCTGAACCATTTCCTCGCGCACCTTGAGGGGCTGTTGCTGGCGGTACGCCGTTCCTGCGAGGTGCTGGCCCGCAGCGCCGCCACCTCGGCAGACGTGATCGCCGAGGTGAATGCTGGCGTCGTCAAAGGTTTCGGTCAGGTGGATCTGGTGGCGACAGCAGCCACCGAGATGGCCTCGACGGTGGCCGAGATTGCGCGCAATGCAACCCAGACGTCGCTGGCGACCCAGCAGGCTATCGGACGTGCCCGTCAGGGCGACAAGGAGGTCGATCAGACCATAGACGCCATCCAGCTGGTGGCGGGCACTCTGGCCAACACCCAGCAACTGGTGGATAGCCTGTATCAGGATACAGAGTCGGTCGGTGAGGCGCTAAATCTCATCAAGCAGATCTCGGATCGCACCAACCTGCTTGCCCTCAATGCAGCCATAGAGGCGGCCCGGGCCGGTGAATCTGGTCGTGGTTTTGCCGTGGTGGCGGAAGAGGTAAGGGCACTGGCCTCTCGCACCCAGCAGGCTGCAGAGGACATAGAGCGGATGTTGTCCCGATTGCGTCAGGGGGCGGATCAGGCGGTCACGGCCATGCATCTGGGCACTGAGCAGGCGGGTTTGAGCGTGACCGAGGCCAAGCGGGCGGGGAGCGAGCTGAGCGACATAGTGAGCGAGGTGCGCAAGGTGAGCGACATGACTGCCCAGGTGGCCACCGCGACGGAGGAGCAGCGCTACGTCACTGACGATATCCAGCACAATGTGATGACCATACGCGAGGTGTACGAAGCTCATCGCCTGCACTCTGAAACCTTGCAGCAAAACAGCGCCGAGCTGGATCTGCTGGCTCGCGAGCTGGCGGGTCGCATTGCCAGCTTCAAGCTGATGGATCGTCCTTCCCCCCACTGAGTGCTTTGCCCTAAAGCTTGCCCTGCCCCTGCCGATACCTAACGTGAGATCGTGTGGAGGGCAGGCACTTGAACGCTTGGATAGTCGGGTTGGTCAGCATATCAGTGAGTATGCAATTACAGGCGGGGGTTACCGAGTTTGGTGCCGGCCTGGATCAATCCGTCTGGCGTTTGACCTCGGATACGCAAGTGGAGTGCCGCCTCGAACACCCTATTCCCAACTGGGGGACGGGCGCCTTCGTCAGCCGTGCCGGTCGCAAGATCAATCTGGATTTCGAACTCAAGGGGCTGCGACAGCAAGCCCAGACCCAGACGGTGAGTCTGGGGATCATGCCGCCACTCTGGCGTCCCGGTGTTGCCGGGCGGGAAGTGAGCCAGTTGCGCTTTTACCAGCAGTTTGATGGTCTGGTGGAGGGGCAGACCGCCTGGACCATGCTCGATGAGCTGGAAGGGGGGCGCATGCCAACTTTCCAGTATCGTGACTGGTACCGCCAGAATCGACCGGTGCGGGTCTCCCTCTCCTCTGTCAACTTTCGGGTCAAGTACCAGGCCTTTGTGGATTGCCTGAGTGGATTGCTGCCCTATAGCTTCAATGACATCGCCTTCAGCGTACTCTCCTATGACAAGAACAGCGATCAGCTGTCACTGGCCTCCCGGCGGCGACTGGCGATGATCGGCGAGTATGTGAAGGTCGACAAGAGCATAGATCTGGTGGTGATCAACGCCTACAGCGACAGCTATGGCGGCCGCTGGCCCAACCAGAAACTCTCCGAGAAGCGGGCAGATGCCATCAAGAAGGTGTTTGTGGATCTGGGGATCGATCCGGGCAAGATCTCGGTGGAAGGGCATGGCGAGAAGCGTCATGTCCGCTCAAATGAAACCGACGACGGTCGCGCCAAGAACCGGCGGGTGGTGATCAATATGGGCCGCAATGGCGCCATCTGATGGCCTGTGCACTGAGATGAAAAAAGAGCGCCGCAGCGCTCTTTTTATTGGGCGTTGCCTGAGGCATTGCCTCAGAAGCTGTCACCCAGGCCGCTGCCTGCATCTTTCTTGGCGATCAGTTCAATCTTGTAACCGTCCGGATCTTCCACGAAGGCAATGACAGTGGTACCGCCCTTCACTGGACCTGGCTCGCGGGTGATCTTGGCGCCGGCGGCGCGCAGGGCGTCGCAAGTGGCATAGATGTCGTCCGCTTCCAGCGCAATGTGGCCGTAGGCCGAGCCCAGTTCGTACTCGCTGACACCCCAGTTGTAGGTGAGCTCGATGACGGCTTCGTCTTTCTCGTCACCGTAGCCAACGAAGGCCAGAGTGTATTTGTATTCGCTGTTTTCGCTCTTGCGCAAGAGTTTCATACCCAGCACTCGGGTGTAGAAGTCGATGGAGCGTTGCAGATCGCCAACACGCAGCATGGTATGCAGAATTCTCATTGCTCAGTTCTCCGGGTAGATTTTTGTACTCACACAAGTCTTGGATGATACAGGAATCGCAGCAGAAGTTTGCGGGCTGTAGCGTACAGCCTGCATGCTGCCTTATTCCTGTGGATAGACTTTTTCTTTGTATTCACACAAGTCTTCGATGATACAGGAGCCGCAGCGCGGTTTGCGAGCCAGACAGGTGTAACGGCCGTGCAGGATCAACCAGTGGTGCACATCGAGCTTGAACTCGGCAGGCACCACTTTCAGCAGTTTCTCTTCCACCTGATCAACGTTTTTGCCCACCGCGAAGCCGGTGCGATTCGACACCCGAAAGATGTGGGTATCGACGGCGATGGTGGGCCAGCCAAAGGCGGTATTGAGCACCACGTTGGCGGTCTTGCGACCCACACCGGGCAGCGCTTCCAGCGCCTCGCGGTTCTCCGGCACCTCGCCGCCATGGCGTTCCAGCAAGATAGCGCACGTCTTGATGACGTTTTCGGCCTTGGTGTTAAACAGGCCTATGGTCTTGATGTACTGTTTCAGCCCATCCACCCCGAGCGCCAGCATGGCGGCCGGGGTATTGGCCACCGGATAGAGCTTGTCGGTGGCCTTGTTGACGCTTACGTCGGTGGCCTGGGCTGACAGCAACACGGCAATCAAAAGCTCGAAGGGCGAGGTGAAGTTGAGCTCTGTGGTGGGATGGGGATTGTTGTCCCGCAGTCGCTCCAGGATCTGCCTGCGTTTCTGGTTGTTCATGGTTTCTCACATCTCAGGTCAGAGCTGGGTGGCGCGCACACCCGCCACCGGCACACTGCTATCGGCAAGGGGGGCGGCTTGCTTGCGATCACGCCAGTCATTGATGGCATTCTTGCCGGCGATCATCAGGCCTAGCCCGATAAAGCCCCCCGGCGGCAGGATCGCCAGCAGCAGGCTGGCATCGGCATGAAACAGCTCGATGCGCAGGGACTTGGCCCAGTCACCCAGCAGCAATTCGGCGCCGTCAAACAGGGTCCCCATGCCAATGATCTCCCGCAGGCCACCCAGCACCAGCAGCACCAGGGTAAAGCCCAGCCCCATCATGAAACCGTCCAGTGCCGCCAGCAGGGGCGGATTCTTGGAGGCATAGGCTTCGGCCCGGCCTATGATGACGCAGTTGGTGACAATCAGGGCGATGAAGATACCGAGCGCCTGATAGAGGCCATAGGTATAGGCATTCATCAGCAGCTGCACGCTGGTGACCAGGGCGGCGATGATCATCACGTAGATGGGAATGCGAATGTCCTTGGGCACCAGGTTGCGAACCAGGGAGATGGCAAGGTTGGAGCTCACCAGCACCACCATGGTGGCCAATCCCAGTCCGAGCGCATTGGTAAAGGTGGAGGACACTGCCAGGGTAGGGCAGAGCCCCAGCACCTGCACCAGAGAGGGGTTGTTCTTCCACAGCCCTTGCAGCATCAGCTCCTTGAGCTCTTCACGACGGCCCTTGCCCTCACTGATCGGGGTCTGGTCATCCAGTGTATGAGAGTGTTCCATTTATCGGCTCCGGCTGAGATGGCACATGGATATGCATAGCACATCAGTCTGTTTCATATGTGTGGGCCCAGGCTTATGGCGTGGGGTCGCACGGAGGGGCATCACGCAGCAACTCAGGGTGCGTTTGCTCCAGCAGCAGCAGGTTTTTCACTGCCTTGACCACGGCGCGGGGGGTGATGGTGGCGCCGGTGAAAGCATCGAATTCGCCGCCATCTTTTTTCACTGCCCAACTTGCCTCGTTGTCGCGGCTGAGGAACTTGCCGACAAAACTGTCTATCCAGCTCGATTTCTTCAGCTCTATCTTGTCACCCAGGCCCGGCGTCTCGTTGTGGGCCAGCACCCGCACAGCACTGACGCTGCCCTTGGCATCGGTACCGACCATGAGGCGAATGGCCCCACTGTAGCCGTCGGGTGCCACGGTTTCCAGCGCATAACCCGTGGTCTCGCCTTTCAGGGTTGCAGTGTAGAGCGGCATGGCCTGATCGCTGCCCAGATAGGTTTTGCTCTGTACCAGCTTGCAACTGGCCACCAGGTCGTTGTCATAGCTTCCTTCTGGCAACAGGGCGGAGAGGGTGCGCAGCTTTTCCAGCTGCTGCTGATGGGCGATCCTGTCGCGGGTCAGCTCGTTGGTCAGCACCACAACGGCGGTGCAGGCCAGGGCAAACAGGGCTAGCGTGACGCCGTTTTTGCGCATGCTCTTTAACATTGGATACTTCCTGAGAGTGAGGTTTGCGCCGGGGTCATTTGCGACGGGCTCCATAGACCTTGGGGCGAGTCAGGCTGTCGATCAGCGGCACACACAAGTTGGCCAGCAGCACGGCGAAGGCGAAGGCATCAGGGTAACCGCCAAAGCGACGGATAAGGTAGACCAGCACGCCGATCAGTACGCCATATACCAGCCGGCCACGGGGCGTGGTGCTGGCACTGACCGGATCGGTAGCGATGAAGAAGGCCCCCAGCATGGTGGCACCGCTGAACAGATGGAACATGGGTGTGGCGGTGGCATCCGGCGTCATCAGATAACCCAGGGTTGCGGCCAGCAACAAGGAGCCCAGGATGGCACCCGGAATACGCCAGTTGATCACTTTTTGCTGCAGCAGGAACAGGCCGCCCAGCAGGTAACCCAGGTTGACCCAGCTCCAGCCGATGCCGCCCCAGCCCTCGAATACAGCGTGGCTCATCACTTCACCCGTGGTGAGCCCCTGATTCAGCCCTGTCTTCAGGGTATCGAGTGGCGTAGCCATGGTGAGGCCATCCACTCCCTGCTTGAGCTGCGCCATGCTGTAGCCATCCAGGCTGAAGCCGGTAAAGATGACGGACGCTGCATCGCCAAAGCCGATGTCATAGGCGCGAATGGTGTCTGGCGGCAACCAGCTGGTCATTTGCACGGGGAAGGAGACCAACAGCAACACATAGGCCACCATGGCCGGGTTGAACAGGTTCTGGCCCAGGCCGCCATAGAGGTGCTTGGCGATGATGATGGCAAAGGCGGTACCCAGTACCAGCATCCACCAGGGCAGCAGGGGGGGCAAAGAGAGGCCAATCAGCACGGCGGTCAGGGCGGCACTGCCATCCATCAGGGCAGGCTTGATGGGGCGGCGGCGCAAGCGAAGCACCAGCGCCTCGGCCCCCAGCGCCGTCACCAGCGCCAGCAGGATCTGGATGAAGGAACCCCAGCCAAAGAACCAGGTCTGGGCCAGCAGGCCGGGCAGGCAAGCCAGGATCACCAGCAACATCAGGGTTTGGGTCTGTTTGCGGTTATGGGCAAACGGCGCACTCGCGATATTGAACATGGATCAGTGGCTCTTGTCTGGCGATGGGGAAGGTGACTGTGCTTGGGTGGTCAGGCCTTGTGCGGCAGCCTCTGCTGCCAGCTTCTTGGCTTTGGCCCGCGCGATGGCGGCGGCAATGGCTGCTTTCTTGGGGTCGACCTCGGCAGTCGCCAGTGCGGGTTTGCTGAGCGGCTCGGCCTCCTTAGCCGTCACCTCAGGCTCGGCGACGTTTTCATCTGCCGCTTGCGCGGCCTTTTTTGCCTTGGCCCGCGCGATGGCGGCGGCAATTGCTGCTTTCTTGGGGTCGACCTCAGCAGTCGCCGGTGCGGGTTCGCTTACCGGCTGGGCCTCGGTAGCCGTTGCGTCAGGCTTGGCGACGTTTTCATCCGCCGCTTGCGCTGCTTTTTTGGCTTTGGCCCGCGCGATGGCGGCGGCAATGGCTGCCTTTTTGGGGTCAACCTCGGCAGTCGCCAGTGCGGGTTCACCGGCCTGCTGGGTCTCGGTAACGATAGCCTCAGGCTTGGCGACGTTTTCATCCGTCGCTTGCGCTGCTTTTTTTGCCTTGGCGCGTGCGATGGCGGCGGCAATGGCTGCCTTTTTGGGGTCGACCTCGGCAGTCGCCAGTGCGGGTTCGCTGACCGGCTCGGCCTCGCTAGCGATAGCCTCAGGCTCGGCGACGTTTTCATCCGCAGCTTGCGCTGCCTTCTTGGCCTTGGCCCGTGCGATGGCGGCGGCAATGGCTGCTTTCTTGGGGTCAACCTCGGCAGTCGCCGGTGCGGGTTCGCTTGTCGGCTGGGTCTCGGTAGCCATAGCCTCAGGCTCGGCGACGTTTTCATCCGCTGCTTGAGCTGCTTTTTTTGCCTTGGCCCGAGCAAGGGCTGCGGCGATAGCTGCCTTTTTTGGATCCTGCGTCTCTGGCGTTGGTGCAACGACGGCGGCAACGTCAGCAGGTTCATCGCTGCTGGCGGCCTTGGCGGCGCGCCGCGCGAGGGCCTCCTGCTTGCGCGCCTCGCGGGCGGCAATCATGGCGCTGTTGTCTGGCTGCTCGCCAACAGCGCTGGCCGTGACTTCCTGCTTGGCTTTGATGCGGGCGAGGGCGGCAGCGACGGGATCTTCCCCTCCACTGGCCGTCATGGCCTGGCGGCGCTGGGCAGCAGCCTCGGCATGGCGGGCTTCTCGGGCCGCTTTTTCCCGCTCGAAGCGGGCCTGTTTGGCCTCGAAACGCTGCTTGGCACGCTCGGCTTTTTCGGCCTCGGCACGGGCCTCGCGAATATCATCCTTGGCAATCTTGTAGTACTGCACCAGAGGGATCTGGCTGGGGCAGACCCAGGCGCAAGCGCCGCACTCGATACAGTCGAACAGGTTGAGCCCTTCGGCCTTGTCGTACTCTTTGGCGCGGCTGTACCAGTAGAGCTCCTGGGGCAGCAAATTGGCCGGACAGGCATCGGCGCAGGCGCTGCAACGGATGCAGGCTTGCTCGGGACCGGGGGGCGGCAGCTCGGCACGGGTCGGGGAGAGCAGGCAGTTGGTGGCCTTGACCACGGGGACCATGGCGTGGGGCAGGGTGAAGCCCATCATGGGGCCTCCCATGATGACCCTCTGGTCCGTCTCGGGTTGCAGCTCGAAACGCTGCAACAGCCAGCGTACTGGCGTGCCCAGCAGTACCCAGGCATTGCCTGGCTTCTTGAAGGCATCGCCAGTCAGGGTGACGATGCGGGAGATGAGCGGCTCGCCGTCGATGATGGCGCGCTTGATGGCAAATACGGTGGCCACGTTGAGCACCATGATACCCATGTCCACCGCCCGCCCACCCTTGGGCACCTGACGGCCGGTAAGCAGCTCTATGGTCTGCTTGGCACCACCCGAGGGGTACTTGGTCGGCACCGTCTTCACCAGCACGTCCTCGTCGGTGGCGTGGCGGGTCAGTTCGGCAATGGCGGCGGGTTTGTTGTCTTCCACCCCGATCAGGGTCAACTTGGGTTTGAGCAGATGCTTGAGCACCCGGATGCCGTCCATGATCTCGTCGGCATACTCCTGCATCAGACGATCATCTGTGCTTATGTAGGGCTCACACTCCAGTCCGTTGACGATCAGGATCTCGGTGAGCTGACCGCGGCCGTCCAGCTTGCTGTGAGTCGGGAACACGGCGCCGCCCAGACCCGCAATGCCGGCCTGCTGGATGCGCTCGAGCAGTTCGCCCCGATCCAGATTCCAGTAGTCTGGCTTGCCCTGGTGCTCACCCCAGGCATCCTCCCCATCCGGCGTCAGGGTAATGCAGAGATCATCGAGACCCGAGGGGTGCGCCACAGTATGGTGGCCGATGGCGGTGATGGTGCCCGAGGTCGAGGCGTGCACGGGCACTATGCGGCCCTTGTCATAGCGGGTCAGTGGCTGACCCTTCTTGACCTTGTCGCCGATCTGCACCAGCAGATCGCCGGCCGGCCCTGCGTGCTGGCGCACCGGTATGATGAGCTGGGGCGGCAGACCCGCGTCCACCACGGGTGTCAGGCTGGATTGGTGCTTGTTCTCGGGAGGGTGAATGCCGCCGTGAAAATCCCACAGAGTGCCGGCTTTGATGCGTTCGAGCAGATGCTGCATGGTTACTCCGCTGTTTATTCCACTATCTTGACCGGAATGGCGACGCTGGCCAGATCCCACTTCCAGTTGTCGACCGTGGTCGGCACAGGGATCATTTCGATACAGTCGGTCGGGCAGGGATCGACACAGAGATCGCAACCGGTGCACTCGTCGGTGATGACGGTGTGCATCGCCTTGGTGGCACCGACGATGGCATCGACCGGACAGGCCTGGATGCACTTGGTGCAGCCGATGCATTGATCTTCATGGATGAAGGCGACTTTCTTGACCGGGATGGCGGCCTCGGCACTGCCCAGCGGTTGAGGGTCGACCCCCATCAGGTCGGCTATCTTGCGCATGGTGGCATCGCCACCGGGCACACACTTGTTGATCTGATCGCCATTGGCCAGCGCCTCGGCATAAGGTTTGCAACCAGGGTAACCGCACTGGCCGCACTGGGTCTGTGGCAACAGGGCGTCAAGCTGATCGACGATGGGATCGGCTTCCACGTGAAACTTGACGGCGGCAAAGCCCAGAATGATTCCGAAGGCAAGGGCCAGCAGGGCCAGTACCAGAACGGCAAAGAGTATGTGAGTCATAGCGCTATATCTTGATAAGGCCGGTAAAGCCCATAAAGGCCAGCGACATCAGGCCGGCGGTGACCATGGCAATCGACACACCGCGAAACGGAGTGGGAACGTCGGCCGCCACCAGGCGTTCACGCATGGCGGCAAACAGTATCAGTACCAGCGAAAAGCCTGCGGCTGCGCCAAATCCGTAGATGATGCTTTGAATGAAGTTGTGACGCTCGTTGATGCTCAGCAGTGCCACCCCCAGCACGGCGCAGTTGGTGGTGATGAGCGGCAGGAAGATGCCCAGCAGGCGATAGAGGGTCGGGCTGCTCTTGCGGATAACCATCTCGGTGAACTGCACTACGACGGCGATCACAAGAATGAAGGCAAGGGTGCGCAGGTAGGCGATGTTCAGCGGGATCAGGATATAGTGTTCCATCAGATAGGAACTGGCGCTGGCCAGCGTCATCACGAAGGTGGTCGCCAGCCCCATGCCGACGGCGGTCTCCAGCTTGCCGGAGACGCCCATAAAGGGACACAGGCCGAGAAACTTCACCAGCACGAAGTTGTTAATCAGCACGGTACTGACCAATAAAAGCAGGTACTCAGTCATGGGAGATGGGTTATCCGGTTTGAAGGCGGCGGTATTATCTGATTTTAGGTCTCCTTAAACAACCGCAAGGCCGCATGGTTATTATTCAAATGGCCAATTTCATGGAGGAAATGTGCGCCCTTTACCCATTTTTACCCTGACCCTGGCAATGCTGCTCTGGTCCAGCTCCTTTATCGCCCTCAAGCACGTGCTGGGGATCTGGGGTTTCGGTCAGGTGCTGTTCATGCGCATGAGTGTGGCGGCGCTCTGCTGGCTGCTCTGCTACCGCTATCTGGGCAGTTTCACCTATCAAAAGGGGGATTGGCGCTGGCTGGCCCTGATGGGGGGACTGGAGCCCTGCCTTTATTTCCTGCTGGAGGTCAATGCCCTGCGTTACACCAGTGCCGGTCAGGCGGGCATGGTCTGTGCCCTGTTGCCGCTCATCGTAGCCTTGGTGGCCTTTGTGCTGCTCAAGGAGCGGGTCAGTCGCCGCCAGTTGCTCGGCTTTGCCATCGCCATCATTGGCATTGCCCTGCTGGGGCTGGGTAGCGGCGTGGATGAGTTTGCCCCCAACGCCTTGCTCGGCAACAGCCTGGAGATGGCGGCCATGCTGTGCGCCGCCACCTATTCTGTGGTCTTCAAGAAGCTCTCCAGCCGCTACGGTGTGCTCACCCTGACAGCGCTGCAGGCCTTCGTCGGTACCCTCTTTTTCACCCCCTTCGCCTTCAGCGAACCCTGGCCCACCGCCTGGGCCTGGCAGGACATGGCGGTCATCTTCTTTCTTGGCGCCTTTGTGACGCTCGGAGCCTACCTGCTCTACAACTGGTCGGTGACCCAGGTCAAGGTGACCCTGGCGGCGGCCTATGTGAACCTCATTCCGGTCTTCACTCTGTTGCTGGCCTATCTGCTGCTCGGTGAAACTCTGACGCCATTGCAATGGCTTGCCTGTGGCGCCGTCCTGCTGGGGATTGCCGTGGGCCAGCTGCCCGCTCGGCGCAAAGTGCGCGAGCCGGTTATCGCCGACAGCTGATCTATCCCGGAGGCTGATCGATGGACTAGAGTCAGCACAGTCAAAGGGCGTGCATCGCTCATCACCTTGGCCAGGCTTTATCCGGGAGAATGCCGATGAACAGCATGATGTTATTGACCAGGGCACAGGCCCTGTTGACCCATAGCCCCTTTATGCTGGACGATGCCAGGTTGCTGGAAGCACTGGAGGAGGCTGCGGTGGGAGAGGAGGGGCTGCTGATCGCTGAATTGTGGGAGGCAGCCCTGATGCAGGCCGACGAAGCGGCTCGCCATTACATGAAGGGGGAAGGCTGAGTATCGGGTCTGGTTATCTCGAACGCCGGGTACGGGCGCCTTTTCACCCCTTGCTCGCCACACTCTTGCCGCCCACATCAATACGGCCCTCTGCGCCGCCATACGGTTGTGCCACCTTGCGGACAACCTTCTACAGAATGGAACAAGCGACGAGCTCCCCGCCGCTTGTTGCCTTGCGTCGCCTTTCCTTATCAGATGGACAAGTCCTTGACCGTGGCGGAGACGGAGTTGGCATCTTCGATGATCATCCTTGATGACGGTGGCAATGATGCTGGCCTGCTCCTGGCCCGCCATGGCCTTGTCAGAGACCACAGAGACGGTCTGGGTGATCCTGGAAGTGATGTCCGAGTTGAGCTTGATGACAGAGATGATCTCGCCAGTGGAGCTGGAGGTTCTGGCAGCCAGTTGGCGTACCTCATCCGCCACTACGGCAAAGCCACGACCCTGCTCACCGGCCCGGGCTGCCTCGATGGCGGCATTGAGTGCCAACAGATTGGTCTGATCCGCGATACCGCTGATGGTCGAGATGATGGATTCGATGCTTTTCGATTGCTGGTTGAGGTTCTCAATCTGCCTGCTGACCTCGTTGACCGAGGTGTTGATGTGCGACGAGGTCTCCAGCACCTTGTCGATCACCTCGCGCCCCTTGGCGGCGCTCGACACTGTTTCACCAGCGATGGCGCACGCTTTTTGCGCCGCTTCGCGCACCGAGATGGATTTTTCGACCCGCTCAGTGATGTTGCTCGCCAGCTTGATGATTTTGATCACCTTGCCTTCGTGGTTGAAGATGGGGTTGTAGGTGGCCTCCAGCCAGATCTTTTCACCGTGGCTGCCAAGGCGCATGAAGAGACCTGACTGGATATTTCCTGAGCCCAAATCTCGCCAGAAGTCGGGGTTTTTCCGATAAAACTCGTCATCACAGAACATGCTGTGGTGCTTGCCCGCCACCTCATCCAGCCGGTAGCCGAAACAGTGCAGGAAGTTCTGGTTGGCGGTGATGACGGTGCCATCCGGCTGAAAGTCGATGACGGCGAGTGACTTGTCCAGCGCCGCCAGCAGGGCTTGGGTTCGCTCCAGGGATGACTGCTGCTGGGTCACGTCCGAGGCGACCTTGGCTACCCTGATGACCTTGCCATCAACAATGATGGGAAAGTAAGTGGCTTCCAGCCAGACGGCTTTGCCTGACCGCGCCTGGCGAATGAAGCAGCCATTACGAAACTCGCCGTTGCGCAGAGCGCTCCACAACAGCTCGTAATCGGGCGTACTGACATCTTCCGGGAAGCAGAGCGTGCTGTGGTGTTTGCCTACCACTTCCTCGCGTGGATAGCCCACGATATCGAGAAAAAGATCGTTGACGAAGGTGACCACGCCCTCCTGCGTGAACTGGATATAGGGTACCCGGGACTGAATGGCTTGTTCGAAGGCGCCCAGTTCCGCCAGTGCCGCCTCTTGCTCGCGCTGTTCATTGTTGTTCGTACGTTTCCAAAACATGGTGGAGCTCCTCCTTGAGACCCTTGTGAGACTTTTCGTGACAATAGTCGACCGGCTGAATACTAGTACAGAATATTTGTCCAATGGTGCGGATATGGAGGGTAATTATCTGTTTTTATTTTATTTATTCTGGTCACCATCGGGGTGAGCAGACTCTGGTGTACGGCCGGTACAGGCCTCATGCCCGGGCTTATTCCAGCGCCATCCCCCTGGCGCCGGCCCGGTTTTGGCCGTGCGGATACAGTGGATCTGTTCATTTTCCCCTCAGTCCAACACATCAGAGCACCCTAGGGCGGCAAGATGAGGTATCTTATGCCCCGATTTCATCCATTTAACGGTGTCGAGACCCCTCTATGATTATCAAACCCAAGGTTCGCGGCTTTATCTGCACCACCACTCACCCGGTCGGCTGTGAAGCCAATGTTCGTCGTCAGATTGCTTACACCCAGGAACAGGGCATGATTGCCAATGGTCCCAAGCGGGTGCTGGTGATTGGCGCTTCCACCGGTTATGGTCTGGCCTCCCGGATTGCCACTGCCTTCGGTAGCGGCGCTGCCACCATAGGCGTCTTCTTCGAAAAAGCCGGCAGCGAAACCAAGACGGCGACTGCGGGCTGGTATAACTCTGCCGCGTTCGACAAGGCCGCCAAAGAGGCGGGTCTGTATGCGAAAAGTGTCAACGGCGATGCCTTCTCCAACGAATGCCGCGCCAAGGTGATCGAGCTTATCAAGGCCGATCTGGGCCAGATTGACCTGGTTGTCTACTCCCTGGCCTCGCCGGTACGCAAGATGCCGGATACCGGTGAAGTGGTGCGCTCAGCCTTGAAACCCATCGGCGAGACCTACACCACCACCGCCATCGATACCAACAAGGATCAGATCATCACCGCCACCGTCGAGCCGGCGAATGAGGAAGAGATCCAGAACACCATCACCGTCATGGGCGGTCAGGATTGGGAGCTGTGGATGGCGGCCCTGCGCGATGCAGGTGTGCTGGCCGACGGCGCCAAGTCCGTGGCCTACTCCTATATCGGTACCGACCTGACCTGGCCCATCTACTGGCACGGTACCCTGGGTCGCGCCAAGGAAGATCTGGATCGCGCCGCCACCGCCATTCGTGGCGATCTGGCCGCCAAGGGCGGCACCGCTCACGTGGCTGTGCTGAAATCCGTGGTGACCCAGGCCTCTTCTGCCATTCCGGTGATGCCGCTTTATATCTCCATGGCCTTCAAGATCATGAAGGAGAAGGGTATCCACGAAGGTTGCATGGAGCAGGTCTACCGCATGATGCGCACCCGTCTCTATGGGGAAGAGCTGGCGCTGGACGAGCAGGCCCGCATCCGCATGGATGACTGGGAGCTGCGTGAAGACGTGCAGCAGACCTGCCGTGATCTCTGGCCTTCCATCACCACCGAGAACCTCTCCGAGTTGACCGACTACACCGGCTACAAGCAGGAGTTCCTGCGCCTGTTCGGTTTCGGTCTGGCCGAGGTGGATTACGAGGCTGATGTGAACCCGGACGTGAAATTCGACGTGGTTGAGCTCTGAGTCTGACTCAGGTGAAAACAGGGTCCTGCGGGACCCTGTTTTTTTGTCAACAATCTGGTGAAATCACGAAATTTTATTATCCGCGATCACCTTTTCCCCATATCAAACCCGCTAATCTTGCGCTGTCGGATCACATGACGGCGCTGCCGAGGAATGGAAGCTATGACCACCCCACATGAGGCGCCCAAGAAGCGCCAACTCCCCACCGTATACACACTGCTGTTCATCATCATCGCCCTGATGGCGGCTCTCACCTGGGTGCTGCCGGCGGGCAAATATGACTATGTCACCGCCAAGAGCCAGCAGCCGGTTGCGGCCGCCACAGTTGCCGATTACAGCGGCGATGAGCGATTGCTGCCTGTGCCCGGCAGCTATACCGAGCTGCCCTCCCAGCCACAAGGGGTGTTCGAGGTGCTCAAGGCCCCCATTCAGGGCTTTCACAAGGCGGCGGATGTGGCGCTGTTCGTGCTCATCATCGGCGGCTTTCTGGCGGTGACCATGCAAAGCGGGGCGCTGGATGCGGGTGTGGGGGCCATAGTGCGCACCTTCGCCGGGCGCGAGCGGCGGCTGATCCCGGTACTGATCGCTCTGTTTGCCCTCGGCGGCTCCACCTTCGGCATGGCGGAAGAGACGGTGGCCTTCTGGGCGCTCATCGTGCCCGTCATGATGGCGGCAGGCTTCGATCGCATGGTGGCGGCGGGGATCATCCTGCTTGGCTCCGGCGTCGGTGTGCTTGCCTCCACAGTCAACCCGTTTGCCACCGGCATCGCCTCCGGTTTTGCCGGCATTCCCATCGGTGAGGGGATTGGCCTGCGGGTCATCCAGTGGCTGCTGCTGGTGATCTTCGCCTCCTGGTTCGTGATGCGCTACGCCAAGCAGGTGCAGCAGGACAAGTCCCGCTCCGTGCTGGCGGACATCGTCTATGACGATGAATTCTCCCAGATGAAGCGCAGCGACTCGGCCTTTACCGGCAAGCAGAAGCTCACCATGCTGGTGTTCTTTGGCACCTTCCTGCTGATGATCTATGCGGTGGTGCCCTGGTCGGATCTGGGGATAGACCTGCTGCCGACCCTGGGTTGGTGGTTTGACGAGCTCTCCACCCTGTTTTTCAGCGCCTCCATCCTGATAGCGCTCATCAACCGGATGCCCGAGTCCAACTATGTGGCGACTTTCCTGAGCGGAGCGCGGGATCTCATCGGGGTGGCGCTGGTGGTGGCGGTGGCGCGTGGCATCTATGTGGTGATGGAGCAGGGCGTCATCATAGACACCATTTTGCACTGGGCCGAAGGGCTGGTGAGCGGTCTCTCCTCGTCGGTGTTCATCCTGATGGCTTATCTGGTGCACATCATTCTTAGTTTTTTTATTCCCTCAACCTCGGGGCTGGCGACCGTCTCCATGCCGCTGATGGGGCCGCTGGCGGATTTTTCCGGTATCTCGCGGGATCTGGTGATCACCGCCTATCAATCCGCCTCCGGCTGGATCAACCTGTTCGCTCCCACCGCTGCCCATCTGGTGGCGGGGTTGGCGCTGGCCAGGATCCCCTACGATCGCTTCGTGCGCTGGGTGCTGCCCTTCATCGTCGGGGTGGCCCTCATCACAATGGCGGTGCTGGTGGCGGGCACCCTGTTGCATGGCTGATGATTCAGCTGCACATGACAGATAGCAAAAAGGCTCCCGAAGGAGCCTTTTTCATGAGCCGTGCTTACTGCTTGTAGCCCTTGAGGAAGCGGGCGAGGCGGCCGATGGCTTCTTCCAGCTCCTCTTCCCGGGGCAGGAATACCAGCCGGAAGTGATCCGGCACCGGCCAGTTGAAGCCGGTACCCTGCACCAGCAAGAGCTTCTCCTGCTGCAGCAGGTCGAACACCATCTTCTGGTCGTCACGAATGTCGTACACCTTGGGATCGAGGCGCGGGAACATGTAGAGCGCCCCCTTGGGTTTGACGCAGGAGACGCCGGGGATCTCGTTCAAGAGCTCCCACGCCTTGTCCCGCTGCTTGCGCAGGCGACCGCCCGGCAGGATCAGCTCGTTGATGCTCTGGTAGCCGCCAAGGGCGGTCTGGATGGCGTGCTGCATGGGCACGTTGGCACACAGTCGCATGGAGGCCAGCATCTCCAGCCCCTCGATATACCCCTTTGCACGGCCCTTGGGCCCGGTAATGACCATCCAGCCCTGACGGAAGCCACAGGCACGATAGGCCTTGGAGAGGCCGTTGAAGGTCACCACCATCACATCGTCACACAGGGTGCAGACGCTGGTGTGGGAGATGTCGTCGTAGAGGATCTTGTCGTAGATCTCGTCGGCGAAGATGATGAGGTTGTGCTGGCGGGCTATCTCGATCACTTCCAGCAGGAACTCGCTGCCGTAGACGGCGCCGGTCGGGTTGTTGGGGTTGATCAGCACCAGACCACGGGTGCGCGGTGTGATGCGGGCGCGGATGTCATCCAGATCCGGATACCAGTCGGCCCCTTCATCGCAGCGGTAGTGCACCGCATGGCCACCGGAGAGGGTCACCGCCGCGGTCCAGAGCGGGTAGTCGGGGGAGGGCACCAGCATCTCGTCGCCGTTGTTGAGCAGCGCCTGCATGGCCATCACGATGAGCTCGCTGGCACCATTGCCGATATAGATGTCGTCGATGTCGACCTTGCGCATCCCTTTTTGCTGGTAGTACTGCATCACCGCCTTGCGGGCAGAAAACAGTCCCTTGGAGTCGCAGTAGCCCTGGCTCAGCGGCATGTTGAGGATGACGTCCTTGATGATCTCTTCTGGTGCATCGAAACCAAACGGGGCCGGATTGCCGATATTGAGCTTGATGATGCGGTGGCCTTCGTCTTCGAGACGGCGCGCTTCTTTATGCACCGGGCCGCGAATGTCATAGCAGACATCGTCGAGCTTGTGCGACTTGTCGATAGTGAACATGGTGAGTGTGCTTCCTTCCCCGTGGGGACGCGTTGGCGAAAAAGGCGATTTTTAGTATCAAATTTCTTTTCCCCTATTCTTCACAGAATTGAATGCTAGAACAATCTTCTTTTTAGTAGAATTCCCTGATTTTTAGCCTTAAAACAGGGCTGCTAAAACGTTAAATTCAGCACAATCGTTTGTATGAACCAAGGTTCACTAGTGAAAGATGAGGGGCTGATTAACAAAGCCACCCGACTGTGTTGAAATATTCGCATCCAATGGCACGATTGGCTTGCGCCCTAAATCGCCGTCTCGCCCGTGCCAGCGAATAATAAAGAGGGCGCAGACAACAGGGCCTGCGGCTTTCTTCTTCGTTTGTTCATCGAGCCCGCACTCACAGAGGTATGTCCATGCATGCACCCGCGCCCGGCCGTTATCGCCACTTCAAGGGGGGCTATTATCAGGTGCTCACCCTGGCCCTGCACACCGAAACCCGGGAGCAGCTGGTGATCTATCAATCCGATCAGGATGGGGTCGTCTATGCCCGTCCTGTGGCCATGTTCATGGAGTGGATCGAGCATCAAGGGCAGGTGGTAAGCCGCTTCACCCCGACTGCGGGCTGAGCGGCGGTTTGCATCATAAAAAAAGGCGCCATCAGGCGCCTGTTTTCTATGGGGGAGAGCTTACTGGTAGAGACCCAGGTTCTCTTTGGCATAGGCTTCAAAATCGGTGCAGCCACCGATGTGCTGCTCGTCCAGGAAGATTTGCGGCACTGTATTGACCGGTTTGCCGGCGCTCTTGGCCAGATCTTCCTTGGTGATGCCTTCTGCGTGGATATCCACGTAACGGAAATTGAAATCGTCACGCTGTTCAACCAGTTGCTCGGCGATTTGCTTGGCACGGACACAATAGGGGCAACCGGGACGACCAAAAATCACTGCAAACATCTTCTCTCTCCGTTGAATTGAGGCAGGGCACAGCATAGCCTTGCCTCGGTACCGATCAAAGTGCAAATTGTCGATATGACCATTCGCCATTTCCGATAAGCCGACGTATTACTGCTCGAGGAGCCGGATGAATTGTTGCTGGTAGATGCTCTCCAGCACTCCCTTCTCGAGCCTTGTTCAGGGCATAAGAGTCGCCTTGCTGGCAAGGTGGCTCCCCACATTACTGCTCGATGATCCTGATGAATTGTTGCTGGCAGATGCTCTCCAGCACTCCTTTCTCGAGCCTTGTTCAGGGCATAAGAGTCGCCTTGCTGGCAAGGTTGCTCCCCGCATTACTGTTCGATGAGCCGGATGAATTGTTGCTGGTAGATGCTCTCCAGCACTCCTTTCTCGAGCCTTGTTCAGGGCATAAGAGTCGCCTTGCTGGCAAGGTGGCTCCCCACATTACTGCTCGATGATCTGGATGGGTTGTTGCTGGTAGATGCTCTCCAGCACTCCTTTTTCAAATACGGTCCAGGGCCAGGGTGCCTTGCTGGCACGGTAGCGCTCGTGGGTGGCTGGGTCCTGCGACAGGCCGCGCTGGAACATGACAAATGCCTTGCGCTGGCCACCGACTGTGTCGATAAAACCGGCCAGATTGGAGGTACCCGTGATGGTGCCTGTCTTGGCATGCACCCGGTTTTTCATCATGGGGGCGGTAACGCTGCGACGCCAGGCCAGGGTGCCATCCACCTGAGAGCTGGGCAGCAACTTGATGAGACCGAGTTCGGCATCATTTTTCTGGATGAAGTTGAGCACAGACAGCATCTGGCGTGCGCTGATGAGGTTATGGGCAGAGAGGCCGGAGCCGTCGGCCAGGGTGGCATTGCCGAGGTCGATGCCCTGCTTGGTCAGGATGGCGCGTACCGCCATGGTGCCGCTGCGATAGCTGCCCGGCTTGTTGTAGTAGTGGCGGCCTACCGTTTTCAGGAAGGTATCGGCGTAGAGGTTGTCCGATTTCTTCAGCATCTTGGAGAGCATGATGGGCAATGAGACAGAGTAATGGGTACCCAGGGTCTCGGCACTGCCTGGTGCCTTGTGGGTGACCTGAAGCAGCCCTTCGTGTGCTATGCCTGCTCTGTCCATTGCCCAGCGGATGTTGTCCCAGCCCCAGGCCTCCACGTCGTGGATGGCAAAGCGCAGCCCCTGGGGTTCCTTGTTGGGGGTGATGCAGCCTTTGAGCTCATAGAAGTTGCCCTTGGCCATGTCGACTTCCAGGGCGCAGAACTGACGCGCCATGTCGCCATAGCTCATCACCTCCACCCTGTCGGTGCCAATGCCGATGGGCACGCCAGTGGCGACGTTGCCGGTGGCGGGGCGACCAATCTGGGTGGCTGTAATGGTGGCGTAGGCGCAGTTCTTGTCGATGATGACAGAGGAGACGGGGGCGGCGAAGCAGAGGGTCTGATCCCCCCAGGACCAGCCGTTACCGCGCTCGTACCCGTTATAGGCGCCGGTATTGACGTAGACATTGCCCTTGATGCGGTTGACGCCGAGCTGCTTGAACAGGGCCAGCAGATCCATCCGTGACAAGGTGGGGTCGCCGACGAAGTTGATCCAGATGTCGCCATTGATGGCATCCCCCTGTTTGGCACCTGGCTGGGCCTGAATGTCGGTGGCAAAACGGAAGTCGGCACCGAGCTCGAGCCGTGCCGCCAGGGCGGTGAGCACCTTCATGGTGGAGGCGGGGGCTATCATGTCATCGGCATTGCGGGCGAACTCTATGCCGCCATTGCCCTGCACTATGATGGCGTACTGGCCCCCCTTGGGCGGCGTCAGCGTGGCGGCTTGAACCAGAGCCGGAACAAGTGTGGAAAACAGAGCACAAAAACCAATCAACAGCCGCTGCATAAGATCCTCTAACTTAACGAAGGGGGTCGGTAGTGCGCTACCCACCCTGATAATCACTATGTTTACGTTCACCGGCCAGCCTATCGCTGCAAGGTATGAGCCGTGCTCAGCCAAGGGCATTGGCGGCGCGGTACCGGCCTTCATAATCAAAAATTTTCTCTTTCACCTGCCAAAAGCGACCTGACTTGCGGGCGATGACAAAGTCGGGGTGACGAAACTGGTTTGATGCGGCCAGCACGTTCTCCAGGGTGGTGAATTCCGGCTCCAGGCCCGGGGCGGGCCAATGATGACGCACAAAGCGCTGTTGAAACAAGCGCCGTGCACCCGGGGAGTGAAAACCGAAGTACTCCATCAGGGTAAGACCATCCTCATCGTGATAGGTCACCTCCAGCCGCTCCCCCTGTTTACCACGGCCCGCTGTGAGGGTGAGACCGGCGCAGCGAATGACCATGCAGTCTTTCAGATTGAGGGCCTCCTTGAGCTTGTCGTCCGGATCCACCAGCAGCTGATCACAGCTCTTGCAGCGGCGGGCGGCGATGTCGTTTTCGGCGCCGCAGGCGGGACACACCTTGGCGCGAAAGCGGTAGTCACACTCCTCGCGGTGGCCCTCGTCATCTTCAAACAGCCCCTGACAGCGACGGCCGTAGTGCTCAATCACCTTGCCTTCTTCATCAGTCTTGCCCCAGAAGGTGTTGGCAAAACCGCAAGCCGGGCAGGGTACCTGTACCGGCTCGGTGCCTGCGTGGGGTCTGGGTTCACCCACCTCGGGAGCGAACAGGTTGAAGTTGTTGCCCGCGTAATCGAGCACCAGACAATCGGCCTTGCCTGGTGAGAGGCGAAGACCGCGGCCCACGATCTGCTGATAGAGCGACACAGACTCAGTGGGGCGCAGCATGACGATGAGATCGACGTGGGGGGCATCGAAACCAGTGGTGAGCACAGCCACATTGACCAAAAACTTGATCTCCCGCGCCTTGAAGGCGCTGATGAGTGCATCGCGTTCCGGGCCCGGTGTCTCGCCCGTAATAAGGGCCGCAGTCTGGGATTTGGCAATCAGCAGCCCCTGGATCTCACCAGCATGTTCGACGGTGGCGGCGAAGATCATGACCCCTTGCCGATCGGCTGCATATTCCAGCACCTGGCTCAGGATATGGGGGGTGACCCGCTGCTGACGTTTTAGCTCGCCGTTGAGATCCGCCTCGCTGAACAGGCCATTCTCCCGCGCAACCAGCTTGCTGAAGTCGTAGTGGACTATGGGGGCGTCGATGAGCCGCGGCGGCGTCAGGTAGCCATTTTTCACCATGAAGCGCAAGGGAAGCTCGAACACGCAATCGCCAAACAGACGCTCGCCATGGCTCTTTACCATGCCGTGATAGTGACGCCGGTAGATCCAGCCCAGCCCCAGGCGGTAAGGCGTGGCGGTGAGGCCGAGAATTTTCAGGGCCGGATTGCTGGCTTTGAGATGGCCCAACACCTGGTGGTACTGGCTCTCGTCATCCAGCGACACCCGGTGACACTCATCGATGATCAGCAGCGAGAAGGCGCCATCGAAGGCATCCAGATTGCGCGCGACCGATTGTACCGAGCCAAATACCACCTGGGCCTTGGCCTCCTTGCGATCCAGACCAGCGGCGAAGATGTCGGCCTTGAGCCCCCAGGCTTCGTACTTTGCGTGGTTCTGCTCCACCAGCTCCTTGACGTGCGCCAGCACCAGCACCCGGCCACGGGCCTTGCGGGCCAGTTCGGCGATCACCAGGCTCTTGCCCGCACCGGTTGGCAGCACTACCACAGCAGGGTCAGGATGCCGACGAAAGTGGCTGATAACGGCGTTGACGGCCTCGATTTGATAGGGTCTGAGAACAAACATGGGGAACGGATGTGGTGCAGGATGGCGCCATTATAGGGATCTTGGCGCCACAAAAACAGCGGGCCGGCATGATGCCGGCCCGCTGGGATCCCTTATTCTGATTAATGGAAGGGGAAGACGTAGTTCATCCAGCTTGCCATGCGCAGCAGCACCTTGCGCATCACGGAAACATGGTGGAAGTGCTGGGTATAGATGGCGGCCTGACCACTTGCGCCAGCGATCACCTGATACTTGTGCCACTCGGGATCCGTGATGGAGATGACCACAGGCAGACGACCCGGACGTACCGCTGTTGTCTGATCCAGCAGACCAATATTGGCCTGGACATTGCCGGCGGCGATAGCCGGTACCACGGCGGTGACAGTGCCTTTGAAGATCTTGCCGGGGATACCATCGATCACCACTTCGGCCTCGTCACCAATTGCCAGACGCTGCATGCTGTTTTGCCAGAACCAGCCGACATAGGCGGTATCGTCTTTATGGATGAAGGTCATCACGGGGCGGTACATGAAAGGGGTGGCAATCATGCCGGGGCGCAGGGCCAGCTGCACCACATGGCCATCACTGGGGGCATAAACCACTGTCTGTGCCAGCTGGTATTTTGCCTCGTTCAGCTGGGCTTGCAGATCTTCCAGGGTGGCTTTTTGCTGGTCAATCTGGGCCACTATGTCGTCCACATTCGCTTGCGTGACATCGAGATCCCGCTGCTTGCCAACTCCCCGCCGCATCAAGTCACTGGCGCGATCCCTGTCCAGTCTGGCAGAACGCAGTCTGGCCTCGATGGATTTGAGGTGTTCACGGTTGGCGTCGAGTCGCGCACTCAGGCTATCCACCTTCAGCTGGAAAGGTTCGGACTCGATACGAAACAGTACGTCGCCTTTTTTCACCGGCTGGTTGGCTTGTACCGGTACCTCGACGACCCGCCCCTTCACCAGGGGAACAATCGGCGTGGAGACGTAGTAGTTGCGGGCCATTTCGGAGTAGGGGTGGTTGTAGTTCATCAGCATGATCAGGGTGCCGATGATGAGCACGCCACCCAGCGCTGCCGTGGGCACAGTCCACTTGTTGAGCGGGATGCGAAAAATCTTGAACACGGCCACACACAGGGCCGTGTAGGTCAGGATCAGTAGCAGGTCCATGATTTATCCCTGTTGTTCAGTCTGTTGGATGGTATCGATGCGTGCCTTGAGATCGGCGAGTTCCTGCTTGAGAAGCTGTATCTCGTCTTCATCCTGTTGCAGACGCTGGTTGAAGCCCCAGCCGCGATCAGGACGATAGACGGTGGCCCAGATCCAGAGGAAGGGCCAGAGCACATGCAGGGTAAACAGACTGACCCATCCCGCCACATGAATGGCATCTTGATGGGGGTGCTGACGGTGTTTGGCTATTTCATAAGGAATATCGTGGATCACTATGATCCCGTAGAACATGACCAGCCCGACAAAGAAGAGCAGGCCAAGGGCAAAATAATCAAGGAACATGGGTGTCTCCACAGGTTTGATGCACAACCAATCATTGGATTCAATTTTAGATAAAGCAATTAAAGATCACATATTTATCCGGGATGCGGCGGGATTTTACAGCCTGATCTTGTATCGAAGCTTAAGCAGAATGGAATAATTAAACATTGATGCAGGACTCATTTTTACGAGCGAAAAGGTGCGCGTTTGGTTGGTGACACAGGCCGCCTGTTTGTGCTTGCCAGCCGCCGCGGATGATCGAAAAAGGGGGAGCCAATTTGGCTCCCCCTTTATTTGCAGCGTGATGTTCAGCTTTCGCCTGGGTTGCTGACCAGGGTCGGGCGGTATTTCAGCAGGAAGGCAATGGTAATGGCGGCGGTGGATGCCAGGCCAATAACGGTGGAAATGCCCATCTCCAGCCCGAAACCTATGGGGGCATTGGCCAGATAGGTGAACACCACAGCCGTCATGAACATGGCGGGAATGGTGCAGACCCAGTGCAGCTTGCCCTCTTTGGCCAGATAAGCCGCCGCGGCCCACAGCATGATCACGGCCGTGGTCTGGTTGGCCCAGCCGAAGTAGCGCCAGATCACCCCGAACTCCGCCTTGGAGATGATAAAACCAAGGATGAACATGGGAATGGCGATGAGCAGACGCTTGGCCATGGGTTTCTGGGTCAGGTTGAGGAAGTCAGCCACAATCAGGCGGGCGCTGCGAAACGCCGTATCGCCGGAGGTGATGGGCAGGATCACCACGCCGAGGATGGCCAGAATACCGCCCACTGTGCCGAGCAGGCTGGTGGACACTTCATGCACTACTGCCGCCGGGCCGCCGCTGGCCATGGTAGCGTTGAGCGCCTCTGTGCTGTCGTAGAAGGAGAGTCCCAGGGTGCACCAGATAAGGGCGATGACCCCTTCACCTATCATGGCGCCGTAGAAAATGAAGCGGCCGGATTTCTCGTTCTGCATGCAGCGCGCCATCAGCGGCGACTGGGTGGCATGGAAACCGGAGACGGCGCCACAGGCGATGGTGATGAACAGCAGCGGCCACAGCGGCAGCTCGGTGGGGTGCAGGTTGGAGAAGTCCATCCCTGTGTTGTAGAAGCCTTTGCCGGAGACGATGAGACCTATGATGAGGCCGACCGACATGAACACCAGCAGGGCGCCGAAGATGGGATAGAAGCGACCGATGATCTTGTCGATGGGGACTATGGTGGCGAGGATGTAGTAGGCAAAAATCGCCACAATCCAGTAGACCAGATCGGTGGAGGTGAGGTTGGCCAGCAGGCCCGCCGGGCTCAGTACGAAGACCACGCCTACCAGCATCAGCAACACGACCGCAAACAGGTTCATGAAGTGCTTGGCGACCGTGCCCAGATGTTCACCGACCACGGTCGGTACGGAGGCGCCCTTGGCGCGCACCGACAGCATGCCGGAGAAGTAGTCGTGCACCGCACCGGCAAAGATGCAGCCGAATACGATCCAGAGCATGGCGACCGGACCATAGAGGGCGCCGAGGATCGGGCCGAAGATGGGACCGACGCCGGCGATGTTGAGCAGTTGCACCAGGTAGACTTTCTTGTCCGACATGGGCACATAGTCCACACCGTCAGCCATGGTGATGGCGGGGGTGGCGCGCTCGGGTTTCGGGCCAAATATCCGCTCGATGAACTTGCCGTAAATAAAATAGCCGGCGACAAGTAAGCCGACACAGAGGAAGAACCAGATCATTGCTACGCTCCTGCATTGTTATTTTATGGTGTGCGCAGCCAGTCTAATGGGGTTGTCTGTCAAGGGCAGGTGAAACGCGCCGAGCGGCGCCATGGTGACTCGAGTGGTCGCCGGCTGTGATCCGGCGCACAGTCCCACGCCACTATTCCAGTCCCAGTTCGTCTTTGAGCTCCTTGAGGTAGCGACGGCTGACCGGTACCCGGGCGCCGCTTGGGGTAACGATCTGGGCCAGCTGGTTTTCCAGCAGCTGGATCTCGAAGATGGCGCCGGGAGAGATCAGATACTGGCGGTGACAGCGCAGCAGGGGGGTCTTCTCTTCCAGAGATTTGAGGGTGAGCTGGGTATGAAACAGCTCGCCCTGACAGGCGACGTGCACACCGCCGAGATCGGAGAAGGCGTACTCCACCTGCTCGATGGGCAGCAGCCGCACCCGGTTGTGCAAATAGCCAGGAATGTGGCGGATAGCCGGAGCCAGCATCGCCATGGATTGGGGGCTGATATCCTGCTTGAGGCGAGCCAGCGTCTTGGCCAGCCTGGCTGGCTCTACCGGTTTGAGCAGATAGTCGAAGGCGTTCTCTTCGAAGGCCTGGATGGCGTATTCATCGAAGGCGGTGACAAACACGATGCGGGGCAGGGGATCCAGCATGGCGACCAGTTCCATGCCGCTCAGCTTGGGCATCTGGATGTCGAGAAACACCACATCCGGCTTGAGCCGCTGTATCAGTGGCAAAGCCTCGATGGCATTGGCCGCCTGGCCCAGGATCTCGATATCGGGGTCCTGGCCAAGGTGCAGGGCCAGCTCCTCACGGGCATAGAGTTCATCATCGACGATGAGTGTGCGGATCATGGGATCTCCTGAACAGAGTGACAATGGGTGAGTGGCCATGGGGGGAGGGAGTGCACCCCATCAATATCAGGAGGTTCAGCATCCGGATGCGTCTCTGGGCAGGGTGAAGGAGACGCGGGTCCAGCGCTCCGGCTCGCAGCTGACACTGACGCCATAACGATTGCCAAACGCGCTCTTGAGGCGTCGATCCACTATGGTCATGCCCAGACCATCCCCTGCGGGTTTCTCCTGCCAGGTGCCGGCATTGTCCTCCACGCAGATAGTCACGCTCTCCTGATGCTCTTCGGTATAAAGGCGGATGTATCCCTGCTCCAGCAAGGTCGAGATGCCGTGCTTGATGGCATTCTCAATGAGCGGCTGCAGGGTAAAGCTCGGCAACTTCAGGTTGGCAAGATGAGGCGGGATCTCGTTGATGACGGTCAGTCTGTCCCCAAAGCGGGCCAGCTCTATCTCCAGATAGGATTGGCAGTGCTCCTGCTCTTCCAGCAGGGTGGCGAGGCCACTCTGGCGCTTGAGGTTCTTGCGAAAGAACAGCGACAGGTGCAGCAGCAGTTCCCGGGCCTTGTCCGGATCGCGCCGGGTAATGGCGCTGATGGTATTGAGGGTATTGAACAGAAAATGGGGATTGATCTGGGCCTGAATGAGCTTGAGCTCGGATTGCACCAGCAGTCGCTGCTGCTGCTCCAGTCGCCCGGCCAGCAACTGTTGTGACAGCAGGTTGGCTATCCCTTCCCCCAGCGTGTGGTTGATCTTGAGAAACAGCCGCTTCTTGGGCTCATAGAGCTTGATGGTGCCTATCACCCCCTCATCACCGTGCAGCGGTATCACCAATACTGAGCCAAGCTGGCACTGGGGCGAGAGGCTGCAGCGGTAGGGCTGGCTGTTGCCATCGGCAAACAGCACCTTGTTTTGGGCAATGGCCTGCAGCGTGATGGCGGAGGCAATGGGAGTACCCGGTTTGTGGTGATCTTCCCCCGTGCCGATGAAGGCGAGGATCTTGTCGGTATCCGTGATGGCGACGGAGCCGACCCCTGTCTCCTCTTTTACGATATGGGCTATCTTGCTGCTTGCCTCAGCGGTGAAACCCTGGCTCATGATACCGACGGTGCGGTTGGCAATGGTGAGCGCCTTGGCGGAGAAGACCCGGGAGAACTTCTCATACATCCGCTGCTGATCGCGGATCATGCTGATAAATAGCGCCGCACCGCAGGAGTTGGCCAGGATCATGGGAGTGGCTATGGTGCGTACCAGCAGCAGGGATTTGTCAAAGGGGGTCGCCACCAGCAGTATGATGACCATCTGCAATATTTCAGCGCCAAATGTCGTGAAGAACGCAATTCTGGGTTCGAACAGCGCATTCATACGCCCCGAGCGCATCAGCCGCCAGTGCACCAGCCCGCCCAGCAGCCCCTCGCAGGTGGTGGAGATGGCGCAGGCGAGGTCGGTAAATCCCCCCAGGGTGTAGCGGTGCAGACCCCCGGTCAGTCCGACCAAAAAACCCACCAGCGGCCCCCCCAGCAGTCCCCCCAGCACGGCACCGACGGCACGGGTATTGGCGATGGCATCGTCAATATCCAGTCCCACATAGGTGCCCAGGATGCAAAAACAAGAAAAAATGATATATATCAGTATCTTGTGAGGAAGCCTTACGGAATAGTTGGCCAGGGGACGCAACAGGGGGCTCTTGGAGAAGAGGTAGGCGATCACCAGGCTGACGCTCATCTGTTGAAGCAGAGAGAGGACCAACTGCATAAAAAACGTTCCTCAGAGTTCATACCAAAAAAGGCGGCCGGGATGTGTAAATGTGATCAGGATCTTGTTCTGCGGGCGCCCCCGACCCGAACACGGGCGCAGTTTGCCAGAAACGTGAAATAAAACCATATTAAATCAGCATGTTAAATTGATATTTGTGTAATCGCCAAAGGGTTGATATTGCTGGGTGGAGCATGAATGTATCCGCTGGATACGCCACATGGAAGTGGCATGCTCCGCCCAGCCCCTTGGCTGGGCGTTTTTTATCCAGGGTCGACAGTGAACCGTTTTGAGGGTAATCGGGCAATTATTCAGGTTTGTCCAATGAGTTATCCCCAGCTTCTGGGGATAACTCAGAAGGCAAAATAGTAACAGAAGCGCCGGGTCAGGTTAAAAAACAGCCGTTGCCCTTCATCCAGATCTTCCTGCTTCAGCACACCGGTAATGGTCCGTTCATCCTCCCGCAAGTCCAGCATGGCCACCCCTTCCGGTCGTTGTGCCTTGATATAGGGCAGTATCTTGGGTTTGAGGGGCATGGTGGGCTCGGTGGACAGCACCAGTGCAATGCTTTCATCCGAGAGTTTAACCAGCGAGCCGGGAGGATAGACCCCCAACACCTTGATCAGCAGCTTGACGAGATCCTGATCGAACTTCTTCTGTGACAGCTTGTAGAGCAGACTGATGGCCTGGCTGGGTGCCGCAGGTGTGGAGCTGTTGCGTGGATGCAGCAGTTCGTCATAGTAGTCTACCAGCCCTATTATCCTGGCCAGCGGGGGGATTTCGCCGCCCTTGATGCCAAGAGGATAACCGCTGCCATCGAGACGCTCATGGTGCAGATGGGCCACCTGGCGGATCTTGGGCTCGAATGCCTGCAACTGTGTCAGCATCTCCAGTCCGTACTGGGGATGCATGTTGAGAAAGTTCTGCTCCGACTTGTTGAGCTCTCCCCGTTTCTGGGTGATCTGGCTAGGTATCTTCATCTCCCCTATGTCATGGATCAAGCCTGCCAGCCCGGTCTCCTCGATTTCGACCGGGTTCATGCCGAGTTCCCGTGCCATCAGCATGGCAATGAAAGCCACGTTCAGGCTGTGCTGCAGCAGTATGTCGGTGTGCGGGCTGCGAATGAGGTGCAGGCCGAGTGGCCCCTCATGTTCACTGATGCGAGCGGCGGCATTGCGCACTATCTGCGCCGTGTTGGCCAGCCCCTCGTCAGGCTTGAGGTTGAGGGCCCCCAGCGCATCGCGCAGATCGGACATGGATTGGCCAAAGGCCTTGTCTGCGGCGCGCAGGGAGCGGCGGAAGGCTTTCTCATCAAAAGGGGGAGGGCCTGCGTCTACTATCTCGTCAATGGTCGACAGATCAGGGCCGGCAGAAGGGACATCGCCCCGCAAGATGGGTTCGATGGGCAGGTCGCTCTTGTCCGGGTCCACCATCAAGAGGGTGAGGTCGAGGTGACGTATGATGTCGAGTTGCTGCTGATCCTTGATCTTGAAGGCATTGAACATAAAAGGGTGACTGGTCCATCCCGTGGGGAGATGGATGTAGTGGCCGATCCGTAACTGCTCTATCGAGGCTTGTATCAGCGCCATGTGCTAACTCGCATTTCATGAATGCCTACCAACAAGCTAGCAAAATTAGAGAGATAGACAAACAAAAAAGCCCGCGCATGTGCGCGGGCTCTCGAGTTCAAGTCCGATTATCAGGCCTTGGATTTCTTCTTGCTGTCTACCTTGGTCTCAACCTTGGCTTCTACCTTGGTCGCTACCTGAGCTTCCTCGGTGAAGGGACGACCATAGTAGGTGTCCATCAGGATGGCTTTGAGCTCGGTGATCAGCGGGTAGCGCGGGTTGGCGCCGGTGCACTGGTCATCGAACGCTTCCAGCGCCAGCTGGTCAACCTTGGCCAGGAAGTCGGCTTCGTTCACGCCAGCTTCGCGGATGGAGGCCGGGATGCCCAGGGTGGCTTTCAGCTCGTCCAGCCAGGCCAGCAGCTTCTCGATCTTGGCAGCGGTGCGGTCACCGGCGGCAGTCAGACCCAGGTGGTCGGCGACTTCGGCGTAACGACGGCGAGCCTGCGGACGGTCGTACTGGGAGAACGCAGTCTGCTTGGTTGGGTTGTCGTTCGCGTTGTAGCGGATGACGTTGCTGATCAGCAGGGCGTTGGCCAGGCCGTGCGGGATGTGGAATTCAGCACCCAGTTTGTGCGCCATGGAGTGGCAGACACCCAGGAAGGCGTTGGCGAACGCGATACCGGCGATGGTGGCCGCATTGTGCACCTTCTCGCGAGCAACCGGGTCGTTGGCACCATTCTGGTAGCTGGAAGGCAGATACTCTTTCAGCAGCTTCAGGGCTTGCAGCGCCTGACCGTCGGAGTATTCGTTGGCCAGTACGGAAACGTAGGCTTCCATGGCATGAGTGACCGCATCCACACCACCGAAGGCGCACAGGGACTTGGGCATGTTCATGACCAGGTTGGCATCCACGATGGCCATGTTCGGGGTCAGCTCGTAGTCGGCCAGCGGGTACTTCATGCCGGTGGCGTCGTCGGTCACGACTGCAAACGGAGTGACTTCAGAACCGGTACCGGACGTGGTGGTGATACAGACCAGTTCGGCCTTCACGCCCATTTTCGGGAACTTGTAGATACGCTTGCGGATGTCCATGAAGCGCATGGCCAAGTCTTCAAACGCGGTATCCGGGTGCTCGTACATGACCCACATGATTTTGGCCGCATCCATGGGTGAACCACCACCCAGCGCCAGGATAACGTCCGGCTTGAAGGAGTTGGCCATCTCGGCGCCCTTGCGGACGATGGACAGGGTCGGGTCAGCTTCCACTTCGTAGAATACTTCCACTTCCATGTTCAGCTTCTTGAGCAGACGAACCACGTCATCGGCATAACCGTTGTTGAACAGGAAACGGTCAGTTACCACCATGGCGCGCTTCTTGCCTTCCAGGTCGCCCAAAGCGATCGGCAGGGAACCACGACGGAAGTAGATGGATTTCGGAAGTTTGTGCCACAGCATATTTTCTGCCCGTTTTGCGACTGTCTTCTTGTTGATCAGGTGCTTGGGACCGACGTTTTCGGAGATGGAGTTACCACTCCAGGAGCCGCAACCCAGGGTCAGGGAAGGAGCAAGAGCGAAGTTGTACAGGTCACCGATACCACCCTGGGTGGAAGGGGTGTTGATCAGGATACGGGCGGTCTTCATCTTGTCGCCGAAGTATCTGATACGGTCCTGGTTGCGATCCTGGTCGGTGTACAGACCTGAGGTGTGACCGATACCACCGATGTTGACCATGGTGCAGGCCATCTCGACAGCGTCTTCAAAATTCTTGGCGCGGAACATGCCCAGAGTCGGGGAGAGCTTCTCATGAGCGAACTCATCTTCAGCGCACAATTCCAGGCCTTCACCGATGAGGATCTTGGTGGTGGCAGGCACAGTCACACCGGCCATGGCGGCGATCTTGGTGGCTGGCTGACCGACGATATCTGCGTTCAGCGCGCCGTTGATCAGCAGCACCTTACGTACCTTGTCCGCTTCATCTTTGGACAGGATGTAGCCATCGTGGTTGGAGAAACGCTCTTTTACCTGGTTGTAGATGGAGTCAACGACGATGACGGCTTGCTCGGAAGCACAGACCACACCGTTGTCGAAGGTTTTGGACATCAGGATAGAGGCGACGGCACGTTTCACATCGGCGGTTTCGTCGATGACGATTGGCACGTTACCGGCACCTACACCGATGGCAGGCTTGCCTGAAGAGTAAGCGGCTTTCACCATGCCCGGGCCACCGGTGGCCAGGATCAGGTTGATGTCGTTGTGTTTCATCAGTGCGTTGGACAGCTCAACGGACGGTTGATCGATCCAGCCGATGATGTCTTTCGGTGCACCGGCGGCAACGGCTGCATCCAGCACCAGCTTGGCAGCGGTATTGGTGGAGTTCTTGGCGCGGGGGTGCGGGGAGAAGATGATGGCGTTACGAGTCTTCAGGGAAATCAAAGATTTGAAGATCGCGGTAGCGGTCGGGTTGGTGGTCGGAATGATACCGCAGATGATACCTACCGGCTCGGCGATGATCATGGTGCCCATCTCGTCATCCTGGCTCAGGATGCCGCAGGTCTTCTCGTCTTTATAGGCGTTGTAGATGTATTCGGAGGCGAAGTGGTTCTTGATAACCTTGTCTTCGATGATACCCATACCGGATTCTGCCACGGCCATCTGGGCCAGGGGGATACGGGCATTGCTGGCGGCCAGGGCGGCGGCACGGAAAACCTTGTCTACCTGCTCTTGCGAGAAGCTGGCGAATTCACGCTGGGCTTCTTTGACGCGGGCGACCAGTGCATCCAGTTCAGCCAAATTGGTTACTGCCATGTTTATCTCCTGATGATTTGAAAACTGTTTAGTAAGAGTTTGGCAATGCCCGGCAATTATAGTCGCCCTGTCAAGGCGAGAATCACTATAAGGGGGTATTTACATGCCTTACTAAATTGCTTTCTGAGCCGATTATAGAGCGGGTCTGACTCAGAAAAATTTGATCTGGATCATGTGTAACAAAAGAACAAAAGAAATTTTGTTTCACAATACATGTTTTCCGGATGTTGCGAGGATGTAGAGTGAAACAAAAGCGGGATGAATCATGGGTGAACAGAGTGTCACGTACTATTTTTCAAGCAGTTAGCACGATTACATCCCAGTGTCCACGGGTCGGGGTCAGGGGGAGTACAGGGGCTGCATTGTGATAGAAACGGCGATCATCTAGGACCAGATATTCTCCAGGATGTAACTCTTGTTGGAAAAATGGTTGTTCTTTTAATCCATGATAAAGCTGAAGCGCGCCGCCACTGACCCCTTCGCTGCCACAAAAGAACACGCCGATAAAGTCGAAGCCATCCTGATGGACGCCTTCCGGTGCGGGAGGCACGCTTTCGCCCTGGGCCGTGGTGATCCGCATCTGGTGAATGCCGATCGCCTTGCCATCGGCGAGTCGAACATGGCGGGCAAAGCGGGTCAGCATCTGCCCAAAGGCGGGATGGGTGACAAAAGCGGGATCCAGCTCGGCATAGGTTCTGGGCACATCCCCGAGGAACTTGTTGATGGCGGCGGCCTGAAAGAAGACGCCGTTGTCGAGGGGGGAGAAGCGTGACCCCTCTTTCTCGACACGGCCATAGCGGCGTTCCCGAAAGGTGCCCTGAATATAGGGATCGACCGGCAGTCGATCAAAAAAGCCGAGCAGGGGGTCGACCGTGCCTGCCGGCAGCGCATCCAGGTGCCATTTCAACTTGATGTCCGTATCAATCATTACAAAATCCTTGTTTGCTGAGATGAAATCTTGCGCCAAAACTCCGTGGCCGCATAAAGCTCGACGTGATTTTACCAGAGTGTTAAATGGCGACAATCTTTATTAACAAATCAATGTGTTGAATTTTGGCCATGCATTAGAGGAACTAACTGAAAAGCCACGGAAAGGGTGAGATTATTTGATTGGTGAAGGGCATTGGCATGGTGTAAATTTACGCACGATTTATCGGGGGGATCCCCGTGGCCTTGCTTACTTCTGGATGGCGCCTATGGCAGCGATTGACGTCTCTTTATATCTGAAGTTCTTCATCGGTTTGTTCGCGATCATCAACCCATTGGGGTTGTTGCCGGTGTTTGTCAGTCTGACCGGCCATCAAACGCCGGAAGAGCGGATGAAGACCAACACCACTGCCAACATTGCCGTGATGATTATCTTGCTGGTCTCCATGTACATGGGGCAGCTGATCCTTGATGGCTTTGGCATCTCGCTGGCGTCGTTTCGCATCGCCGGTGGATCCCTGATTACCCTGATCGCCTGGTCCATGCTGCAGGGCAAGCTGGGGGAAGTGAAGCATAACAAACAGGAGAAGGGTGAGCTGGCCGCGCGCGAATCTGTCGCTGTGGTGCCCTTGGCACTGCCGTTGATGGCGGGTCCGGGTGCCATCTCTTCTTCTATTGTCTACGCCAGCCAGAGCACCTGGTCCCAGATGCTGGGCATGTCGCTGGTGGTCATGGTGTTTGCATTCTGCTCCTGGCTCATCTTCCGCGCTGCCCCCTTGCTGTTCAAGCTGATGGGCAACACCGGCATCAACGTGGTTACCCGGATCATGGGCCTTATCATGATGTCGCTGGGCATCGAGATCATGGTGGCAGGAATCAAGGGAGTCTTCCCCGGATTGATGTGATTCAGGTCTGTTTTGTCGGAGCCGGTCCTCGTGACCGGCTTTTTATTGTTTCTTTTTTGTTAGTCATTTCCTAGAATCGAGCGGGTTTGTATAAAAAACGTCCGCGGCGCGATATTTAAATGCTGAATAATTGGCTAAAAGCTGTTTTTTTAACCATGAAGCCCAGCCTAGCCTGATGATATCTATTGCATTATTAGAATTGTCAGGGAATTATGCTGGCAGCGGGGTACTTATCTCGTTGATGGACAAATGCATGGAATGTTCTTGTTGGAGTAAATGGAAATGACTCATAAAAAAACAATGATTAATACCCTATTGGTGGCAGCGCTATTTGGCGGAATGAATGCGGCGCACGCTGCTGATGTCCCCGCAGGTACCAAACTGTCTGATGTTCAGCAGTTGGTGAAAGGCAACGGCTCCGAGCCCGCAACGCTCGATCCCCACAAAACCGAAGGAACGGTTGAATCCAATATTCTGCGTGACCTGTTCGAAGGTCTCGTTACTTCCGGCCCCAAGGGAGAAGTGCTCCCTGCTGTGGCCGAGTCCTGGGAAACCAAGGACAACAAAAAGTTCGTGTTCCACCTGCGCAAAGATGCCAAGTGGTCCAACGGGGATCCCGTGACAGCCCACGATTTCGAGTTCGCCTTCAAGCGGGCCGTGGATCCCAAGACCGCCTCTCCTTACTCCTGGTATCTGGAGATCCCGACCATAATCAACGCCACCGAGATCATTGCCGGCAAGAAGCCGTCAGATACCCTTGGCGTGAAGGCGGTCGATGATTACACCTTCGAAGTGCAGCTGGAAAAAGCGATCCCTTACTTCGTCAGCATGCTCTCCCACACCACCACCTACCCGGTGCCGAAGAAGGTGATCGAGAAGTTTGGTGACAAGTGGACCCAGCCGGAAAATATGGTATCCAACGGTGCCTATCAACTGAAAGACTGGGTGGTGAACGAGCGCGTCGACGTCGAGCGCAACCCCAACTACTGGAACAACGCCAAGACGGTGATCAACAAGGTGGTTTATCTGCCGATCCAATCCACCAATGCCGAGCTGAGCCGCTATCTGGCAGGCGAAGTGGACATGACTTATCAGATGCCCATCGAACGCTTCAAGCAGATGAAGAAAGATAAGCCGGATGAGCTGAAAGTGACCGGTTATGTCGGTACTTACTACTACCAGTACAACGTCAAGAAGAAGCCGTTTGATGATGTGCGGGTGCGGACAGCGCTCTCCTACGCCATCGATCGTGACGTGATTGCCGACAAGGTGATGGGGCAGGGCCAGACTCCGGGTTACACCCTGGTGCCTGATTTTGTGGATGGCTTCAAGCCGGTTGCCCCCGAGTGGTCCAAGTTGACCCAGGCTGAGCGTGACACCAAGGCAAAAGCCCTGCTGCAAGAGGCAGGCTTTGATGCCAGCAAGCCGCTGAAATTCGAGCTGCTCTACAACACTGACGACAACCACAAGAAGGTAGCGGTTGCCGTGGCCTCCATGTGGAAGAAGCTGGGTGTGCAGGTGAGCCTGGTGAACCAGGAGTGGAAAACTTACCTGGAAACCAAGAAACAGGGCCAGTTTGATGTGGGCCGTGCTGGCTGGATCGCCGACTACAACGAAGCCTCCTCCATGCTGGATCTGATGCAGACCACTCATGGCAACAACGATGGCAAGTACTCCAACCCGACGTTCGACAAGCTGATGGATTCGTCCCGTGATCAGGTCGATGTGGCTGCCCGCAACCAGCTCTATGTCCAGGCTGAAGAGATCCTGGCCAAGGACATGCCGATAGCGCCTATCTACCAGTACGTGACTGCCCGTATGGTAAAACCCTATGTGGGCGGCTATCCGGCCAACCCGCTGGACAACCTCTACAGCAAAGACATGTACATCGTTGCTCACTGAGTAAAATAACAAGTCGCATAACAAGCAGGCCCGCCAGACGGCGGGCCTTAGTATTAAAACCGCGACCCTTTGGAAGCAGTACAGGACAGGAATTGTCTATGTTGAAATTCATTTTTAAACGTCTATTGGAAGCGATCCCGACTCTGCTGGTCTTGATCACCGTCTCTTTCTTCATGATGCGTTTTGCGCCCGGTAACCCCTTTACCAGCGAACGTGCCCTGCCGCCGGAAGTGTTGGCCAACATCGAGGCCAAGTACGGCCTGGACAAGCCCATAGGCGTGCAATACCTCACCTACCTGGGCAACCTGGTACAGGGCGATTTGGGCCCCTCTTTCAAGTACAAGGACTTCAGCGTCAATGATCTGGTGAGCCAGGCGTTGCCTGTTTCCGCCAAGATCGGGAGCGCGGCCTTCGTCTTTGCCGTCTTGCTGGGGGTGACCTTTGGCACCATTGCAGCCTTGAAACAGAACACCCTCATCGACTATCTCTTGATGTCGTCGGCCATGGCTGGTGTGGTGATCCCGGGCTTTGTGCTGGCACCCTTGCTGGTGCTCTTCTTCAGTATCTATCTGGGCTGGTTCCCGGCCGGTGGCTGGCAGGGGGGCGGGGTGCAATTCATGGTACTGCCGGTATTTGGCATGATGATGTATTACATCTCCGCCATCTCGCGCATCATGCGTGGCAGCATGATCGAGACCATGAACTCCAACTTCATCCGTACCGCCCGTGCCAAGGGCTTGCCGCTGCGTCACATCATACTGAAACACGCGCTGCGTCCGGCCATGCTGCCAGTGGTCTCCTATCTGGGGCCTGCGTTTGTGGGCATCATCACGGGTTCAGTGGTGATAGAGACCATTTTCGGTCTGCCGGGAATTGGTCAGTTGTTTGTCAACGGTGCCCTCAACCGTGATTACTCCATGGTGCTTGGCCTGACCATTCTGGTCGGTGCCCTCACCATTACCTTTAACGCCGTGGTCGATATTCTCTATGCCTTTATCGATCCCAAGATCCGTTACTAAGTCGGGAGTTCATCATGGTTGTCACAACTGAAAAACGCGAGGCCGTCGAGGCGTTCGCACAGCAAGTGGAAGTGGTGGAGGGACGCTCCCTGTGGAAGGATGCCCGTCGCCGTTTCCTGCGTAACAGGGCGGCACTGACCAGCCTCATCATACTGACCATTATCGGTCTGGCGGTGATCGTCGGTCCCCATCTGTCCCAATACACCTTCGACGATCCGGATTGGGGCGCCATGCAGGCCGCGCCGGATATGGAAACCGGCCACTGGTTCGGCACCGACAGTCTGGGGCGTGATCTGTTCGTGCGCACCCTGCTGGGTGGCCGCATCTCGCTGATGGTCGGCATCATGGGCGCCATGGTGGCCGTGGTCATCGGCACCCTGTATGGCGCGGCGTCCGGTTTCATCGGTGGGCGGGTCGACAGCCTGATGATGCGGATTCTCGAGATCCTCAACGCCTTCCCCTTCATGTTCTTCGTGATCATGCTGGTGACCTTCTTCGGCCGCAATCTGGCGCTCATCTTCATCGCCATCGGTGCGGTGAGCTGGCTCGACATGGCGCGGATCGTGCGAGGCCAGACCCTGAGTCTCAAGAGCAAGGAGTTTATCGAGGCGGCTCACGTCTGTGGCGTCTCCAAGTGGAAGATCATCACCCGTCACATAGTGCCGAACGTGCTCGGTATCGTGGCCGTCTACGCCACCTTGCTGGTGCCGGGCATGATCATGTTTGAATCCTTCCTGAGTTTTCTGGGCCTCGGCGTCCAGGAACCCATGACCAGCTGGGGTGCCCTGCTGGATGAAGGCTCCAAGTCGATGGAAGTGGCCATATGGCAACTCTTGTTCCCTGCCGGTTTCATGGTGGTGACCCTGTTTTGCTTCAATTTCCTCGGGGATGGTCTGCGTGACGCACTCGATCCGAAGGATCGATAACAAGAGCGGCCAAAGATCGATAAGGAGTTTTTATGAAATTACTGGATGTAAAAGATCTGCGGGTCGAGTTCAAGACTCCGGATGGCAATGTGGTGGCGGTCAACGACCTCAACTTCTCCTTGGCGGCTGGCGAGACCCTGGGGATCGTCGGCGAGTCAGGATCCGGCAAGTCCCAGACGGCATTTGCCATCATGGGGCTGCTGGCCAAAAACGGCATCATAACGGGGTCGGCCAAGTTTCAGGGTGACGAGATCCTCAACCTGCCGGAGCACAAGCTAAACAAGATCCGCTCCGAGAAGATCGCCATGATCTTCCAGGACCCCATGACGTCTCTCAATCCCTACATGAAGGTGAAGGATCAGCTGATGGAAGTGCTGATGCTGCACAAGGGAGTGAGCAAGGCCGAGGCGTTCGAAGAGTCGGTGCGCATGCTGGATGCGGTGAAGATCCCCGAGTCGCGCAAGCGGATGAATATGTATCCTCACGAGTTTTCCGGTGGCATGCGCCAGCGGGTGATGATCGCCATGGCCCTGCTCTGCCGGCCGCAGCTGCTCATCGCCGATGAGCCGACCACGGCGCTGGACGTGACGGTGCAGGCCCAGATCATGACCTTGATGAACGAGCTCAAGCGCGAGTTCAACACCTCCATCATCATGATCACCCACGATCTCGGCGTAGTAGCGGGTATCTGTGACAAGGTGCTGGTGATGTACGCCGGTCGAACCATGGAGTACGGCCGGGTGAACGATATCTTCTATCGCCCGAGCCATCCCTATACCGAAGGCTTGCTGCGCGCCATTCCCCGCCTCGACACCGAAGGGGAAGAGCTGCCCACCATACCGGGCAATCCGCCCAACCTGCTGCGTCTGCCCACCGGCTGCCCCTTCCAGGAGCGCTGCCACCGGGTGAGCGAGATTTGCGGCCAGCAGTCACCTGTTCTGACGCCGTTCAACGACGGGCGTGAGCGGGCCTGCCATTGGGTATCGGATGCCATCAACGCCAAGGAGGTGAGCGTATGAATGCGGTTATATGCGGCCAGCCATCCTCCATGCTCCTGACGCCGTTTAACGACAGGCGTGAGCGGACATGTCGTTGGGTATCGGATGCCATGATCAAGGGGGCGAATTAAATGGGTACTGACAAGAAACTGCTGCTGGAAGTGTCCGACCTCAAGGTCCACTTCAGCATCAAGAGTGACAAGGCCTGGCCTTGGGCCAAGCCCTCGGCGTTGAAGGCGGTAGATGGGGTAACCCTGCGCCTGTATGAAGGGGAAACCCTTGGCGTAGTCGGGGAGTCCGGCTGTGGCAAGTCTACGTTTGCCCGTGCCCTGATAGGCTTGGTGCCGGCTACCGACGGCAAGGTGGTGTGGCTGGGCAACGATCTGACCAAGCTTGACCAGAAGGCGTTGCGGGAGAAGCGCAAAGAGATCCAGATGATCTTCCAGGATCCGCTGGCCTCCCTGAACCCGCGCATGACCATCGGCGACATCATCGCCGAGCCGCTCATCACCTTCTATCCCAACCTCTCCAAAGAGCAGGTGAAGGAGAAGGTGCGCGCCATGATGAGCAAGGTGGGTCTGCTGCCCAACCTGGTGAACCGCTATCCCCACGAGTTTTCCGGCGGTCAGTGCCAGCGTATCGGCATCGCCCGGGCGCTGATCCTGGAACCCAAGATGATCATCTGTGACGAGCCTGTGTCGGCGCTGGATGTTTCCATCCAGGCTCAGGTGGTGAACTTGCTCAAGGCAATCCAGAAGGAGATGGGGTTGTCGCTTATATTCATCGCCCACGACTTGTCCGTGGTCAAACACATTTCGGATCGGGTGCTGGTGATGTATCTGGGCAATGCGGTGGAGCTGGGTACGCGCAAAGAGATCTTCGCGAACCCCCTGCATCCCTACACCAAGGCGCTGATGTCGGCCGTGCCCATTCCGGATCCGGATCTGGAGCGCAGCAAGGTCATCCAGATCCTGGAAGGGGACTTGCCATCCCCCATGAATCCGCCGTCCGGATGCGTTTTTCGTACCCGCTGCCCGGTGGCGGGTCCCGAGTGTGCCAAGACCCGGCCCCAGCTGGAGGGCAATTTCGACCACGCCGTCTCCTGCCTCAAGGCCGATCCGCTCTGAGTGTGAGAATCCGATACGGGGCGCCTAGGTGGCGCCCCGATTCATTTTGCATTTGGACAAGATGCATCTTGGTGTTCTCTTTTGCTGCTGTTACTATCCGCTTCAACAAGGGGAGTAACTTCTCGCTGGTTTGTCGTCATTACGGTGCACCCATTTCCTGCAGTGCACCCGGCAGCCGGGCAGTTGATGCAAATCAGCTGTAAGTGAGACCTTGCCGAGAGGCAAGGTGTATCTGCTCCAAACGCAAACCCACGCCTCTCGGTCGTGGGTTTTGTCGTTTTTGGGAGAGATGAACATGGGTGAATGGTGGATGTGGACCGGTTTCTTCAGCATAGTGCTGGTCCTGTTATGGATAGATATACGTTTTGTCGGTGGTGGCAAGGCGCACAAGGTATCCCTCAAAGAGGCGGGCATCTGGTCTTTGGTCTGGGTCAGCGTGGCGCTGCTCTTCAACCTGGCAATCTGGCTCTGGCTGGATCACAGCGCAGGCCGCGAAATCGCCAACCAGAAGGGACTGGCGTTTCTCACCGGCTACCTCCTCGAGAAGGCGCTGGCGGTGGACAACGTCTTCGTCTGGCTGATGCTGTTCGGTTACTTCGCCATCCCGGCCGAGTTGCAGCGCCGTGTGCTGCTCTACGGGGTACTGGGTGCCATAGTGATGCGGGCAGGCATGGTGTTCGCGGGCAGCTGGCTCATCGAGGAGTTTCACTGGATCTTGTATCTGTTCGGGGTTTTCTTGTTGCTGACCGGGGTCAAGATGTTGTGGGCAGCCGACAAGGAGCCTGACTTGGCCAACAACCCGCTGCTGGGCTGGATGCGCCGTCGCTTCAAGGTGACCGAGACCCTGGAGGGGGAGAAGTTCTTCGTCTGGCGTGACGGTGTGCGGTATGCGACGCCGCTGCTGCTCATTCTGGTGCTGGTGGAGGTGAGCGATCTCATCTTCGCGGTGGACAGTATCCCGGCCATCTTCGCGGTGACCACGGATCCCTTCATCGTGCTGACCTCCAACATCTTCGCCATCATGGGCCTGCGCGCCATGTACTTCCTGCTGGCCGGTGTGGCCGAGCGTTTCGCCCTGCTGAAATACGGTCTGGCGCTGATCCTGATGTTTATCGGGATCAAGATGCTGCTGCTGGATATCTTCAAGATACCGACCGGCATTGCCCTTGGGGTCGTGAGCTTGATCCTGCTGATCTCCATGGGGCTGAGCCTCTGGACTACTCGCAGCCAGCAGTCGGTCAACGCAGAACGGTGAATATGAAGAGGGCTCCCGCGGGAGCCCTCTTTGCTGGTGAGATTGTCACATCTTAGCGTTTGATCTTCTTGGGGTTGGTGTAGCCCCAGATGGTGTACATGTCCGCCAGCAGGGCACCGTTGTACTCCTCGAGATCGGCCTGTTTCACTTCGGCCTCACCCTGACGGCCAAACAGCACCACTTCATCACCGGGTTTCACCCCTTTGAGATCGGTCACGTCCACCATGATGGTGTTCATGGAGGTCTTGCCCACCACAGGTACCTTCTGACCCTGGATCAGTACATAGGCCTTGTTGCTGAGCGCACGGCGATAGCCGTCGGAGTAACCGAGCGGCAGGTTGGCGAGCAGGGAGTCACGCTTGAGGGTAAAAGTGCGGTCATAGCCGACGGAGTTGCCTGCCGGATAGTGGTTGACCGACGCCACCTGGGTCTTGAATGCCATCACCCGCTTGTATTCGGTGTAGGAGGGGATGGAGTCGCCGTAGAGCAGGCCGCCCGGGCGCACCATGTCAAAGTAGGCGTCCGGCACTGCCAGGGTGGCGAAGGAGTTGGCGGCATGGATGGTGATCTTGCTGCGATCCAGCTTGCCTGCTTCCAGCAGCCACTGGGAGTCCAGCTTGAACTGGGCCAGCCCCAGCTTGACGTCCTCTTTTTCCTCCACCGGGAAGTGGGTCATGATGCCGACCGGGGTGATCCCCTTGAGTTTGAGCATGGCCAGCGCATCTTGCTTGGAATCGGCCAGACGCAGGTCTATGCCGTTGCGGCTCATGCCGGCGGAATTGAGGCCAATATGCACCGGGATCCGGGTATTGTGGCGCAGGGCGATGTCGGAGATCCCCTGAGCACTCACCAGGCTGCCAACCAGCTCTTCCAGCTTGTAGGGCAGGGCCTGTTCCACTTCGACAGGAGTGGCGGCGCGCACCCGCATCAGGCGACCGGTAAAGCCCTTCTCGCGAGCGACGCGGGCCTCTTCGTTGCTGGCGATGCCGATACAGGGGATCTCGGCCTTGATGACGGAGGGAACCAGCAGATCGATGCCGTGACCGTAGGCATCCGCCTTCATGATGGCGCAGATCTGCGGGCCCTTGTCGCCGAGGCGGGTCTTGAGAGTCTGCAGGTTCTGTTCAAACGCGGTCAGGTCTACTTCCAGCCAGGCGTTGCTGGCGGTTTGTACTTCGCCGTTGCGATGATCGCTCGCCTGCGGCAGATAGGGGGCTGCGACGGCTTGACCGGCCAGCAGGCCCAGGATCAAGGTGGCCAGCAGTGTCTTCTTGTGCATGGGGTGATTCCTTTTTTATTGTTGGCGTTGAGGTGCATGACGACCTTATGACGGCCTTTGTCATGCAGATGGGATAGAGTGTAGCCAAGGCATTGTTATTGTTATGAACTTTGTCAATTTCCTGCGGCATTATTCCTGTGGGAAGTGTATCGCAAGGTGTCGATTGTGGCACGTCTCATGGGAGCCAGTAGATGAGAGATCTGGAGTGTCGTGTGCCGCCTGTCCTGCTGTTTGGCATAGTGGTGCTGGCCATGGTGTTGGGGGGCGGTAGCGGGGAGGGGCGGCCAGAGCTGGCCCTGTTGCTGACGGTGGTCGGCTGTGTGTTCGGTTTTGGCGGCGTGCTGCGCTTTCGCCAGCATGGCACCACCGTCAGTCCAACCCGGCCGGCGCAGGCCAGCGTGCTGGTGACCGCAGGGCTTTATCGGCTCAGCCGCAATCCCATGTACCTGGGGCTGCTCTGCTGGACAATGGCGCTGGCCTGCTATCTGGGTGGCATGGGGGTCTGGATCGGGCCCCTGGTGCTGTGGGGCTGGTTGAATCGCTTTCAAATCGTGCCGGAAGAGCGGGCTCTGCAGGCTCGCTTCGGTGAGGCGTATGCAGAGTACTGCCGGCGGGTTCGTCGCTGGTGCTGAGCCGCGCGACACGCTGAAAAAATACAGATAAAAAACGGCCTGCATCAGCGGGCCGTTCTGCTTTTCGTGGGAAGGATCACGCCTTGGCGGTATCGACCTCACCCAGAGGTTCGGTTTCCCCCAGGCTGTCTTCGGTTTTGGCGACCACGCTGGCGGCGATGGCATTGCCCAGCACGTTGGTGGCGGAGCGGCCCATGTCGAGGAAATGATCGATCCCCAGCAGCAGCAGAATGCCTGCCTCCGGGATGTGGAACTGGTTGAGAGTGGCAGCGATGACCACCAGAGAGGCGCGTGGCACACCGGCCATTCCCTTGGAGGTGACCATCAACAGCAGCAGCATGGTGATCTGCTGAGCCAGGGAGAGCTCTATGCCATAGGCCTGGGCGATGAACATGACCGCGAAGGTGCAGTACATCATGGAGCCGTCCAGGTTGAAGGAGTAGCCCATGGGCAGCACGAAGCTGGCGATGCGCTTGTCACAACCAAACTTCTCCAATCGATCCAGGGTTTTGGGGTAGGCAGCTTCGGAGCTGGCGGTGGAGAAGGCGAGCAGTATGGGTTCGCGGATCATGGCCAGCAGGGTCAGGATGCGGCGGCGGATAAACAGACTGCCCATGGCAATCAGCAGCAGCCAGAGGCAACCCAGAGCCAGATAGAATTGCGCCATGAAGGTGCCGTAGGTGGCCAGGATGCTCAGACCTTCCTTGGCGACCATGGCTGCGATGGCACCAAATACCGCGAACGGCGCAAAATTCATCACGTAGCCGGTTACTTTCAGCATTATCTCGGCGCCGCTGGCCATCAGCTTGACCACCGGCTTGGCGGTATCGCCCAAGGCGGCGGAGGCTAGTCCAAAGAAGAGGGAGAACACCACTATCTGCAGGATCTCGTTGGTGGCCATGGCCTCTACCACGCTTTTCGGTATGGCGTGGGTGACAAAGTCCTTGAGGGAGATGGCGGTGACGACCACACCTGAGCTGGCGGTATCATCCGGCAAGGCGAGAGAGAGGCCCACGCCCGGTTGCAGCAGGGTAACCATCACCAGTCCCAGTGTCAGGGAGAGCAGGGAGGCCAGCATGAACCAGCCAAGGGTCTTGGCGCCGATGCGACCGACGGTGCGGGTGTCGCCCATCTTGGCGATGCCGACCACTAGCGTGGTGAAGACAAGGGGGGCGATGATCATCTTGATCAGACGCAAAAAAATGTCGGTCAGTATGGTGATATCGTCGGCAAAGCCTGCGGCCTGCTCCGGGGCGAACACGCGATAGCCTTGACCAGTGAGGATGCCACATAACATCGAAATGATGATGGCAGCCGTCAATTTATTCATTTTCATGAGGTGGTCCCAGTTTTGATAAGTGCAAAGCGTTTTGAGTGGCAGGGGTGCCACTTCAGTCCGTTTTTGTGATCCGGGCCGTAGATTCCTGACAGCCGGTGTGCTTGCAGCATGCCTAATTCGGGGGGGTAAATCCAGCGTCTTGTATCAGTGTTTTATGCTGTAGTTAGTTGTATGTGATATGGATCTTGCATTTTATCGATATTAATCGCCGTTTATTTTGATGTTAACAAGATATTTTGCTTCCATGCACTGTTCGTGTAAGGGCTGATGCAGCAGGGTAAAAATCAGCAGGGCCGAGGTGGCGTGTTGCACCTGCATCTGTGCCAGGAAGAGGTCAGGTTCCTCTTCATCAAAGCCGAACACGGGGCGCGAGGGGGTGACCCTGACCGCATCGCGCTGCAGCGTCAGTTCGTTCACCTCAATCCACTCATAGCCCCGGCTTTGCGCCATCTCGCCCGCGCGCTTGAGCACATACTTGCGAGCCGTTTCCCGGTCGATCAGATCGTTGCCGACAAACTCCAGCTGCCACTTGTCGGGGCCAAGTTGTGTCTTTGAGAAGCCGGTCCTGCCGTTCCAGAATGACTTTTCGCTGTGATAGGAGGTGGCACAGCCGCCCAGTAGGGTGCCGAACAGGCTGACGACAAGCAGCAGAACATGCAGGGGTGAGCAAAAGGAGAGGAGGAGCGGACGTTGCATCTCGATGGCCGGTTGGCAAAACACCTTGTCACTACAGCACAAACTGATCAGTGAGACAATCGTCGCTCAGGTCATCAACGGGCAGTGCCAGAGACGCGGCACAAAAGAAAAGGCCTTGTCGTTTGACAAGGCCTTTACCGGGGAATTTGGTCGGTGTGAGAGGATTCGAACCTCCGACCCTCTACACCCCATGCAGATGCGCTACCTGGCTGCGCTACACACCGACGGAGTCAGCTCGGCTGACGGGGGCTGAGTTTATGGAGATGCTCCGACCCTGTCAACAGGGGAAATCCAGCTCTGAGACTGTTTGCCTGCTTTGCGAGCAATTGACGCTCAAAGTGCCGCCACAGTGGTTGAATTCGGCCATCGATAGCTCATTTCAGGGGGCGTTGTGACGTATTTTTCAAGGCACCATAAAAAAGCGGCCGCCCTGGAGGCGGCCGTTTGCATCAGTGGTGATCTGATCAGCGGTTGAAGGTCAACCGCTTGCCCAGCACCTGATCGGTGACCTGACCGTTTTGCCAGGCGATCTGGCCATTCACCAGGGTCATCTCCACCGTGCTGTGGAAGCGGTAACCGTTGAAGGGTGACCAGCCACACAGGTAGAGCAGGTTGCTGTCGTTGACCACATAAGGCTTGCCCAGATCCAGCAGCACCAGATCTGCGAAGTAGCCCTCACGAATGTAGCCGCGATCCTGCACCTGGAAGCGCTCGGCTACCGCATGGGATGTCTTCTTAACGATAGTCTCCAGTGAAAACACGCCGTTGTGGTAGAGCTCCAGCAGCGCCAGCATGGAGTGCTGCACCAGGGGGATGCCGGACGGCGCCTTGAAGTAGCTGTTCTGCTTCTCCTCCCAGGTGTGGGGGGCATGGTCGGTGGCAATGATGTCCAGCACGTCGCTCCGCACAGCATCCAGCAGGGCGTGTTGGTCGGCGGCTGTCTTCACCGCCGGGTTGCATTTGATCTGGCTGCCCAGAGTGTCGTAATCCGCCTCGTTGAAGAAGAGATGGTGGACGCATACCTCGGCGGTGATGTTCTTGTCTTTCAGCTCGCTCAAGTCGTGGCTGGCGGTAAAGAGCGACAGCTCCTTGGCGGAGGTCAAATGCAGCACGTGCAGCTTGGCACCGTACTTTTTCGCCAGACCCACCGCCATGCTGGAGGACTTGTAACAGGCCTCGTCATTGCGAATGCGGCCGTGCTCGCGCATCGGTACATCTTCGCCCCACTTGGCGCGGGCCTCATCTTCCAGCACCTTGATGGAGGGGGTGTCCTCGCAGTGGGTGACTATCATCACAGGGCTCTCGCGGAAAATCGCCGCCAGTGTCTCCTGATTGTCCACCAGCATGTTGCCGGTGGACGACCCCATGAACACCTTGACCCCGCAGGACTGCTTGGGATCGAGGCGCTTGATCTCGTCGAGGTTGTCGTTGGTGGCGCCGAGATAGAAGCTGTAGTTGGCGGCGGAGGAGTTGGCGGCTATCTGGTATTTGGCTTCGAGGGCGTCGAGGGTGGTGGTCTGGGGATTGACGTTGGGCATTTCCATGAAGCTGGTGGTGCCACCTGCCACGGCGGCCCGGGATTCACTGGCGATGGTCCCCTTGTGGGTCAGGCCAGGTTCCCGGAAATGGACTTGATCATCGATCATGCCGGGGATGAGGTGGCGGCCTGCCGCATCGATCACAACGGCATCGGGCGCCTCGATATGGGGGGCGATCCGGGCGATCCGTTCCCCTTCAATCAATACATCAGAGGCGTAGATGCGGCCTTCGTTGACCAGGGTGGCATTCTTGATAAGCAATTTGTTCATGGGGGAGTCCAGTTCCTTTGTCAGTGATCGCGGGTCATAATATCGCAAACTGTACTTTCTCTGTAGCAAGGTCTGACTGATGAAGTTATTTGTAAGAGATTTGACCGTGATCGACTCCAGCTACCTGTGCGAACGCCGCGGCATGGTGGGGGAGAGCTGGCTGGTGGACGTCGAGATGAGCGGCGAGCTCAACGAGATGAGCATGTTGCTGGACTTTGGTCGGGTGAAAAAGCTGATCAAGTCGATCATCGACGAAGAGGTGGATCACAAGCTGCTGGTGCCGGCCGAGTGCGCCCTGATCCATGTGGCGCATCTGGAGGGGGAGGAGAGCACGGTCGATCTGCTGCGCCCCCAGGGATCCATTCACCTGCGCTGCCCGACTCAGGGCTTTGCCTTCATACCGGCGCCCCAGGTCGATAAAGAGTCCGTCACCCGCTACCTGCTGGCGGTATTGGCACAGCGTCTGCCCGGCAACATCCGGGATCTGTCGGTGACCCTGCGTCAGGAGCAGATCGACGGTGCCTTCTATCACTACAGCCACGGTCTCAAGAAGCACGATGGCAACTGCCAGCGGATCGCCCACGGCCACCGTTCTCCCATCGAAATCCATGTGGATGGGATGCGTGACGGTGAGCTCGAGCTTAACTGGGCCGAGCGCTGGGCCGATATCTACCTTGGCACCGATGAAGACAAGGTGGACCTGAGCGAACTGAACTTGAGCGATGTCGCCCGGTCCCAACTGGGTGAGCAGCACTTGGGATTCAAGTATGTGGCCCCCCAGGGGCTGTTTCAGCTCGCCATGCCGGCGGCCGAGGTGGAGATGATCTACACCGACACCACCATAGAGCTGCTGGCGTGCTACATAGCCCGTGAAGTGAAAAAAGCGGTGGGTGACAAGTTTGTGAAGGTCGTGGCCTATGAAGGGGTCGGCAAGGGCGCCATCGCCTACGCCTGATCCCACCGCACTGCCACCAGATAAACAAGGCCCCGCCAACAGCGGGGCCTTGTTGTTTCAGCGAGAGAGATTCAGGCGCTGAGCTTGAAGCGCTTGACCAGATTCTCCTGCTGCTCGGCCAGGGCGTCCAGCTGCTGGCTGGTCTCGGCGACCCGTTCAATGCCCTGATAGTTGAGATCCGAAATATCCGAGATGCGGTTGAGGTTGGTGGCGATGTCGGCACTGGTCGCCTGCTGCTGCTCGGCGGCGGAGGCTATCTGGCTCGACATGTCGCTGATGAGCACCACTATCCCCTGCACCTCCTCCATGGCGGTATTGGCGTGGGAGCTCTGATCCACGCAGCTGTCCATCTCGCGGGAGCACTCCTGCATCACTGTCACCGCCTTGGCGACCCCCTGCTGCAGGTTCTCGATCATGGTCTGGATCTCGCTGGTGGACTGGGCGGTGCGCCCCGCCAGACTGCGCACTTCGTCGGCCACCACGGCAAAGCCGCGGCCCTGCTCGCCGGCACGGGCGGCCTCGATGGCGGCATTGAGGGCCAGCAGGTTGGTCTGCTCTGCGATACCGCGAATGACGTCGAGGATATTGCCAATCTGGCCACTCATGGCGCTGACATCGCCAATCACCTTGCCGGTCTGTTGCAACTTGCCTGCCAGCTGATGGGTGGTGGTGATGTTGCCCGCCATCACCTTGCGGCCGGTCTCGGAGGCTTTCTCCACGTCCTGTACCCGCTCCAGGGTCTGGTTGGCGGCCTGGGCCACTTCCCGCACCGAGGCTTCCATCTGGGTCATGGCGGCGGCGACCGAGGCGGTCTCCTGGCGCTGTGTTTCCAGATCCGCCCGCACCGATTCCGTGGTGTGGCGATTGTCGTGGGCGGCGCTATTGAGCTGGGTCGAGGCCTGGGAGAGCTGGGTGAGTACATCCCCCATCTGCTGGATCAGCAGGTTGACCTGGCTGCCGAGCTGGCCGAATTCATTTTGGCTCTTGAAACCGACGCGCTGTGTCATGTCCCCCTGGGTCACTTCGGTCAGCACCCGCAGCAGCTCCTTGAGGGGGCGGCGTATGGCTTTGCCCAGGGTGTAGGCCACCAGGATGGCGATGAAAATGGCGATGGCGATGCTGATCCCCTGGGTCAGGGTGCTCTGGGCCTGCACCTTGCCGGAGGCGCGAATGCTGTTGTTCATCAGCTGCTGGCTCTGATCGGTGATCCCTTCCAGTTTGCTCTGTATGCTGACGATGAGCTTGCTGGCCTGCTTGCTCTCCTCGCGCATCCGCTCCTGCTGCTTCATCAACGCCAGGTATTGGGCAAGCACCCCTTCGCTGGCCGTGGTGTCGCGCACGAACCCATGGACGTAGTGCCCCATGTTGTTGTCGAAATCCTTGAGCTCCCCCTGCAGATCCTTGATGGTGCTGTTGAAGCCCTCGATCTGCATCTTGTTGCGTTTGAGCGCCGCCTCTATGGGGGCGGGGATGCTCTGGTTGAGCGCATCCATGGTGGAGAGCTCGATGGCGGAGAGCTTGGTGGTCAAGGTCTCGGACAGCATCTTGATGAAGCTGTCGTCGATGGTGATCATCATGTCGCCGAGGTTTTTCTTGAACTGGGGCAGACTGACCTGAAACTGCCCCTTGGCCTGGTTCACCTTGTGCAGACGGGTGAGCAGGGCCTGGTGTTCGGTGGGTAGCGTCCCGGTCAGCTGCAGATAGTCGCTGACCAGCTTGGTCAGTGTCGCCATGTCACCCTGCAGTTGCGGGTGCGCCGCGGCCTGCTGGCTGAGGGTGGCGAGTGTCTTGTCGACCTGGGCCTTGGCCTGTTGCAGCTCGGCCACTTCGGCCGGGATCTGCTTGGGATCCTGCTCGGTCAACACGTCTGTGAGCCATTTGTTGGCGCTGAGCAGGCTTATCTGGGTCTGGCTGCTGGCGATCACCAGCGGCATGGATTGCCGGGTAACCTGATCCAGCGCCTGATTGAGCTCGCTCTGGCTGCGAAAGGTGAGTACCGAGGTCGCCGCCATCACGGCCACCAGAATGGCAAAGCCTAAATAGACCCTCTGCAAGATGGAGAGGTCTGACATGGATTGTTTCATTATTGTCCCGCTGTATATGCAAAAGTCCCTTGCCTGAATACCCCGTCCATTTGATACCCTGCTATCACCCTGGGCGAGCGACGTCGGCAGACGTCCTCCGGCTATCGGTATTTTTAACAATAACTGAAGAGAATGGGACAACGGCTGTGTCAAATATCGGCTTGTGTCACACTTGACCGGCCCTGACGGCAACTTTGGGAGCCGCTTGAGGTGGGTTTAGAATTTTCTTTTTCATATAAGGGAGTTATCCATGGCGCAAGAAACCATTTTCAGCAAAATCATCCGTAAAGAGATCCCCGCCGACATCCTTTATCAAGACGATTTGGTGACCGCATTCCGGGACATTCAACCCAAGGCCAAGACCCATATCCTGATAGTGCCGAACGTGCTGATCCCCACCGTCAACGATGTAGAGCCCGAGCATGAGCTGGCCCTTGGCCGCATGTTCACGGTGGCACGCAAGCTGGCAGCCGATGCCGGTATCGCCGAGGATGGCTATCGCCTCATCATGAACTGCAACCGCCACGGCGGGCAGGAGGTCTACCACATCCATATGCATCTGGTGGGTGGTCAATCCCTGGGGCCGCTGCTCTGCCTGTGATGAGTCCGTTTCCCCGTCTGGCCGGTCTGTTGCTGGCCAGCACCCTGCTGGGGGGCTGCGCCTCCCAGTGGCAGGATATGTTCGTCTCCTATTCCGATCAGATGGTGCCCCTGCGCAACCAGCTGCTGCTGGGACACGCCGCCGAGGCCCTGCCCGAGGTGCGTGAATCCACCCTGGGTGATGACACCTATGTGCTGGACCGGCTGGAGCAGGGGCGCATCGCCTGGCTGGCCGGGCAGGATGCGGGCAGCAAGCAGGCCTTTGCCGCCGCCGACAGCCGCCTCGAGTGGGAAGACAATCAGGCCGAGTATCGGCTGAGCCAGGGCCTGAGTCAGGCGGGCAGCCTGCTTACCAACGATCAGAGCATGGCCTACCTGACGCCGGATTATGAGCGCACCATGCTGCATCACTATCTGGCGCTGAATTACCTGCAACGGGGGGATGCCGACGGCGCGCTGGTGGAGGTACGCCGTGCCAACCAGGTGCAGGAGCGGGCCCTCAAGGCGCGAGCGGGGGAGGTAAGCAAGGCCCGGGAAAAAGGCACTGAAGCCAGCACAGAGCGCAATATGCGCCAGCTCATGTCGCGCGGGGCACCGGATCTTGATCGGCTGATCGGCAAGGTGAAAAACGGTTTTCAGAACGCCTACACCTTCTATTTCTCCGGCGTGCTCTATGAGGCGGCCGGGGATCTCAACGACGCCTGGGTCGACTATCAGCGGGGTTACCAGATAGCGCCGGACAACCAGAGCCTGCAGGACGCCTTGCTGCGCCTGGCACGGCTGCGTGGCTCGCCGGATGAGCTGAAAGAGACCGAGAAAAAGGTGGGCCGCAAAGCGCCTCTGCTTGCCAAGGATCAGGGTCAGCTGGTGGTGTTGTTTGAAGATGGGCTGATCCCGGCGCGGCGGGAGCTGTTCCTGCCGCTGCCCATTTCTACCTCCAGTGGTGATTTTCGTACCTTTACCGTGGCCGTCCCCTATTACGACAATAGAGCCAGTCAGACCGGTCCCCTTGTTGTCTCGGTTGGCAAGCGAATCGAGCAGACCAGCGAGCTGGTGCGATTGGAAGCGCTGGCCGCCAAGGATTTGCAGGAGCGATTGCCGGGCATGCTGACCCGTCAGGCGCTGCGGCTGGTGGCCAAGGAGCAGTTGAGGCGCACAGCCGCCAAGGAGGGAGGTGATGTGGGCAATATTCTGGTGGGCATCTTCAACACCCTTTCTGAGCGGGCCGATACCCGCAGCTGGCTGACGCTGCCGGCTCAGGCATCCAGCTGGCAGGGCATGCTGCCGGCCGGTGAGGTGCAACTCACTCTGGGGGCGGGGAGTGCCATGCGCCAGTTGCCGCTCACCATACATGGCGGACGCACCACCCTGGTGTGGGTGCAACGGCTCGGCGCAGGCCTGACTACCCGGGTGATGCCGCTCTAGGCACCCACTCAAACGACAATGACACCCATGACTGATCGGTTGGGCCCCTGTGGCCGCCGGCTAAGGAGATCAAGATGAAAGCATACGGGTTGGCCCTGGGGTTGGTTATGCTGCTGGCAGGCTGCGCTACCAATACGTCCGGCGTGGCGCTCTATGGCGCTGCAGGCGCGGCGCCTGTGCAGGAGCAGCATCAGAACGTCAATGTGACCCTGACCGAGCTGAGCCGGCGCGAGCAAAACGGCCTGCTGCAGGTCAATGTGGCCGCTGCCAGTACCCAGCGTGGCGATAACAAGCTGCAATATATGTTCTATTGGTATGATGAGGCGGGGCAGGAAGTGGCCAGTGATGGTCGCGGCTGGACACCCATCAAGCTCCACGGCTATCAGAGCCGCACCCTGTCTGCTCTGGCGCCGAGCCCGGCCGCCCAGGGATACCGGATTTATGTACGCGAAGTGATTGAGGAATCCAACTGATGAAAATGAATCATGCCCTGCTGATATTGAGCGGCGCCCTGCTGCTCGGCGGTTGTTCCAGTACCACCGTCAGTTATGGCGACCCCACCGAAACCGAGACGGTGACCGTGGATTACGGCTCATCGGATCTGCAGGCCATTGCCGACAAGATGGCGGATTCCATGCTCGCTTCACCGGCGACCAGCGAGATCACTGCAGGTGGTCGTCCCGTTATGTTCATGGACTCCATCCGCAACAAGACCTCGGAGCACATCGATACCGAAGCCATCACGGATACCATCCGCACCAAGTTGCTGCGCGTTGGCAAGTTCCGCTTCGTCGACATGAGCAAGGTGGCCGCGGTCAAGCAGCAGCTCGAATACCAGCAGAGCAGCGGCATGGTGGATCCTGCCTCCATGGTGCGTCTGGGCAAGCAGACCGGTGCCCGCTACATGGTCTATGGCAACCTCAGCAGCATCGTCAAGGACAACGGCAAGGTGAAGGACGTCTACTACCAGATGACCATGAACCTGATGGATCTGCAAAACGGTGAACTGCTGTGGGCCGACCAGAAAGAGATCCGTAAACAGGCGAAGAAATCCACCTTTGGCTGGTGATCTGGCAGAGCTCGAGCTGCTGGCCAGCCTGCCAGTCCCCTGGTGCTCGGGGCGGCTGGAATCCCTGGCCAGTGGCCTGACCAACTGCAACTATCGACTGCGCCTCCCCTCGGGGCGCAGTCATTTTTTGCGGCTTGGTCACCCCGACCCCTATCGGCTCGGCATCGACAGAGCCACAGAGTGGCAGCTCTATCAGGGCGCCATGGTACAAGGGCTGGCGCTGCCCTGCCACCACAGCGATCCTGCCAGCGGTTTGATGTTGCTGGACTGGTGCGACGAGCCAAACTGGGCCGAGGTGCCACCGCCCCTGGCCGAGCAGCCCGGCCTGCTGGCTGAGGTGCTGGTGCGACTGCACCGGCTGCCTGTGCCTGCCGTCGTGATGGCGGTGCGGGCTCATGCCACCGGTTATCGCGGCCGTCTGGCCCGGATCCCTGAATGGTTGCCTGCGCTGGAGCGTGCGCTGCTTGCCAGCCGCGAGCCTGACGACTGCTGGCTCCCTTGCCATCACGATCTTAATCCGGCTAATTTGTTGGGGTCGCGCCCCTGGGTCATCGACTGGGAGTATGGCGCCGCCGGTCACCCCGGTTTCGAGGTCGCCAGCATACAGCGCACCCACGGCTGGGATGACGAGCGGCGAGCGGCACTGGAACAGCGCTATCTTGAGCTGGCAGGGAGGGCGCCGGGAGCAAAGGGCTTTCAGAGTCAGGCCTTCCTGCCCTGGGTCGATTACATTGGCCTGCTGTGGGCCCTGCTGATGGCCGAGCAACAAGACGAGCCTGATTATCAGGCCCTGATCGACATGAATCGTCAACGTTTGGAGTAGTGCATGATGACCACCTTTTCCTGGCGTCAGCCCCGCAGCTGGAGTCTGTTGTTGCTCTGCCTGCTGCTGGTGGGCTGTTCCACCCGCGTTGTCTATTACTGGCTGGACGTGGCCATCGTCTGGCAGCTGGATGACTACTTCTCGCTGGATCGTGGCCAGAAGCGCTTGCTGGATCATGAGGTCAAAGGGCTGATGGCCTGGCACCGTCAGCACGAGGTGCCCCGTTATGCCGATGATCTCGATGCCCTGGCCAAGGCGGTCGCGAGCCCCATGAGCCCGGCGCAGGTTTCCCGCCATCTGGATGCGGCCCAGCAGAGCCTGACCCGCACCCTGGAGAACACGGTTCCCCGTGCCGTTCGGCTGGCCCGCACCCTGACCGAAGATCAGGTGGCCATGTTCATGAAGGACAGGCTCACTCGTCAGGCCGAGCGGGAGCAGGACTTTGCCCGCAAGCCCAAGGCCGAGATGCTCAAGGAGTTCACCGACAAGATGAACGAACGACTCGTGTTCTGGATTGGCGAAGTGAAACCAGCGCAGGCGCCTTTGGTGGCGCAGTGGGTGGAGTGGCAGTATGAGCTGCAAGCCCCCTGGCTGGAGTTCCAGACCGCCTGGACCAAGGAGCTGGCCCGGCTGATGAAGCAGCGCCAGAGCCCGGACTTCGGTGCCCAGCTCACCGCCCTGTTGCAGCAGGGGGATGGGCTCATGGATGGCCGTTTCACCGGCTACACGGATCAATCCCGCCAGCGTACCGTCAACTGGCTGAGCGCCCTGAGCCAGTCGCTGGATATCTCCCAGCGCACCCATCTTTACTCCCTGCTCAAGGACTATGCCCGGGACTTTAGAAAGATGTCCGAGGGGTAAGCGCAGGGGGGCATTGCAAGGTCAACGCGGCGAGGTGATGAGCCTTGCCGCCTTGTCCTTGGCGGGCCTCTGTGGTAGTTTGCCCTTTCTATTATTTGGGAATTAACTTTTTGAGCCTGCTGGACAAAGTGAAACTGGCGCTGATGACACTGCTCATCTCGCTCACTCTGTTGCTCTCTACCGTCTCGGTGGAGGGGCTCGAGCTATCCGCTCATCCGTCTGCCAGCCAGCACACTCAGGTGATGCATGATGCCGGCACAGGCGAGCAGTCAGACAGCTCGCGGGCGCTCCACAGTGCCAGTGACAGCGATGACGGCATCGTCAAGTTTGTCGGCTCCCACCAGAATCACCTGTTGCGTCTCGAGCACTCCCTGCGTAGCGATAGTCAGCCCGGCAGCGTTGTTTACGAGCTGATCATGAGCTGGTCGCAGCAGGCGATCCTGTTGCTGCTGTGCGGCCTGCTGTTCTACGCTGTTCTCTATTCCCCCAAAAACAGTTTCCGCGACCGCTTTGCCACCATTCATCGGCACAGGTTGCAACGCCAACACCTGCAATACCGCTTCTCCCAGAGCTATCTCGCCTGATCCCGATGGGGTCCGGTCTTACTGCACAGCCTCATCGCCTCCGTAAAGCCAGCTCACCGCGCGTGAACTGGCTCACTGTCTCATTTGTATTTTCTTGCGTGCTGTTCACCTTTTTGGTGTGCGTGCCCGCCGCCTTCTCCTGACAGAGGCTTTTGCCATGAGAAAAAAGAGTCGTATTACCCTGAACCGCATGAGCAAGTGGCAGTACGCCCTGCTGCTGCTCATGCTGTTCACTTTCGCGTTTTACTCCCTGCCTACCTTCTTCGGTGAGCAACCCTCACTGGGCCTGCACGGCCAGACCAGCCTGACAGAAGCGCAGCGCACCCTGCTGGCCGACAACCAGATAGCGCCGGTCAAACAGGTACAACAAAAAGAGCGGGTCGAACTGGTGTTCAGCAGCCAGTCTGAACAGCAAAGGGCCAAACAGCTGCTGGAGCAGCAAGGCTATGACAGCGCCGCCCTGACCCTGGAGTTCTACTCCAATGCCCCGACCTGGATCAGCCAGCTCGGTGCGGCTCCCATCAAGCTCGGGCTGGACTTGCGTGGTGGCTCCCAGCTACTGATCGGGGTCGATCTCAGTTTCGTGGTGGACAACCAGACCCGAAACCTGGTGGACATGCTGCGCAGCCAGTTCCGTGAAGCGCGCCTGCGGGGGGCCAACGTGGCCCGGGTGAGTGAAGGTGAGGTGCGGGTCATACTGCCCGAGGTGGCCGATCAGGCACCCTGGCTTAACATCATCAAGGATTCTGCCGGTACCCGGCAGGATCAGTGGACCCTCAATCGCAGCGGCAACGAGCTGCGACTGGTGATGAGCGAGGCCGAGCGTACCCTCTTGGCCAACAACGCCGTGACCCAGAACCTGTCGATCCTCAAGAAACGGATCAACGAGCTCGGCATCGTCGAAGCCTCGGTCCAGCGTCAGGGCCAGGATGGCATTCGCATCGAGCTGCCAGGGGTACACAATCCCAAGCAAGCCAAGGAAGTGATAGGCGCCACGGCGTCACTCGCCTTCTATCAGGCCCAGCCGGAGAGCCGCTTCTTCATGGCGGATCGCAACGGTCAGGCGGTCGGCATGGCGCGCAAGCCGGTACTGACCGGTGAGCACATAGTCGATGCGCGGGCAGGTATGGGAGAGATGGGACAACCCCAGGTGAGCATAGTGCTCGACACCCTGGGTGGCAGCAAGATGAACCAGTTCAGCCGCCAGCATGTGGGCAGCGCCATGGCCACCGTCTTCACCGAATACAAGACCAATGCCCAGGGCAAGCTGCGTGCCCAGAGCGAAGTGATCAACGTCGCCACCATACAGACTGCCCTTGGCAACCAGTTCCGCATCACAGGCCTTGCCAGCGTACCCGAAGCTCAGGAGCTGGCCATGCTGCTGCGGGCCGGTGCCCTTACGGCGCCGCTGAAGATCCTGGAGGAGCGCTCAATCGGGCCGACCCTGGGGCTGCAAAATATCGAGGCTGGCTTCACCGCGCTGGCGTTTGGCATGGCGGGCATGATGCTGTTCATGATGGCCTGGTATCGCAAGTTTGGCTGGGTTGCCATCACGGCGCTCATCGCCAACCTGCTGATGCAGGTGGGCATGCTGGCCGTGCTGCCGGGGGCCGTACTGACCCTGCCGGGGATCGCCGGTCTGGTGCTCACGGTCGGCATGGCGGTGGATACCCACGTGCTGATCTTTGAGCGGATCAAGGACCGCCTGCGTGAAGGGGGCAGCCTGGCCAATGCCATCGACTTTGGCTATCGCTCGGCGTTTCGCACCATTTTCGATGCCAACATCACCACGCTGATCTGTGCCGTTGTGCTCTACTCCATCGGATCTGGCCCGCTGCAGGGCTTCTCCATCACCCTGATCCTGGGCCTCATCTCCAGCATGGTGACCGGTATCTGGGGTACTCGGGCCATCATCAACCCCTTGTGGGGCAAGAGCAGCGCCAAGCTGCTGAGGGTGTGACCGTGACCCCTGCATTTACTCTGTGCCATAGCGCCGCGCGTTCGAGCCTGCTCCGCGCCTGCGTCACGCGCTTCCGGTTGGGAAGCCCGAGTCAGCTGTTGTCGAGGATAAAATTATGTTGAGAATGATCGTTGCCATGGGCCTGACCCGCTGGCGTTACATTGGATTGTGGATTTCCGTGCTGCTGACAGTGGCGAGCATAGCCGTGCTGGCCATCAACGGCCTGGAGCTCGGGCTCGACTTCACCGGCGGTATCTTGCTGGAGTTTCGTATCCAGACATTGAAAGAGGCCCATGAACTCAACGCCCTGCTGAGCGCGCCGCTGGCGGGGGCCATCGAACTCAATGGCGCCGGCATTCCGGGAGAGTGGCTCATCAAGCTGCCGCCCCACGAGCTGCCCTGGCCAGCCGAGGAGCTGGCGGTCATGCTGGGTCAACAGCTCAACTTGCCGGTGGAGCTGCTGCGCACCACCATAGTCGGTCCCCAGGTGGGCGCCGAGCTGTTCCAGCAGGGGATGCTGGCGGTGCTGGTGGCCTCACTGGCCATCTCCGCCTACCTGGCGGTACGGTTCGAGTGGCGCCAGGCCATCGGCATCCTGATCTCTGTGCTGCACGATGGTCTGGTGGCGATAGGGCTGTTGGCACTGTTCCACATCGAGTTTGACCTCAACGTGATCGCCGGCCTGATGGCGGTGATCGGTTACTCGCTCAACGACAGCATCGTCATCTCGGACCGGCTGCGGGACATCTTGAGCTCGCGCACCAAACTCTCCATCTACGAGTGTTCGGACGTGGCGATCAAGGCGACCTTCAGTCGTACCATGATCACCTCGGGGACCACCCTCTTTACCGTGGGAGCCCTGCTGCTGTTCGGGGGGGATGCCTTGTTCGGCTTCGCCTTCACGCTGTTTACCGGCGTCCTGGTGGGTACCATCTCTTCCATCACGGTCGCGTCGACCGTACAGGAGCTGCTGGGACTCACGCCCCAGGCGTACCAGAAAAAAGAGGAAGAGCTGGCAGAAGCGGCATGACCTGACTCGCCAGCCTTTGCAGACAAAACGGGTTTTTGGGCAATGTGCTCAGGGGATCCAATCCTTGGCCCGTTTTGTGACAGGTGTGAATAACAAGAGGGAGGCATTGTGCCTCCCTCTTTGTTTATTGGCTGGCGGGTATGACCCAGCGAGCTGGCCTGCTGTTCATCCAGCATTGTGTTCAGGTACAGACATAGGGCATGCGCTGAACGGCACTGCCACGGCCTGGGGAGTGGCAAAGTCCCGAACAAGCGCGAGTCAAAAAGGCGCGGCTGGCCGGCCAGGGTACGCAATGAAACAGCCCGTTTCGCAGACCATTTTTTGTTTATGCATCGTCTACACTGCTAGGGAGTTTCCTTATGGAGTATGCGGTTATGAACATTGCGCGCCGGCTTCAACTGATTGCCTTGCTGGTGATGGTGGCTCTCGTTTTTCTCAGTTGGTTCAGTATCAATCGCCTCGCGGCGTCCAACCAGGATCTGAGTTATGTGACGGATAATACAGTGCCAAGCATATCCTTGATCAAGGAGGTGCAGGCCGATTTCTATGAGCTGCATGCACTGATCCAGACACATGTACTCAATACCGATGATGGCAAGATGCAGCAGATTGAAACGGATATCGCTGACATACGGACAGCGATCAATTCGCTTCTGGAAAAATATAAAGCCGAGATGCTTTCCAATGATGAAGACAGGCGATTGACTGATGATGATCAGCGGATCATTGCCCAATATTATCTGGAGATAGACAAGGTCCTGTTGCTGTCGCGCCAAAACAAAAACACCGAGGCCAGAGATTATCTGGCAAACAACGTCATGACGCTGTTTGGGCAGTTTGCTCAGGCGATAGAGCGCCATGTCAAGTTCAATGTCGATCTGGGGCTGACGCTCAAGCGGCAGGGAGAAGAGAACTATGACAGCAGCCTGCAAACCCTGCTGTTCATTGCCGGTGGCACCGGCATATTGACCCTGGGGCTTTTTATCTGGTTGTTCAATCAGGTTGCCAACCCACTTCGACTTGCCATGCAGACCCTTTCCCTGATCCAGCGCGACTTGAATTTTACCCTGAGGGCAGACGTGAAGCAGCAGGATGAAATTGGGTTGACGCTCAATGCGGTCAACCGTCTGCTGGATACCTTGCAGCAAACCTTTACTGAGTTTTCGGTGGGCAGTTTGCAAATAAAGAGTACTGCTGAGTCGCTCTCCCAGGCTGCGCAGCACCTTGCAAGTTCCGCGAGCCAGGCAAATGATGCAACCAGTCTGATTGCTGCGGGAGTGGAGGAGATGACGGTGAGCATCACGGATATCTCGCAGCGAACCCAGGAGACCAGCCGTATCACCAACGAGTCGGGCAAGCTTGCCAGTGACGGCGGCGCGACCATAGAGAGAACGGTGCAAGCTATCAACGAGATTGCCGACTCCATTCGCCAGGCCTCCCATGAGGTGACGGCCTTGGGCGAGGGCATTTCCCGGATCGGCGGTGTGGTGAACGTCATTCGTGACGTTGCAGGCCAGACCAATCTGCTGGCCCTCAATGCCGCCATTGAAGCAGCCCGTGCGGGTGAGCAAGGTCGAGGATTTGCGGTGGTCGCTGACGAGGTGCGCAAGCTGGCTGAGCGTACGGCTCAGTCAACCCAGGAAATTTCGGCAACGGTAGAGGCGATTCAACAAGAGTCTCAGGCCACAGTGTCCAGAATGAGTCAGGTAGAGGAAAAAGTGGTGCAAGGGGTTGCGATGGCCACTGAAAGCGGGGAGATCATCACCCAGATCCGCCATGCGTCGCACCGGGTCATGGATCAGGTCGGTGAAATCACCAATGCCATCCGCGAACAAAGCTCGGCCGCGGAATCCATCGCTCATCAGGTGGAGCAGATTGCACAGGTGGTCCAGCAGACCAGCAGTACGGCAGAAGAGACCTCGGCCGCAGCGGAAGAGCTCAATGTGACCACAGAGAGCATCCATCAGCAGATCTCTCGTTACCGTATCCAGTGATGGTCAGTGGCCCCTGATGCCGCCATCATTAAGGTCGTCCAGGGGGATGGACCCACGCAGAGGGATATCTGTGGCACCTTGATAACCCTGATATGCGCATAAGAAATCCGAAACCAGCCAAGCCGGTTTCGGATTTTTGCATATCTGGAAGATGGCCAACGGTACCTGACACAAGGGATGCTGGCTATTAGGGCGGGTTAGCGCAAGACCCGGGTCTGCAGGCCCAGCACCTAACTGATGACCGGTTGGGGATAGATGCCCAGTGCCACCACCATGATGGCGAAGAGCAGTACCACCAGCCCGCCCGAGGTGGTGGTCCAGTCTCCCCTGGCATCACGCATATGCATGCCGGATTAGCGCATGTAGAGAGTGATCATGACCCTAGTAGTAGAGCCCCAGGGCGCTGCCGAGCACTCTGGCACCAGAGAACCACCACAGCCGGGCTTCGACCGTCACGCTAATAAGACAAAGCTTGCCGATAAAGCCCAATGTCATGGGAATACTTGAGCGATTCCCTGATCAGGGATATAACCACAAAAAATGACATGGTTTTGTTTGAATTCACGTCGGTGAATGGTTACACACATCCCAGTTTGAAAATAAAATTTGATCCCTTGGTGAACTGGATATAAGACTTACTCTGCACGGGACTCACAAGGAAGATAAAATGAAAAATGGAAGAGCAGGATGGTTAAATATTTTAACCATCATAGGGTCAGTCATGTTCGCTGTTCAAACGGAAGCCGCAGTACCTTATGTCAACTATCATCACACGGTTACGCAGCCGGATGGTGCGACACTTGAGTTGATCCTCAATGGCTCAACTCTTTACGCAGATCAACGAACTAAAGATGGCTATCCGGTTATCTATGACAATACCCTGAAAGGTTACGCTTATGCCAAGCTTTCAGAAAATGAAGAGATGTTTGAGTCGACCGGAATTCTGGTTACCGAATCGAATGGTATTAGCACCAGGTCCATACAGAAGGACACTGATATTCCTCAACATGCCAAGCGTTCTATCGTGCAACGTAACGCCAGGCAATTACAAGTTTTACAATATCAAGCCCAATCACCCAAAATCAGTGGTTTTGCCAATCAATATGCCAATGTAACAGGTAATGTTCGAGGGTTGACCATATTGATTCAATTTCCTGATGAATCCAGCTCTATTCCACCCAGTGAGGTCATCAACTACACCAACCAAATCGGTTACACAGGCCATGGAAATGCACAATCAATCCGGGACTATTTTCGTGCCGTGTCTGGTAATAAATTGGACTATACCAATACTGTGGTTGGATATTATACGGCCAAGAAATATAAGTCCTACTACACAGACCCCACGATAACCTATGGTGCCAGAGCAAGAGAGTTGATAGTCGAAGCGCTGGATTGGCTTGAATATACCGAAGGCTTCGACTTTTCGACCATCTCGAAAGATAGTAACGGCAATATTCGTGGTTTGAATGTGTTCTATTCTGGCAAGACTGGTGGTGGCTGGGCTCAGGGCCTATGGCCTCATCAAGGTGGCTTGAACCGCTGGTGTGCCGATGGGGTCTGTGCATCCAAATACCAGATCTCCAACATGGATAGCAGTTTATCTATCGGGACCTTCATTCACGAGTCAGGACACCTGTTGTTCGGCTGGCCTGATCTTTACGATTACGATGGCAGCTCAGGAGGATCCGCTGGCTCTCACTGCATTATGGGATATGGCGGTGTAACCGGTAACAGACATAAAAAACCAGTTCCACCCAATGGCTACTTTCGCTCACTGAGTGGCTGGGAAACGATCACTGAGCTCAATCCTGCGGTTAATGGCAATGCACCTTCAGGTCTATTGAGTCACCAGGCTAACAGCAACACACTATACCGCTGGTCCAACCCGAATAAAGCCGGTGAAGTTTTTTATATAGAGACAAGAACTCAGGCCGGGCAAAATCAGTATATGCCAAGTCAAGGTCTTATTGTATGGCATGTTGATCCTAATGGCTCCAATAATAATGAGTGGTATCCATATGTTCAGATGGAACATGCGGATGGAAATCGTGATCCAGAGAAAAATATTAATCTTGGTGATGCTTATGATATGTATCATGCTTCTGGGAAAGATACGTTTGGTGATACTCAACCCAATGCGCTGTCCAGCCGAGGAACCAATTCACGCTGGTGGAGTGGTGCTGATTCAGGGTTGGAGCTGACGAATATTAGTGCTATCTCAAGTCGAATGACGTTTGACATCGGTGGCCAGGGTAATTCAAATCAAGAAAATTACTCAGGTTATCTGAGTGGGAAGGGCGTTAGTCATATCATTCCGAATGGCAGCTGGTTTCAATATGATGGTGGAACCCTGTATGGTGTGTTGACCGGTCCCGGCAATGCTGATTTCGATTTGTCACTGGAAAAATGGCAAAACAGTACTTGGATATCTGTGGCAACATCCACCAGCGTCACCTCGAATGAAGCGATTAACTATGTTGCAAGCAGTGGTTATTATCGTTTTAAAGTTTATTCTTATAATGGCGAGGGGAACTATAACTTTACGTTGAAAAAATAGATTCTTGTCATAAACATAAAGGATCTTAATAAACACATTAATGGCATGTGTCGACTAAAGTTCTATTCTGAATCGGTTGGCTTCGTCTGCTGACAATCACATAAATCCGAAACCAGCCAAGCTGGTTTCGGATTTTTTCACATCTGGAAGATGGCCATGGTGCCTGACACAAAGGGCATTGGCTATCAGGGCGGGTTAGCGCAAGACCACGTTCTGCAAGCCCTGCACCAGGCTGATGACCGGTTGGGGATAGATGCCCATGGCCACCACCATGATGGCGGAGAGCAGTACCACCAGCCCGCCCGAGGAGAGGGCCCAGTCGCCCCTGGCGTCACGCATCTGCATGCCGGGTTCGCGCATATAGAGCGTCACCATGACCCTCAGGTAGTAGTAGAGCCCCAGGGCGCTGCCGAGCACTATGGCGCCGGAGAGCCACCACAGCCGGGCTTCGACCGTTACGCCAATAAGATAGAACTTGCCGATAAAGCCCAATGTCATGGGAATACCGGCCAGGGAGAGCATCATCACTGTCAGCACAGCGGTCAGGTAAGGACGGTGCCAGAACAGGCCGCGATAGCTGTGCAGAGAGTCCGCATCCTTGCCGCGATACGGGCTGGACATCATGCTGATGACGCCGAAGGCACCCAGGCTGGTGAACAGGTACATCAACAGATAGACACCGGCGGCTTCCACCGGTATCTGGCCGAGGCGGCTCGCCACCACCACCGCCAGCAGATAACCAAAATGGGCGATGGAGGAGTACCCCATCATCCGCTTGATGTTGGTTTGCAGCAGCGCCAGCAGGTTGCCGATGACGATGGAGATAACTGCCATGGCTGCCAGCAACCAGTGGATCATGGGATCCGCCGCCGCCGGTACCGCCAGATAGAATCGCAGCAGCACGCAGAACACGGCTATCTTGCTGACGGTGGCGAGGAAAGTGGCCACTGGCGCCGGTGCGCCTTCATAGACGTCGGGTGTCCAGAGGTGGAAGGGGGCGAGTGACAGCTTGAAACCAAAGCCGACCAGCATCAATCCGAGGCCGCCCATCAGCAGTGGATGATGGGCCGGGCTCTGTGCCAGGGTCAGCCCCAGATCACTGAAGCTCAGGCTGCCTGCCTGGGCATAGAGCAAGGCCATGCCGAACAGCAGAAAGGCGGTGGCGGCGGCGGAGAGCACCATGTACTTGATGCTGGCTTCCAGCGAATGGCGCTCGCGGTAGGCGTAACCCACCAGACCGAACATGGGCAGGGTCAGCATCTCGATCCCGATGAACAGCGACGCCAGATGACGGGAGCCGGCCAGCACAAGCCCGCCTATGGTAGCGATCACCAGCAGCAGGTAGAACTCTTCCCGGTTGTCCGGATAACCCTTGAGCCAGGAGCGACCGAAGGTACAGGTTGCAAGCGCGCCGATCAGCACCAGTCCCATGTAAAAGATGGCGTAGCCATCGATCTGCAGCAGGGGAGTGATCCCTTGGTCACCCTGTGCCATGACGATGGGCAGGGAGAAGAGTGTCAGGTTCAGGCCAGTGATGGTGACGATGAAGGCGGTGTCGTCACAGCGCCGCCAGGCGATGGCCAGCATCAGGGCCACCATGGTCCCCGTGGTCAGCAGCAGGGGCAAGAGCGCCAGCAGTTGAGAAGCGGTGAAGGTCATTGCAGTGCTCCTGTCGTGTGCAAGAAAGGCAACAGGGTGGGCCGTTGAGAGGAAGGTGTCATTGCAAGGCTCCTGCGGATGGCAGTGCGTACCAGTGCAGCACGCTCATCAGGCTGCTGCCAGCGGTATCGAGAATGGGCTGGGGATAGACACCGAGCAGTACCAGCAGGCCGGCTATGGTCATCATCATCACCAGTTCGCGGCGATCCAGCCCCTTGAGCATGGTGGTCTCTTTGGGCGCACCAAAGCAGGCCCGTTGCAGCATGATAAGGGAGTAGACGGACGCCAGCACCAGCCCGAAGGTGGCGATGACAGTGATGACGGGGGCGACCTGGAAACTGCCGATCAGGATCAGGAACTCGCCGACGAAGTTGCCGGTGCCCGGCATGCCAAGGGAAGCCACCGAGAAAAACAGCATGACGCCGGGCAGGTAACGCAGTCTGCCCCAGAGCCCCCCCATCAGGCGCAAATCCCGGGTATGCAGCCGCTCGTAGAGCTGACCACACAGGATGAAAAGGCCAGCGGCAGAGAGCCCGTGAGCAATCATCTGCACCACGGCACCTTGCAATGCCAGTTCGCTGCCCGAGTAGATGGCGATCATCACAAAGCCCATGTGGGAGATGCTGGTGTAGGCCACCAGCCGCTTGATGTCGGTCTGGGCAAAGGCCACCAGGGCGCCGTAGATGATGCCAATGAGACCCAGCGCCATGGCGTAGGGGGCAAATTCGGCAGAGGCCTCCGGAAACAGGGGCAGGGCAAAACGCAGCAGGCCATAGGCAGCGGTTTTGAGCAAGATGCCTGCCAGGTCAACCGAGCCTGCGGTCGGCGCTTGACTGTGGGCATCCGGCAGCCAGCCGTGCAGTGGCACCAGCGGCATCTTGACCGCGAAGGCGATGAAGAAGCCCAGCATCAGCAGCCACTGGACACCCGTGCTCATGGGGGTGTGGAGCAGATCCTCGTAGTTAAAGGTGAAGACGCCGGTGGCGGCATGGTGGGTCAGCACCAGCCCCAGGATGGCGACCAGCATGATGAGACCGCTGACCTGGGTGTAGATGAAGAACTTGGTGGCGGCGTTGATCCGTGACTTGCCATCGGTGACCGAATGGCCCCACAGCGCGATCAGGAAGTACATAGGAACCAGCATCATCTCCCAGAAGAAGAAGAACAGGAACAGGTCCACGGCCATGAAGACACCGAGCACGCCCCCCAGGATCCAGAGCAGGTTGAGGTGGAAGAAGCCGATGCGCTGCACTATCTCCTTCCAGGAGCAGAGGATGGCCAGCACCCCGATAAAGCAAGTGAGCATCACCATCAACAGGGAGAGGCCATCCACCGCCAGATGCAAGGAGATGCCAAAGCGGGGGATCCAGGGCAGTTGCAGCTCGGCGGCCCAGACGGGCACGCCAGTCTGGTTGATCAGGGTGAAGTCACCGCTCCACCAGATGGCGCAGGAGAGCAACAGGCAGGCGCTCATCGACAACAGGGCAACCCAGCGTACGAATTGCTCACCAAGGCGCTCCATCTGCCAACAGAGCAGACCGCCGATGAAAGGAATTAACAAGATCCAGAGTAAGGTCACGATATCAGCTCTCGTTTATGTGCGAGTAATGGTACTAGTCCGCGTTCAGGGGCCGCATGGGGTCAGCCAAGCAGCAACAGAGCCAGGATCAGGGTGGCACCCATCCCCATGGAGGCGGCATACCAGCGCAACTTGCCGGAAACGGTCCAGACCAACAGCTGGTGGCCGCGCTGTGCCAGCCAGGCTGGCAGGTTCATCATCCAGTCCAGCGGGTCCTTGCCAAGCAGTCGGGTCCCCAGCAGATAGGGTTTGACCCACAGCCGTTCATACAACCAGTCAAAGCCCCAGGCATTGAACCAGAGGGTGCTGAGCAGCCGGCCCGGCGCACTGGATGCAATCTTGTTTGCTAGGCGTCGTTCGCCGAGGAACAGGAAGGCCGCCAGGGCAATGCCCGCGATGGCAACAATGCCTGAGACGATCTCCAGGGTATGGCGACCCGCTTCGATGTTGTCTCCCGGCCCGGCTGGCAGTACTCCGGCCAGTGGCGGCACTATCAGGGCCCCAATACCTGTGGAGAGCACCAGCAACACCAGCAGCGGCAGCTGGTGGGCCAGACCGTGACCGGCATGGGCTTGCGTCTGCACCTTGCCGTGGAAGGCGATGAAAATGAGGCGGAAGGTATAGAGCGAGGTCAGGAAGGCGCCCACCAGACCTGCCCACAACAGGGTGGTCTGGCCGGATGCCTGCACCTGCCACAGGATGGCGTCTTTACTGTAGAAACCGGCGGTCACCAGCGGCAATGCAGCCAGCGCCGAGCCTCCCACCAGGAAGCAGGCATAGACCAGTGGCAAGCTTTTGTGCAGGCCCCCCATCTTGAAGATGTTCTGCTCATGGTGACAGGCAACGATGACGGCACCGGCGGAGAGGAACAAGAGCGCCTTGAAGAAGGCGTGGGTCATCAGATGGAAAATGGCCCCTTCCCAGGCACCGACCCCGAGGGCCAGAAACATGTAACCGATCTGGCTCATGGTGGAGTAGGCGAGGATCCGCTTGATGTCAGTCTGCACCAGGGCTGCGAAACCGGCCAGCACCAGAGTAATGGCACCGACCAGCGCTACCAGATGCAGGATCTCGGGGGCCAGCAGGAAGAGGCCGTGGGTGCGGGCAATCAGGTAGACACCGGCGGTCACCATGGTGGCGGCGTGGATGAGGGCCGAGACCGGGGTCGGGCCCGCCATGGCATCCGCCAGCCAGGTTTGCAGCGGCAGCTGGGCAGATTTACCGACCGCACCGCCCAGCAACATCAGGCAGGCCAGGGAGAGGGCAGGGGAGCCCTCGGCAAACATGACGGGGGCGCGCACTAGCAGCTCGTGGATGTTGAGGGTGCCCAGCTCTCGGTAAAGGATGAAGAGGCCGATGGCGAGGAAGACGTCGCCAACCCGGGTCACCACGAACGCCTTGAGGGCGGCAGCCCCGTTGGCCGGGTTGCGATAGTAGAAGCCGATCAACAGGTAGCTGCACAGCCCCACCCCTTCCCAGCCGAGGTAAACGAACAGCAGGTCATCGGCCAGCACCAGAAACACCATGCTGGCGATGAAGAGGTTGGTATAGGTAAAGAAGCGGGAATAGCCCTCTTCCCCGCGCATGTACCAGGAGGCGAACAGGTGGATGAAGAAACCCACCCCTGTCACCACCCCCAGCATGGTCAGCGACAGGCCGTCCAGTGCGAGGCGGAAGCTGGGACTGAAGTTGCCCACCGCCATCCATTGCCACAGGGTCTGGGTATAGACGCCGCCGACCGGCATGGTGTTGAGAAAATCGACGCCGACCCACAGGGTGGTGAGGGCCGACAATCCTATGCTGCCAACCCCGATCAGGGCCGAGGTGCGTTCGCCGAAACGGCCGATGGAGAAGGCCAGCACCAGCCATCCCAGCAGCGGAAATAGAAACGTCAGGTATAAGAGGCTCATCCGCGCATCTCGCTCACAGTGTCCACGTTGAGGGTGTGGTAACGACGATAGAGCAGCAGTAACAGGGCGAGGCCGATACTGGCCTCCGCTGCCGCCAGAGAAATCACCAGTATGTACATGATCTGGCCATCGGCCTGGGCCCAGCGGCTGCCAGCCACTACGAACGCCAGCGCCGAGGCATTCATCATGATCTCGATACTCATGAGAATAAACAGCAAGTTACGGCGGATCAGCAGACCGCATAACCCGATGCAGAACAGGATCGCAGCCAGCAGAAGGCCGTGTTCCATTGGAATGCCATTCATAGCGGTCCTCCTTCTTGTGACGAGCGTGATGAGGCGCGGGGGACAGAAAGCACCTCGCCGCTCTTGTCTTCACGACCCAGATGGTAGGCGGTCACCAGACCCGCCAGCAGCAGGATGGAGGCCAGCTCCACCGCCAGCACATAGGGGCCGAACAGGGCTATGCCCACCTCTTTTGCACTGACGTCACTCAGACCAAGCTGACCACCGGTCACGCCCAGGATGCCGTATGCCAGAAAGCCGAGCAGGATGAGAGAGAGCAGGGCGGGGCCGCCCCAGGTCATGGGGGTGAGCCACTTCTTCTCCTGGGCTTGGGCCGACCCCAGGTTCAGCATCATCACCACGAACACGAACAGCACCATGATGGCGCCCGCATAGACGATCACCTGCAGGGCGCCCGCAAAAGAGGCCCCCAGGCAGAAGAAGATCATGGCCACGGCGATGATCGAAATGATGAGATTGAGCAGCGCATGCATGGGATTGCTGGTGCTGATCACCCGCAGCGTGCTGTAAACGGCGACCAGGGCCGCGGCATAAAATGCCAGTTCCATGATTGACTCCTCAGGGCAGCAGGCTTTTGACATCGATGGGTTTGGCTTCGTGCTCGGCATCCCCTTTCGGCTTGCCGTCGATGGCCATCCCGCTCATGCGATAGAAGTTGTAGTCCGGGTATTTGCCGGGCCCGCTGATCAGCAGATCTTCTTTCTCGTACACCAGATCCTGGCGGCGGTATTCCCCCATTTCGAAATCCGGCGTCAGCTGGATGGCGGTAGTGGGGCAGGCTTCCTCGCACAAGCCGCAGAAGATGCAGCGGGAGAAGTTGATGCGAAAGAACTCGGGATACCAGCGGCCATCGTCGCGTTCGGCTTTTTGCAGCGAGATGCAACCGACCGGGCAGGCCACGGCGCACAGGTTGCACGCCACGCAGCGCTCGTCACCGTCCGGATCCCGGGTCAGTACGATACGACCACGGTAGCGGGGCGGGCTATAGACGGACTCCTCCGGATAGCTCAGGGTCTCGCGGGGACGCCAGGCATGGGAGAACACCATGCCCAGGCTACGTAACTGGGTGCCGACACCCTTTATGATGTTAATGATTTTCATAGTCGTGCCTCACTGCACATTTATCAGCACCACAGCGCCGGTGATCAGCATATTGACAAGGGTCAGCGGCAAGCAGACTTTCCAGCCAAACGACATCACCTGGTCAAAGCGCGGCCTTGGCAAGGAAGCCCGCAGCAGGATGAAGAACACCATGAAACAGGCGGTCTTCAGGGCAAACCAGATGAAAGGGGGTAACCAGGGGCCATGCCAGCCACCGAAGAACAGGGTCACTATGAGGGAGGAGATCAGCACTATGCCGATGTATTCGCCCACGAAGAAGAGACCCCATTTCATGCCCGCGTACTCGATGTGATAACCGTCGGCGAGCTCCTGCTCGGCCTCCGGCTGGTCAAACGGGTGACGGTGGGTGACGGCAACGCCGGCAAACAGGAAGGTGATGAAGCCCAATATCTGGGGCACCACGTTCCACAAGCCGGCCTGTGCCTCAACTATGTCTCTCAGGTTGAAGCTGCCGGTCTGGATCACTATCCCCATCAGGGAGAGCCCCAGGAACACTTCATAGGAGAGGGTCTGGGCCGAGGCGCGCAGGCTGCCGAGCAATGAGTACTTGTTGTTGCTCGACCAGCCGGCGAACAGCACGGCATAGACAGCGAGCCCCGCGATAGCCAGGATGTAGAGCAGCCCCACGTTGAGATCCGCCACGCCCCAGGTAGGGGTGAGCGGCACCACGGCAAACGCCAGAATAAAGGCGGTGAAGGCGATGATGGGGGCCAGGATGAAGATCCGGCGATCGGCGAACGGCGGGATCCAGTCCTCCTTGAAGAACATCTTGATCATGTCGGCCGCCAGTTGCAGCAGGCCGAACGGGCCCACCCGATTGGGGCCGTATCTGTCCTGCCACAGGGCCAGCAGGCGGCGTTCGATGAAGCTCATGAAGGCGCCAGCCCCCACTATCCCCACCAGCACTATCAATGCCTTGCCAACCTCCAGCAACAGGTCGATCAGGGAATCACTCATGCGATGGCCTCCTGCAGGTTGTTGATATAGGCCTGTTGCAGTGCGGTCGGCAGACCGTTCACTCCAAGGGGCAGTCCCAGCAGGCCCTGCGCCAGGGCATGGCTCAGTCGCAGCTTCAGACGCCAGTGGTTGCCACCCCAGGAGAAGCTCACCTGGTTGCCCGCCTTGAGGGCAAGGCGAGCCGCATCGGCCGGGTTCAGCACCAGCTCGGGTTCGTTCATGCGCGCCTGTATGACGGGGCTTCTGGCGGAGAGCTCCTCGCCACCAAACAGCTGGTCATAGTTGACCACCTGCAGGGCTTCCTGGGCGGTGAAGGGGGCAGGAATGGTATCGAACCAAGCCAGGGTGTCGTCGCCCGGCTCCAGCAGACGGCGACCGGGATCGCCGGCCCTAAGGTTGCCACCTACCTCGCTCTGGAACTTGTTCCAGGCAGAGGGGGAGTTCCACCCCGGCGCCCAGGCGAATGGCACCTGTTGCATCGGCTGACGGGCACCGGCATAGCCCTCCATGGAGAAGCTGAAGGGGGAATCCGGGTCTTGCGCCACTCTGGGTTCGCTGACGTTCTGATCTGCCAGCATGGAGGTGCGGCCGCTGTAGCGGTGCGGTTCACGGGCCAGCTTCATGCCACGGATCCGCAATCCGGCGTTGGGGGCCGCTTCCTGCATGGTGGCCAGCAGCGGATGGCTGGTGGCGCAGTCATGGCTTATCTGCTCATAGGTCTGCCAGCGCAGCGGTTGGCGCAGGAGGGCGCCTTGCAGCGCGGCCAGCCAGCGCCACCCTTCACGCACCTGAATGTCGGAGTTGTAGAAGGCGGGGGCATAGACCTGGAAGAAGCGCTGGGCGCGCCCCTCCATATTGACCAGGGTGCCATCGGCCTCGGCAAAGCTGGCGGCAGGGAGCACCAGATCGGCTTTTTGAGCGGTCTGGGTAGCCTGATGATCGATGACCAGCAGGTGTTGCAGACGATTGAAGGCGGCATCGACCCGATTGCGCGGGGCACGGCGGTAGAGATCGTTCTCCAGGGTCACCAGCGCCAGATTATCCTGGGCCTCGATGCGGGTGAGTGCGGCTTCCAGCGGGGCGACGTTGCCGGCCAGCATGGCCAGCCCCAGGCTGTTGGCTTCTTGTGCCACCAGTGCCAGACTGACGTCCTGACCGCGGCCTTTGAGGGCGCGGGCGATGTTGCTGGCCGCGTCGATCAATGCCGGGGTGCGGGCGCCTGAGCCTGCGATGATGAGCGGCTTTTTGGCATTGCCAAGCAGGTCGGCCCAGCGAGCGGCTTGCGCCTGCTGCTCTTGGCCGAGATCGGACAGGGCTGGCGCCGAGCTGTCGAGCAGATGGGCGATGGCAAAGCCGAGGCGGGCTTGATCCGCATGGGGGGCGTGCAGTTTTTCTGCCGCCACGTCGTCGAGGCGGGTGCTGTCCAGGCTGGTGATGAGCAGCGGGTAGCGCTCATTCTGGCCCAGGGTCTGCACAGCGGCGACCTGCCACAAGTCCACCTTCATTTTGCGGGCGATTTCACGGGCCTTGCCCTTGACCGATTGGCGCAGCGCCAGGGCGATACGGGCGGCGCTCATGGTGACATCTTCACCGAGCACCAGAATGGCGTCGGCCTCTTCCATGTCCCGCAGGCTCGGCGTGCGAATACCGCTGTGCTGCAGTATGTGCAGCATCTTTTGCAGGCACGCCCACTCGCTTTGCTCAACGCCGCAATAGAAGTTGTCGGCCCCGACCAGTTCGCGCAGGGCGAAGTTGCTCTCCAGCGACGCGCGCGGTGAGCCGATGCCGATGACGGCGCTGGCGGTGCGCAGGGCATCGGCGGCGCGGTTGAGGGCGCCATCCACAGTGATGGCCAGCGGGTCGTTGTCATCGCGCGGCTCTTTGTCTACCCGAAGCAGCGGTTGACGGGGACGGTCAGCCAGATTGACGTAGCCATAGCCAAAGCGGCCACGATCGCACAGGAAGTAGTGATTGATGCCGCCATGGAAGCGGTTTTCTATGCGGCGCAGCTCGCCATAACGCTCACCCGGGCTGATGTTGCAGCCCACCGAGCACTGCTGGCAGACGCTGGGGGCAAACTGCATGTCCCACTTGCGGTTGTAACGCTCTGAGTGGGTCTTGTCGGTGAACACGCCGGTGGGGCAGATCTCCACCAGGTTGCCGGAGAATTCGCTCTCCAGGGTGCCATCTTCGACCCGGCCGAAATAGACGTTGTCGTGGGCGCCATAGACCCCCAGATCCTCGCCACCGGCGTAATCCTTGTAGTAACGCACGCAGCGATAACAGGCGATGCAGCGGTTCATCTCATGATTGATGAAGGGCCCCAGTTCCTGATTCTGGTGGGTACGCTTGGTAAAGCGGTAGCGACGGCTGTTGTGGCCTGTCATCACCGTCATGTCCTGCAGGTGGCAGGCTCCGCCCTCTTCACAGACAGGGCAGTCGTGGGGGTGGTTGGTCATCTGCCACTCCACCACACACTTGCGAAACTCTTTCGCCTCTTCGTCTTCGATGGAGATATAGGTGCCATCGGTAGAGGGGGTCATGCAGGACATGACCAGCCGGCCGCGCTTGTCGTCGGCATTCTGATACTGCTTGACCGCACACTGGCGGCAGGCGCCCACGCTACCCAGCGCCGGATGCCAGCAAAAATAGGGGACGTCCAGACCCAGCGACAGACAGGCCTGCAGCAGGTTGTCTGCCCCGTCTACCTCGTACTCTTTACCGTCTACAAAAATGGTCGCCATACAACGTTCCTGAAACCTATGGTGAAATCGGCTATTGCCCGATGCGCCTTGGCGCTTACCAGCGTTCACCCAGCAGATTGGGCTGGATCCCTTTGAGCAGCGAGTGATGGTCGCTTGGCCCCTTGATACCGGCCTCGAATTCGGATCTGAAATACTTGAGTGCGCTGGCAAGGGGCTCGACGGCGCCGGGCGCGTGGGCACAGAAGGTTTTGCCCGGCCCAAGGAAATTGCAAAGCTGCTCCAGGGTCGCGAGATCCCCTTGCTGTCCCTCGCCACGCTCCAGTGCCCGCAGCAGCTTGACGCTCCAGGGCAGGCCATCACGGCACGGGGTGCACCAACCGCAGGATTCGCGAGCGAAGAACTCTTCCATGTTGCGCAAGAGCCCTACCATGTTGATGCTGTCATCGACTGCCATGGCGAGGCCGGTGCCCATGCGGGTGCCCACCTTGCCGATACCGGCGGTATACATCTGGGCATCCAGGTGCTCTGGCAGCAGGAAGCCGGTGCCAGCCCCGCCCGGTTGCCACGCCTTGAGGCGGTAGCCTGGCTTCATGCCACCGGCGTAGTGCTCAAACAGCTCGCGGGCCGTGATGCCAAAGGGCAGCTCCCAGACCCCGGGGTTGTTCACCTTGCCGGAGAAACCCATCAGCTTGGTGCCGTGATCTTCAGAGCCCGGCAGCGCCAGTCCCTGATACCAGGCCACGCCATTGCCTATGATGGCTGGCACGTTGCACAGGGTTTCGACGTTGTTGACGCAGGTGGGTTTGCCCCAGACGCCGGAAACAGCGGGGAAGGGGGGCTTGGCGCGCGGGTTGGCGCGCCGGCCTTCCAGTGAGTTGATCAGCGCAGTCTCTTCACCACAGATGTAACGACCGGCGCCGGTGTGGACGAACAGCTCGAAATCAAAGCCGGATCCCAGAATGTTCTTGCCGAGCAGGCCGGCGGCCTTGGCCTCGATCACCGCACGGCGCAGATGGATGGCAGCATCCACGTACTCACCGCGCAGGAAGATATAGCCGCGATAGGCCTTGAGCGCCTTTGCGGAGATGAGCATGCCCTCGATCAGCAGGTGGGGCAGCTGCTCCATCAAGAGGCGATCTTTCCAGGTATTGGGTTCCATCTCGTCGGCATTGCAGAGCAGGTAACGTATGTTCATGCTCTCGTCTTTGGGCATCAGCCCCCACTTCACCCCTGTGGGGAAGCCGGCGCCGCCACGACCCTTGAGACCGGCATCCTTGACGGTGCCGACTATCTCATCAGGGCTCATCTGGCCCAGCGCCTTGCGGGCAGCGTCATAGCCTTGCTTGCTCTGGTATTCATCCAGCCAGACCGGCTGGCCGTCGTCACGCAGTCGCCAGGTGAGCGGATGAGTCTCGGGGGCCCGGGCCGTGCGGTTGGCGGTGCCGAGAGAGGCGAGGATCTTGTTGATTGGAAGACTCATGGATAAGCCTCCAGCGTCTTGATCAGTGTGGCGGCATCGAGCCCGCCATAGGTGTCGTCATCGATCATCAGGGCCGGGCCCTTGTCGCAGTTGCCGAGGCAGCAGACGGGCAGCAGGGTGAAGCGGCCATCGGCGCTGGTCTGGCCGGGGGCGAGATCCATCACTTCCTTGAGGCCGGCCAGCAGCCCTTCGTGACCGTTGATGTAACAGACCATGCTGTCACAGACGCGGATGATGTGGCGGCCTACCGGCTGACGGAAGATCTGACTGTAGAAAGTGGCGACCCCTTCCACGTCGCTGGCGGGAATGCCGAGCTCGGTGGCGATGGCATAAATGGCACCGTCCGGTACCCAGCCCCTGGCCTGCTGCACTATCTTGAGCGCTTCAATGCTGGCGGCGCGGGGATCTTCGTAGTGGTGTTTCTCATGTTCGATGGCGTCCCGTTCGGCCTGGCTCAGGACGAAGCCGTCTGTTGGTCCAGGGACGGGTCCATCCCCCTTGCCCCCGCACGCACTCTGCCCCTGCGGGGTCTGACTGTTTTGGCACTGACATTGCTGGCTCATGGCTTAACCTTTTGTGGCTTATTCTTTTTGTCTCGTCACGGTTGTTGAGTGCTGTGGTTTGATTACCCGAGGACTCAACGATCCACATCCGACATAACGAAATCGATACTGCCCAGATAGACGATGAGATCCGACACCATGCTGCCCTTGATCACGGAGGGGATCTGTTGCAGGTGAGCAAAGCTCGGGGTGCGGATCCGGGTCCGGTAGCTCATGGTGGAGCCATCGCTGGTCAGGTAATAACTGTTGATCCCCTTGGTGGCCTCTATCATCTGGAACGACTCGGCGGCCGGCATCACAGGGCCCCACGACACTTGCAGGAAGTGGGTGATCAGCGTCTCTATGTCTTGCAGGGTGCGATCCTTGGGGGGCGGTGTGGTGAGGGGGTGATCCGCCTTGAAGGGCCCCTCCGGCATGTTCTTCATGCACTGCTCTATGATCGACAGGCTCTGGTGGATCTCCTCGATGCGTACCGTGGCCCTGTCATAGGCATCGCCATTGCTACCCACCGGCACTTCGAAGTCGAACTGGTCATAACCCGAATAAGGGCGCCACTTGCGCACGTCAAAGTTGAGGCCCGTGGCCCGCAGACCCGCCCCCGTCGTGCCCCAGGCGAGCGCCTGCTCAGTGGTGTAGGCAGAGACGCCAATGGTGCGCCCGCGCAAAATGCTGTTACGCATGGCGGCTTTTTCATAATCCATCAGACGCTTGGGCAGCCAGCTCAGCAGATTGTCCTGCACCAGTCGCTGCCATCCCTTGGGCAAGTCGTGGGCCACGCCACCGATACGGAACCAGGCCGGGTGCATGCGGGCACCCGTGATGGCTTCGATGATGGTGTAGATCTTCTGCCGGTCGGTGAAGGTAAAGAAGACAGGGGTCATGGCCCCCACGTCCTGGATATAGGTGCCAAGGAACAGGAGGTGGCTCTGGATGCGGAACAGCTCCGCCATCATCACCCGGATCACGTCGACCCGGTTCGGCACCTTGATGCCGGCCAGTTTCTCCACTGCCAGCACGTAAGGCAGGTTGTTCATTACCCCGCCCAGATACTCGACCCTGTCTGTGTAGGGGATATAGCTGTGCCAGGACTGGCGCTCACCCATCTTTTCAGCACCGCGATGGTGATAACCGATGTCGGGCACGCAGTTGCGGATCTCTTCTCCATCAAGCTGCAACACCAGCCGAAAGGCGCCGTGGGCGGAGGGGTGGTTGGGACCGAGGTTCAAGAACATATAGTCCTCGTTCTCGTTGCCACGGGCCATGCCCCACTCTTCCGGTTTGAACAGCAGGTTCTCCTGCTCCATGTCCTGCTTGGCGGCATCGAGCATGAAGGGATCGAACTCGGTGGCCCGCGCCGGATAGTCCTTGCGCAGCGGGTGACCCTGCCAGCTCTTGGGCATCATGATGCGGGTCAGATGGGGATGGCCGTCGAAGGTAATGCCCAGCAGATCCCACACTTCCCGCTCATACCAGTTGGCGTTTGGGAAGTGGCCTGTGAGGGTGGGAAGATGCAGGTCGCTCTCGGCAAGGGGCACCTTGAGCATCACATCGGCATTACGGTCGATGGAGATGAAGTGATAGAAGACGGTGAAGTCGCTCTGGGGCAGGCCGTCACGATGGCTGCGCAGCCGTTCGTCGGTGGCGCTCAGGTCATACAGCATCACGAACGGGGAGGGGAGCTTGCGCAAAAAGCCCACCACGTCCAGCAGCAGTTCGCGGGCGAGCCAGATCACGGGTACGCCGGTACGGGTACTCTGCACGGTGAAACGCTCGGCACCGAAGTGGGCAAACAGTTCGCCGACAACCTGGGCATCCTGGTGATCGCTGGGTTGCCACTGGGCCATGGTGTAATTGCTGGGAAAATCGCGAGTCAGTTTCATGGTCAGATCTCATCCGGCGTGCGCAGGTTGGTCACCTTGATCCGCTCGCCCCGTTTGCGGTCCTTCTCGGCCGGCATGTCGGGACGGTAGATCCCCTGATCGCCGACCACCCAGGAGAGGGGGCGGCGTTCCTTGCCGATGGAATCCTGCAGCAGCATCAGGGCTTGCAGGAAGGCCTCGGGACGGGGCGGGCAGCCCGGAATATAGACGTCGACCGGCAGGAACTTGTCTACCCCCTGTACCACTGAATAGATGTCATACATGCCGCCCGAGTTGGCGCAGGCGCCCATGGAGATGACCCACTTGGGCTCGAGCAACTGTTCATACAGTCGCTGAATGACAGGCGCCATCTTGATGAAGGGAGTTCCTGCGATCACCATGAAATCCGCCTGACGGGGCGAGGCCCGGATCACTTCGGCACCGAAGCGGGCCACGTCATGGGGGGAAGTGAAGGCGGTACACATCTCCACATAGCAGCAGGAGATACCGAAGTTGTAGGGCCAGAGGGAGTTTTTGCGACCCCAGTTGACGGTGTCTTGCAACACCTCCTCAAGACGCCCCATCATGATGCCGCGCGTCGCATCTTGTGCCAGCGGGTCATCGACGGTCTGGCTCTGTTCCTGTGGATAGCGCTCAACGGGCGCATCCGGGTCAATCCGGGTCAGGGTGTACTTCATGGTGCAACCTCAAAGAGAGAATCAGTAAGTCAGTCAGGCTTCTTGTCGGTCAGGGCGCGTTTTTTCGGTGCCCAGTCGAGGGCGCCGATACGCCACAAGTAGAGGAGTCCTACCAGCAGCAAGCCGATAAAGATGGCGGCTTCGATGAAGCCGACCCAGCCGCTTTCCCTAACGGAAACAGACCAGGCAAACAGGTAAAGCGCTTCCACGTCGAAGATGACGAAGAACATGGCAACCAGATAGAACTTGGCGGAGAAGCGCAGGCGGGCGTTACCCACCGAATCGACGCCAGACTCGAAGGGCTTGTTTTTGGCACGGCCGTGGGCGCGGCCACCCAGCAGGGCGGCGAGGCCGATCATCACCAGACAGAGGCAGATGGCTGCAATGACATAAATGGCAAAAGCCCAATGTTGAACAGCAATATCAGCAAACATAGAGATTTTCCCTAACCAAATTAATCACGTGACTTAACAATAATGTTACGCATTATGGCACTTTCATACTGATTTACATGTCATTTCAGGGGATTAATAATTAATCGATGGGGGTAAAATCGTTTTTTGCTACAAGGGTCAATTTTCCCATTTGAGAATGATTTTCAACGGCTGGAACAAGCCCGCAAAACAGTGTTTCGTAGAGATGGGCAAAGATGGCGGGTTTACACAGAGAGAGGGGAATGAAGGGAATTTTGTCGGGCAGAGGGGAGAGCGGCCAACACTGCAGCATGCAATCTTGGTAAGAGTAGAGGAAGGAGAGTCGGCAGCAGAGGATAGGCCGGCCCAAAAGCAAAAAACCGACCATCAGGTCGGTTCTTTTAAATTTGGCGGTGAGGGAGGGATTCGAACCCTCGATACGTTGCCGTATACACACTTTCCAGGCGTGCTCCTTCAGCCACTCGGACACCTCACCAAATTTTTACTGCTTTGAAGTGGCTTTCGGAGCACGCTGTGCGTGCTTTCTTGCCGACTTCGCCGGTGGGCAGCCTCTCGGACACCACACCAAATTTTTGACCAGCGTTTAACGTGTTCGGCCAACACTGAGTTCGCTGCGCTGTTGCGCCGGAACGGGGCGTAATTTAGGGGAAAGGGCTGTCTGGGTCAACCACTTTTCCCCTTATTTTTCATAATCTTTATCGAGCGGCTATCCCTTGAACAAAATGCCGGTATTTTACACCCGATCAGGGCTTGTCCAGGATGATCAGGCTGTCGGGCAGCTCGTTTTGATCCCGGGTAGCCGGGAAGGCGTCGGTCAGGATGGCGCTGGTGCGCTCCACGCATTCGAGGAATCCCTGCTCCACCTCCTTGTTGCGTACCCGGCGGGTGAAGTCATCGATGATCGCCTGCCATTGGTCATTGTCGATATGCTGGGCGATGCCGTCATCCACCAGTATCTCTACATAGTGCTCGGCCACAGAGACGAAGATCAGCACCCCCAGCCTGTCACGGGTGCGGTGCAGCCCCTGCTCGACAAACTGCAGGCGCGCCATCAGGGCGGCTCTGTGCCTGCGTACCTTCTTCGGGATCAGGTACATTTTGATGGGAGTCCAGTGGAACAGTATGCTCAGCAGCAACCAGACTGACCACTGTGCCAGCAGTATCTCGTACCAGCCGAGCCAGAAGCCGAGTTCGAACACCAGCAGGGGCGTGAGCATGGCAATCAGGGCTGCCCACAGGGTGGGAATGTAGCGATAGCCGTCGCTGGCCGGGGCCAGTACTGTGACCAGCTCGGCGTCTGTTTCCAGCTCCGCTTCGCGAACCTTGGCCTGCAGGGTGTGAAAGAACTGTTTAGAAATCATGGTCTGTCTCTTTATTCCTGTTACCAACCACCGGAGGCACCACCGCCACCAAAACTGCCGCCGCCACCGCTGAAGCCACCGCCGCCACCTCCTCTGCCGCCGAAGCTACCGGCACCAAAACCACCGGCCAGAAAAGCCGCGCGGCGTCGACCACCGCCACCACCCCCACCGCCTCCGCGCAGGTTATGCAGCACTATCATCACAATCACCATCAGAATGAACAGCCAGGGACCACCCAGCTTGTCCTCTTTCTTGGCGGTGTCCACTGGCTGATATTCACCCGCCAATGCCTGCATGATGCTCTGGCTGCCAGCCACTACGCCCGCAACCATGTCGCCACGTTTGAAGGCGGGCAGGATCCGGGTCTGGATGATGTTGGCGGCGATGGCATCGGGCAGGGCACCCTCCAGCCCATAGCCCACTTCGATACGCACTTTGCGCTCATCTTGAGCGATCAACAGCAGCACACCGTTGTTCTTTCCCTTCTGGCCTATGCCCCAATGACGACCGAGCTGATAGCCGTACTCCTCTATGGTCTCGCCATCCAGGCTGTCGATGGAGACCACTACCAGCTGAATGCCGCTGCGTTTTTCAAACGCGGCCAGTTGCTGGGTCAGCTGGTGGGCCTGCTTGCGGGACATCAGGTTCGCCTCGTCCACGACCCGGCCGCTGAGGGCCGGAAAGTAGGGAGCGGCTTGCAGTACTGCGGTCCAGAGCAACAGACAGGGCAGCAACCAGCGGGCAAATTTGCTCATTGGAAGCTGACCTTGGGCGCCTCTTCAGCCCCGGGTTTGGCACTGAAACTCGGTTTGGCTTCGAGATCCGAATAGAGCAGTTTGGACCAGATGACGCCGGGGAAGGTGCGGATCTCGGTATTGAACTGGCGCACCGCCTCTATGTAGTCACGACGTGCTACCGAGATGCGGTTCTCGGTGCCTTCCAGCTGCGCCTGCAGGGTGAGGAACTGCTGATCTGCCTTGAGATCCGGATAGCGCTCCACCACCACCATCAGGCGGGAGAGGGCACTGGAGAGCTGGTTCTGGGCCGCTTCAAACTCCTTGAGCTGGGCCGGATCGCTCACCTGCACACTGCCGACCCTGGCTCGGGCATCGGTGACCGCTTTGAGGGTCTCCTGCTCATGGCTGGCGTAGCCCTTGACGGTGGCCACCAGATTGGGAATGAGATCGGCGCGGCGTTGATACTGATTCTCGACCTGGCCCCAGCTTGCCTTGACCTGCTCATCCAGGGTCGGAATATTGTTCATGCCGCAGCCGGTCAATCCCAGCAGCAGGGTCAGTGTCAACAGGCTCTGCGTGGTGCTGCGCCAGAGTGAAGTGGCCATCTTGTTGTTCTCCATTGAAATTTCTAGCGGATATGGGCCCACCATACCAGCTTGGGGTCAGTTGCCACAACGGGCGGGCAGGATGGGCATCTTGTTGATACCTGAGACCTTGGGTAGCTGTGGTTTGTCCTTGAGCCAGGAGGCCAGCTCGGCGCCGCAGCCATTGCCGGGGGGAATGGGGGCTTGTGGCTCGCAATCCGGGCTGCCGACGGGGCAGCGCAACCGCACATGAAAGTGGCTGAAGTGGCCGACCCAGGGGCGCAGTTTGGCAACCCAGGGCTCATCGGCGGCCCGTTTGCACACCTCGCCCTTGATGACGGGGTTGATAAAGATGCGTGCCACTTCGGGCTTGCTGGCAGCCAGTCGCAACAGGTTCAGTTGCTCCGGGCCGAAGCGGCCCGGCAATACCCGATAGCTGGGCTCGTCGATCAGCGCCCACTCCCTGGGGGCATCCTGCTCCCACTTGCTGATGGGGCGGTTGGCCATGCGAAACCAGATGTCGGCATCCAGACCCGTCTGGTGACTGCGATGGCCCGAGGTAAAGGGGCCGCCGCGGGCCATCGCCAGATCGGCGATATAGAGATCCGGCATGCCAGCCATGCGGGTCTGGTTGGCCAGCCCCTGCAGATAGTGGATGAGGTCGGGATGACCGTAGTAACGCAACCGCTTGGTGCGGATCACCTGATACCCGGGTCCCTCCAGTGGCAGGGCCATGCCGTTTTTGAGGCAACCGGCGGCATAACCGCCGATCGCCTCGGCCTGCAGTACAGAGGCCAGTAACAGGGACGTCAGCATCAATGGGCTCCTTGTTTTGCTTCGAGTCGGCTGAGCAGCACAAACAGACTCAAACATATCAATAAATAGGCGGCTGCCACCAGTAGCCAGATTTCATAAACCAGCCCGCTGGAGTTGGCCATCTCGGTGCCGACGAAGGTGAGCTCCTGCACCGAAATGAGGGAAACGATGGCGGTATCTTTCACCAGTGCGATGAGCTGGCCGGTGAGGGGAGGCAGCATCAGCAACATGGCCTGGGGCAGGATCACCCGGCGCAGCCGCACCCGGGGCGAGAGCCCCAGACTCTGCGCTGCTTCCCACTGCCCTTTGGGCACGGCCGCGAGACCGGCACGGACTATCTCGGCGACGAAGGCGGCGCTGATCATGCCGACACAGAGGGTGCCCGAGATGAGATTCTCCCATCTGGCGGGCGGGCCCAGCAGCGCCTCTTGCCAGGGGGAGAGTGACAGAGTGCCGAGCCAGCGGGAGAGGCCGCTCGCCGGCAGTAATTGATTGGCGATAAAGAAGTAGAAAATGAAGATAAACACCAGCGGCGGCAGATTGCGGATCAACTGGATGAACAGGGTCGCCGGCAACACCAGCCAGGGACGGCGGCTGAATGCCGCCAGACCCAGCGCAGTGCCCAGCAGCAGCGCCAGCGCCATGCCGAGCAGGGCGATGCGCAAGGTGGTGAGCAAGCCGCTGAAAAAATAGGGCAGCTCACCCTGGGGGCCGCGCGTGAACAGCAACTCGAAGGCGGCCTGCCAGTGCCATTGGTAGGCCACGCCAAGGTGCAATCTGCTGGCAAGCCACATGCCTGCCAGCAGCAGTATCAGCATGAGTATCCCGTCGAGCCAGCCGACGGCTCGGGTAGCGCGTTTGATGGCAATCAGCATCAGGGATTGGCGACCTGGGCTTCCCATGCCAGCGACTTGAACCAGTAGTCATGACGGGCCTTGAGCCAGCCGTCGGCCTGACGGGCGGCAATCCACTCGTTGAACTGCTCGGCCAGGGCGTCATCCCCCTTGCGCAGGGCAAAACCTTCGCTGCCTTGCGACAGCGGTTCGGCAAACGGCATAAAAAGAGCTTCGGGGTGGCGCAGTGTCTCTTGTTCCGGTTTCGGGGAAGAGGAGAGGGCGCCGTGGGCGCGGCCGTTCAGTACTTCCTGAAACACTTGGGATTCATCATCGAACTGGCGCAGGGTCGCCTTGGGGAAGTTCTCCTTGGCGACCTGCACCGGTGAGGCGCCACGGCGCACCGCCAGGATCACGCCGCGCTGGTTGAAGTCGGACAGCGCCTTTTTGTCCTGGGCCTGCGCCTTTGAGGCGGCCAGCTGGATGCCTGAGTGGGAGTAGGCCTGAGTGAAGCGCACGCTCTTCTCCCGTTCGGGTGTGATGGTGAGGCCGCCTATGATGACGTCATATTTTTTTGCCAGCAGGGAAGGAATGATGCCATCCCAGGCGGTGGGGACGAATTCGACCTGCCAGCCGTTGTCGGTGGCCAGGCGGCGGGCAACATCGATTTCGAAGCCGATGAGGGCGCCTTGTTTGTCGCGCATCGCCCAGGGGGCAAAGGTGGACATGCCAACCCGCAGGGTGCCGCTTTGTTCTATCTGCGCCAGGGTGGCAGATGCCTCGCCTTCTGCCTGGGCAGGGGTAAAAAGAGTGGTAAATAGCAGTGCTGCGCCCGACAGGGCGGTTTTGAACGAGAGTGACATGGTTAGCGTCCTTGTTGTTCCGGATCCAGATGACGGGCGAGCGCCCGCGAACAGGCTGACAGTGTCAGCGTCAACAGCAAATAGAGGGCGGCTACGGTGAACCACACCTCAAAGGTGAGGAAGGTATCGGCCACCAGAGTACGCCCTTCGTTGGTGAGATCGAAGATGGCGATGACACTCACCAGCGCCGAGTGCTTGATGAGGGACACCAGCTCGTTGGTGAGCGGAGGCAGTACGATACGAACCAGCTGCGGCAGTATCACTTTGCGCAGTGTGATGGCCCGTGACAACCCAAGAGAGCGTGCTGCCTCCCACTGTCCGCTGGGGATGGCCTGTATTCCTGCTCGCAATACTTCGGCGGTGAAGGCCCCCTGATAGAGGGAGAGACTCAGCACGGCGCAGGCGAGCGGGGCCAGTCCCAACATGGGGCCCAGCAGAAAATAGAGGATATAGAGTTGCACCAGCTGGGGCGTGGTGCGCACCAGCGCCAGATAGGTGACGGCAAGCCAGGGGCCCAGGCGAGAGGGAAGCAGACGCAGGCTGACGACGGAACACCCGACGACCAGGGTGCCTGCCAGACTGAGCAAGGCTACTTGCAGGGTCACCAGCAAGCCGCTGAGCAGTGGGCCAGGGTAGAAGTCGCCATCTTCCCACTCCCCGAGAAAGGGGCCGACCCGCTGCCACTGCCACTCATAACCCATCTGATGGGCACCACTGTAGAGCACCCAGCCCAGCAGCAGGATCAGCAACAGGATTGCCAGCAACCAGCTGGCGAGGCGGGTGGGTCGGGTATCAGCCATGGTAGCTGAGCACCTGCTCGAGAAAGGCACAGGTTCTCGGGTGGGCAGGCTTGCTGAACAGCTGAGCCGGCGGGGCGGATTCGATGATCTTGCCCTCATCCATGAAGAGCACACGATCCGCCACCTGGCGGGCAAAACCCATCTCGTGGGTGACGCAGATAAGCGTCATTCCCTCGTCTGCCAGCTCGCGGATCACATCCAGTACCTCGCGGATCATCTCGGGGTCGAGGGCCGAGGTAGGCTCATCAAACAGCATCAGTTCCGGCTGCATGCAGAGGGAGCGGGCGATGGCCACGCGCTGTTGCTGGCCGCCTGAGAGCTGGTGGGGGTACTTGTCGGCCTGGGCCTGAATGCGTACGCGTTCCAGCAGGCCGAGGGCACGGGTTTTGGCCGCTTGCGTGCTCAGTCCCAGCGTATGTACAGGGGCCACCATCAGGTTTTCCAGCACCGTCATATGGGGGAACAGGTTGAACTGCTGAAACACCATGCCGACTCGCCCTTGCAGGCGACGCAGGTAGGCGGGGGTAACGGGCTCGCCAAACAGGAACAGCTGGCCACTGTCTATTCCCTCCAGGCCATTGATGGTGCGGATCAGCGTGGATTTTCCAGAGCCTGACGGGCCGCAGATAACCCACTTCTCCCCTCGCGCTATGGTGAGGTCAATCTGATGCAGGGCCTGGAAGTCACCGTAGAATTTGTTGACGCCACAAAAGCGCACACAGGGCTGCGAGCTGGTCAAGAAACAAGTTCCATTGAGTATCAATGATGCCATGGTATTGATTTTATAGGAGGATGACAAAGAAAACCCCCTTGTCAGCCCCGTGAGGTCTATTCACAATGGCGCCATTTCACGGTCACAGGAACCTTTCATGCGAATTACATCCTTGCTGGCAACCCCCGGGGTTCGCTTGCTGATGCCGCCGGCAATGCCCTATCGCTGCGTCATTTTTCTGTTGTTGCTGACGAGTTGGGGCGTGGTGGCTGCCTCCTTGTGGTATGGACGGGGTGCCATGGGGTTGCTCCACTGGGTTGGGGTGACATTCGGGGGCATCACAGGGATCCTGGTCTCTCTGCCACGCAGTTGGCAACGCTGGCGGCTGGCCGAACTGGGTTGGGATGACGAGCACCTCTTTCTGCTCAACGGCAGCGATGATCAGGCCCTGGCCTTGCCTAAAACGGCGCTGGTGGCCATAGAGCGGGAATACAAGGTAGGTCATGACGGTCAGTGGCTGGCGTTCAGTCTTGACCTTAGGCTCGATGGTGCGCAGCTTGCTGCGGCGACCACGCTTATGGGGCTGAGCCGCGAAGGGACCCATGAGGTTGCCCCTGGCATCTACCGCTTTGGCTTTAAACGAGCCTGGCATAGCCGCCGGGCGATCAAGGGTGTGCTGAACGAGCTGCTCCCGGTTTGAGCTGACTATTTTCTCGACAATCCATCTCAAAGCTCAGATACTGCCAGTGACTCGAATTGATCTTGCCTGTTCTGTTCACCCAAGAGATCAATGACTTGAGTGAGCAGAACGGGGAGTGCCAAGGCATGACGCCCTGGCAGGTCCGGCATGGGGGTTGTGCCCTTACCTTTGTGTTGGTGATGGGATAGAGAAGGCACCTTGAATCGAGAGTGGATGGCATGAAGATTTACGTAGGTAATCTGTCGTACCGGATGACGGCCGACGAACTGACAACCGTGTTCAGCCAATTTGGACAGGTAGACAAGGTCGATATCATCATCGACCGAGATACCGGTCAGTCCAAGGGGTTTGGCTTTATTGAAATGCCTGTTAATGGCGATGCCGAAAAGGCCATCGCCGGTTTGCATGGCACCGAGATCGGTGGCCGTACCATCACAGTCAACCAAGCCAAACCGAAGACAGATGCACCACGTGGTCGCCCCCAGCGTCATCGTTGAGTTGCCTCGTTAATGCAAAACGGCATGGGTTTTCCCATGCCGTTTTTGTTTGTGCCATCAAGCAGGGGTCAGGGTACGTCGTAACCAAGCGCCGCCTTGCGAATGCGGAACCACTGCTGGCGAGTGAGCGCTATGGACTCGGCTGCCACGGCAGCGGCAATCCGTTCCCGCTTGCCTGAGCCAATCAGCGGCAGCGGCTGGCTCGGCAGCATCATTACCCAGGCGTACACCAGTTGCTCTATGTTCTGGGCTCCCACTTCATGACGGATCTGCTCGAGCTCGGCGCGCAGCGGAGCATACTCCTGGCCATCGAACAGGCGTCCGCCACCCAGGCAGGACCAGGCCATGGGCTTGATGCGCAGTTGCTGACAGAGATCCAGGGTGCCATCCAGCGTCGTGCTCTGATTCAGGGGCGATATCTCCAGCTGATTGGTGACCAGCGGGAAGGGCAGGCGGGACTGCAGCAGCTCGAACTGGCGGGCACTGAAGTTGGACACCCCCAGATGTTTCACCTTGCCCGCCTGCTTGAGGCTGATAAAGGCATCGGCCACCTCATCGGCATCCATCAGGGGGTCCGGACGGTGGATCAGCAACAAATCCAGGTGATCGGTCGCGAGTTTGCGCAGGGAGTCCTCGGCACTGGCGATGATGTGTGCCTTGCCGGTGTTGTAGTGGTTGAGGGCATGCTCAGGCTTGGCGGTGAGGGCGATGCCACACTTGCTGACGATTTCCATCCGGTCACGCAAGGAGGGTTCCAGGCGCAGAGCATTGCCAAATGCCTCTTCGCACTGGTAGCCACCATAGATATCGGCGTGATCTATGGTGGTCACCCCCAGGTCCAGGTGGTACTTCATCAGATCGAGCAGGGCGGCCGGGGAGAGCTGCCACTCCATCAGACGCCAGTAGCCCATGATAAGGCGAGAGAAGGTCGGGCCCTGGGCGTGCAGGGCGAGGCGAGATACAGACATGGGTGACTCCTTGGGGAATAAATGCTGCCAGCATCTTGGTCTCTTCTGCCTGGCAAGGCAATAATGTGGTTTTTGTTCATTCGAACTTTAGTTCTGACGGGATGCATGATGGACGGATTTGCCGCGCGGTTGCAGAGTCTGATCGGGGAGGGCAGTGTCAGCGCTTTCGCCCGCAAGGTGGGTTTGAGTGAAGCCCTGATCCGCAAGTACCTGAAGGGAGCCGAGCCCGGCCTTGGCAAGGCAAACCAGATTGCCATGGGAGCCAACTGTTCGCTGGAGTGGCTCGCCACCGGCTGTGGCTACCTCTATCGACAGGCGGAAGTGGTGGATCGGGAGGCGTTGGCCGCCGCCGGCACCCTGCTGCAGGAGCTGGTTCCCGAGCAATCCCTGCCAGATGAAAAACAGCTGGTCACCCTGCTCGCGTATTACCAGTTCTTGCGCAGCCACAAGAAGGCAGATGGTTTTCTGGATCTGGCGCTGGCACGGGAATTTGGCAAACATCTGGGTGAGGCATAAAGCCGTATAGGGGTTACCGCCTTCCCTTGGCGGCAAGCGGTCATTATTCTGATAACCTCTAAGCAGGCAGTCAATCCAGGGAGAGGGTGATGGGCTATCTGATCTTGGGCAGTGGTGGATTGGGCACGGCGCTGGCCAGGGAGCTGTCAGCCCGTGGAGAGGAGCTGGTACTGGCGGGCAGGCAACTGCCAAAAGGGCTGGATCCGGCCTGCTACTTTCCGTTGCAGGAGGTGGATCCGCTCTCTTTCGATGCGCTGTTCACCCTCTATGACACAGTCGCGCTGCCGAGCGTGGTGATCAACACCATAGGCCTGTTGCACGATATCAACTTCATGCCGGAGAAGCGGGTAGAGGAGGTCAATCCCAAGTGGCTGTGTGACAGCCTGCTGGCCAATGCCTGGCCCACCCTGGCCGTGGCTGCCCGGCTTGGCCGCCTGATGGCGGAGGATAGCCGAGTCTGGCTCTGTGCCATTTCTGATCTGGCGGGAGCCATAGGCGCAAATGAACAAGGGGAACGTTACAGCTACCGCATGAGCAAGGCGGCCCTCAACATGGGGGTCAGGACCCTTGCCCATGAGTGGGCGCGCAGTTTCCCGCAAGCTGGCGTTATTGCCGTGGCTCCCGGGCTGATGGATTCCCCGATGAATACTCCCTTCTTGACGGAGCTGCCAGCAGAACAGTGGCAGAACCCAGCCGAGGTCGCCGTCAAACTGCTTAATCTACTCAATGGATTATCTTTGAACCAATCGGGACAACTCTTGGATCTGAATGGGGTGCCCTTGCCTTGGTAAACCGTTTTGTCACTCTGGCTGAGTCAACTCGGATAGTCTCCTGCCACTGGGGCTGGCGGTTAATTCAGATCCCCGTCGAGTGCTTCAGATAACCATCCCAAGTAGAAGAGCATCTGCTGGAAACAAGATAACCAGGATTTCACGTTATCTTTTGACAGATTGTGCAACTAGCCAATACCACCCGGGTTCAGGGTATGGTTAATAGATGACACGCGGGTCTGTCTGTAAAAGACTAAACCGGCTGTCCTGTTCCCTTCATGCGTTTAAATGCCAGACGAATCTGCTTTTCGGTTTCAATAATGGTAAACAGCGCGACACCAATGGCAATGACCAAGACGCCATCCCAGAAGGGGATTGACTCTGTGGCGAATATGGCCTGCATCACAGGCAAATAGGTGATGGCGAATTGTGCAATGACAATGATGATAACGGTTGTCCATCCTGTCTTGGTTCCTCTCACCGCTTGCCATGTCAGCGACGTGCCATAGATATTGCGGATGAAGAACATATGGAAGATTTCCATCACTACCAGTGTATTCACCGCCAGTGTGCGGGCGAGCTCGACAGAATAGCCGCTATCCATTGCGTATGAATAGATCCCATACACTCCGCAGAGAAAAAGTAGAGAAACCAATACGATGTGCCATACCAGCTCGCCACTTAAGATAGGCTCATGGCGAGGGCGTGGTGGGCGGCGCATGGTATTTTCTTCGGTCGGCTCAAACGCCAGCGCAATGCCGAGGGTGACCGCCGTGATAAGGTTGATCCACAAAATCTGAATCGGCGTGATGGGCAGTGTGACACCAAGCAACAGCGCTATGATGATGGTCATGGCTTCGCCTGCGTTGGTGGGCAGTGTCCAGCTGATCACTTTCTTTATATTGTCATACACGGTTCGCCCTTCGCGCACTGCGGCGACAATGGAGGCGAAGTTATCATCCGCCAGTACCAATTCGGCGGCCTCCTTGGCGGCTTCCGAGCCCTTTTTTCCCATTGCAATACCGGCGTCGGCGCGCTTCAGGGCAGGGGCATCGTTCACCCCGTCTCCCGTCATCGCGACCGTCATGCCGTGGAATTGCAAAGCCATTACCAGCCGCAATTTATGCTCAGGGCTGGTACGGGCGAAAATATCGCAGTGCAAAACGGCTTGTTGGAGTGATGCATCATCCATGCTGTCAAGGTCTGCGCCAGTGAGTACCTTGTCAGCGTTTTGCAGGCCAATCTGCTTGCCAATGGCCGCCGCTGTCTTGGCGTGATCGCCGGTGATCATCTTCACCCGAATGCCTGCACAGTGACATTCTGCCACGGCCGTTACTGCCTCGGTACGCGGCGGGTCAATCATACCTACCATGCCCAGCAATGTGAGCGTGCCTTCAACCTCGCTGTGTTCCAATACAGTGTGCTCGGGTTTGACCGATTTCACGGCGAAGGCCCGCACACGCTGTCCGCGTGCGGCAATGTCTTCTGCTCTGTCGTTCCAGTAGGCCGTATTGAGCGCTTCTGTCTTGTTGTTGGTACTGCGCTGAGCCGCACACATGGCAAGGATCCGCTCTGGCGCACCTTTGACGAATATAAACCCATGGCGTTCGTGATCATGGTTCAGGGTTGCCATGAAGCGGTGTTTGGCATCGAAGGGAATAGCATCAGTACGTGTCCAGGCTGCCTACTCCTTGCGAATATCCATCTCCATTTTTCCAGAGAAGGCAAGCAGCGCCCCTTCCATTGGGTCACCTTCTACTGTCCACACCTGCTCATGCTCGCGTAAGGCGGCATCGTTGCAAAGTGCGGCTGCGCGGGCCAGTTCTTCCAATACGGCATGTTCAGACGGTGCAATCCGAGCCTCCTCGTGTGTCAAGGCGCCTTCAGGCGCATAACCTTCGCCCTCCAGCGTGAACATATGCTGATGGGTTAGCACTGAGGCTACCATCATTTCGTTGCGGGTCAGGGTGCCGGTTTTATCAGTGCAGATGACGGACACAGAGCCGAGGGTTTCAATCGCTGGCAGGTGGCGCACAATGGCATTGCGCTTCGCCATGGCTTGTACGCCCACGGCAAGAGTGATGGTGAGCACTGCGGGCAAGCCTTCGGGGATGGCGGCAACTGACAACCCCACCACCGCCATGAACATGCTGGTAAAGTCTTGATGTCCGACAAAGTAACCATATCCGAGCAACAACGACGCGATCAGCAGGATCAGTATGGTGAGCCATTTGGCAAATACACCCATCTGTTGCACCAGAAGGGTTGTGAGCACGTCTACACCTGAAAGCAGGCCACTGATGCGTCCTATCTCGGTACTAGCTCCCGTCGCGACGACGACACCTTTACCTTGTCCGCTGGCCACCATGGTGCCGGAGAACGCCATGCAGCATCGGTCACCGAGCGGTGCGTTCTCCACCACTGGTTCACTGTGTTTTTCTACCGGCACAGATTCACCGGTCAGAATCGCCTCCTGCACCGATAATCCGAGCGCTGTGAGTAGCCGCAGATCGGCAGGCACCTTGTCGCCCGCCTCCAGCAATACAATATCGCCAGGAACAAGTTGATCGCCTGCAATACTGATGCGCTGCCCATCGCGAATGACATTCGCATTGGGTGCCAGCATATGGCGGATGGCATCCATCGCTTTTTCTGACTTGCCCTCCTGAATGAAGCCGATCAGAGCATTGGCGATGACGACGGCCAGAATCACACTCGTATCAACCCAGTGCTCCAGCGCGGCAGTCACCACAGTGCAAGCAAGCAGGACATAAATGAGAATATTGTGGAAATGCAGCAAGAAGCGTATGAAGTTGCTACGCTTGGCCGTCTGCGGCAAGCGATTCTCGCCGTATTTGGCCAGTCGATCACTGGCTTCGTTCTGGCTCAGACCTGAGCAGGAAGATGCTTGTCGCTTGAGGGCACAATCTGATGTGATGCTATGCCAAAGGACGGGATCTTGTTCTGGTTGCACAGGCTGCATTTCCAACCCCCGTTATTAATAAGCCATCACAGGAGACACGAATCCGTTTGGTTTCAGTGCCAGCAAGGAACACTCAAGTTTTTGTACGACATTTTCGGCGGTATTCCCAATAAAGAACCCGGAAATGCCGGTTCTGGCGACTGTCCCCATCACCAAAATGTCGATTTGGTGGTCTGCCACATATTGTGGAATGACGTGTTCAGCTTGCCCTCGAATGTGGTGGATCTGTAGATTTCCTTGAATACCTGACTCTTTTAATAAGTGCGCCTGGGCTGCTTTATGTTCATTTTGCGCGGCATCGATACTTTTGGTTAATTCATCATCTGATACTTTTATCCATACATTTTGACGCAGATAATCCTCGAACTCATAATCCCAGCAAGAAAGTACATTCAGTTCTCCGCTGCATGTATCAGCAAGGGACCGCGAAAGGGTCAACAGGTTAAGTGAAAGGTCACGTCCCTCAGGGGCCGTACTCTTTGGGTCAATCGCCACGGCAACGCGCATCGTATTGCGGTGCCTATGAATGGGGCGGGTAAGCCAGATGGGGCATGGACATTTACGCAGCAACTCCATGTCGATTGCTTTGAAGCCTTTGCCACCTTCTTTGGGGTCTGTGGCTTTCACTACCAAATCATGAGAGTGCTTCAATACATGACGAATAATCCGAATAGAGGGGGTATCTCCGCTTTCAACCTCGATTTGCACCGGCACATCCCCTTCGTTGACCTTCAGGATGTCACGGGTCGTCTGGATGACCTGGGCTAGCTGCTCTTTGAGCGAGGCTTCATATTTTTCTCTATAATCCTTCATTTGCTTGGGAAAATCAGGGCATACCACCAGTGCTTTCAGCACTGCATGATTGTTACGAGCAAGGCTTATTGCTTGTGTCAGGGCTTCTGTCTCATCCACCAAGCCTTGACTGACAAACAGTATGTTATGAAATTTTTGCATCTGTTAGTTTCCTTTCTTGATGCAAGTGCATGACATGCGCTTACGTGGGTTGGAATGGGAACAGATATCTATTGCCCCCGTTTCTCCGAAACCTTGAAATGAGACACCTCATGATCTACGGCCCTGTTGCCGTTATATTAAATCATATTGTTTAGTATCAATGGTTTGGCAGCCAACTGTTCTGATGGTATTTGTAAAAGTATGAACAGGGAGTGAATTAATCAATCCGATCATGTAGTAAACCTCTATAAAAGGATGCTTTGATTTTTTGTTTTAATGCATAGAAAATGCATCTTATGATAAGGGTAAATATGCATCCCCTTATAATTCGATGGTGTTTTGTGATCTATTTCTCATATTTCTTTGTTATTACAGGTGTAATAAATGTCTTTGTTGTCATCACGATGGCGTATTTTCAGCGTCGTTTCCAAGTATTGGTGCTCACTTTTCACCATATGCATTTAACCGGATGGCATACCGGTTTTTCCGCCGTTTGGCAGACACCATGTGCTTCACATTCTGATGATGGCAGCCTTGCCAAGGAGACGTGTCATGGTTAACGTCATCCTCCTGCACCAGGAGGGATGTCATGCGCTATATCGATTTACGAAGTGATACTGTCACCCAACCCACGGATGCCATGCGTCAGAGCATGCTCCATGCCGAGGTTGGGGACGATGTCTATGGGGAGGATCCGGGCGTCAATGGGCTGGAAGCCTATGGCGCCGACCTGCTTGGCAAAGAAGCCGCGCTGTTCCTGCCATCCGGCACCATGTCCAACTTGCTGGCGGTGATGAGCCATTGCCAGCGTGGGGAAGGTGCCGTGCTGGGCTCGGCAGCCCACATCTATCGCTACGAGGCTCAGGGTTCTGCCGTGCTGGGGTCTGTGGCCCTGCAACCCGTGCCCATGCAGGCCGATGGCTCACTGGCGCTGGCCGACGTGCGCGCAGCTATTGCCCCTGACGATGCCCATTTTGCCCAGACTCGCCTCGTTTGCCTCGAAAACACCCATAACGGCAAGGTGTTGCCGCTAAGCTATTTGCACGAGATGCGCGAGTTTGTCAACGAGCACGGCCTGCTGCTGCATCTGGACGGCGCTCGCCTGTTCAACGCAGTCGTGGCGAGTGGCCATTCGGTGCGTGAGCTGGCCGCGCCATTTGACAGCATTTCCATCTGTCTTTCCAAAGGACTGGGAGCGCCGGTGGGATCGCTGCTGGTGGGTTCTCATGCCTTCATCGCTCGTGCCAGACGGCTGCGCAAGATGGTGGGTGGCGGCATGCGTCAGGCGGGGATCCTGGCCCAGGCCGGTCTGTTTGCCCTGCAGCAGCATGTGGTACGCCTTGGCGATGATCACCGCCGTGCCAGACGGCTGGCCGAAGGGCTGGCGGTGCTGCCGGGCGTCAGGCTGGATCTGGACCAGGTGCAGACCAACATGGTGTTCTTGCAACTGACGAGTGGCGAGAGTGCGCCTTTGCTGGCCTTCATGAAGGAGCGGGGGATCCTCTTCTCCGGTTACGGCGAGCTGCGGCTGGTGACCCATCTGCAGATCAATGACGACGACATCGAAGAGGTGATCGACGCCTTTACCGAGTATCTCGGCGCGTGATAATGCAATGAAACAGGGCGCTTCGGCGCCCTGTTTTGTTACTGCATGGCCTTGTTCATCATATCTGCCGTTGCCCTGTCATCAGCATGGCTTCGTCGGTGGCATCGTAGATCATCACGGCAATGTGGGTCACCTGGCCGCCAAAATCGGCCAGCGGCACCAGGGTCAGGTTCTGGAACATATGGGGAGCCGAGCCTGTGATGGGGCGATAGTTGGAGAAACGCAGCAGGTAGGGTCTCTGTTCCCAGGTGCTGAAGGCGCGGTTGTTAAGCTGGAACACCATGTTGGCCTTGCGCTCGAACCAGGCCCTGTCAACGTCGGGGAAAAGCTCGAACAGAACACCATCGCGCACCTCACCCGCCATCCGGCCGCTGTGGCTCTCCATGAAGCCGTTCCACACCTGCACCTTGTACTCCTTGTCGAGTACCACCAGCCCCACGTCCAGATTCTGGACTATGTTCATCAGCCAATGAAATTCACGAATTTCCATGGTCACTCCCTAGAGCATGTGCATGATTTTGTTGTTCATGGTGGCGATGGAATCTTCGGTAAACAGCAGTAGCAGGTCACACTGCACTGCGTAATCCTGGACCCGGTAGTTGATCTCGATGGCCAGGGTACGACGCCAGAGACTCTTGTTGGTGTTGATGAGGTCCTTGATGGGTCTGTGCTGGCCGAGCACCACAGGGTGGCCCTGACTGAAGGGGGTGTCGAGCTGGCTGGCATAACCGCGCAGGAAGGCACCGATCAGCACGTTGGCCGTGTCCATCAAGAGCTCCAGCTCGGCATTGCGATCCAGCGCACCTTGGTGGTTCATCAGCCTGGCAAGGTCGTTGAAACTGGAGTCGTGGAACAGGATCAGCGCTTCGCCGGCGATACCGGCACCGATGAAGCCTTGGCAGACAGCGGAAAGGGTATCCGAATCGGCAGCGGCCGAGAGGGCCATGTGCAGCTCGGAGACCTCCAGCACGTTGACGTTGGGTATGGGCAGTACCACGAAGGCATTGAGCAGGCGCGCCAGCAAATCGGCGGCCTGGCCCATGGAGACGTTGGCGAGCTCCTGATACACGTCGCGGATCTCGGGGCTGATCTTGATGCCAACATCGGCATCGGGCTCAGCTGTTGCTATACCGGTGAGGAGGGGAGCGGGGGTCGAGGCCACGCCGTTTGGCTGCCACAAGCCGTGTTGCCTGAGCAGGGCGGTCAGGGTTTCGGGGGCTGCGGGTTTCTTGATGAAATCGAGCGCACCGAGGCTCATGACCCTTTGATGTGCTTCAGGCTGGATGTCGCCAGAGACGACGAAAACCTTGTTGCGCAGTCCCTCCTGTTGCAGGGTCTCCAGCACACCGTAGCCGTCCATTTCCGGCATGGTCAGATCCAGAAAGATCAGGTCGCCATGCCCCATCAGTACCTGCTCTATCCCTTCGAGTCCGTTTGCGGCGTAATGCAGCGTCACATCCCAGTCAGCGGGAAGGGCACGGGCCAGCTGTTTACGAGCGAATCCTGAGTCATCACATATCAATACATTCATAGTGTTAGGCTGGCCTGGTCAACGAGGATTGCTATAAGTGTGGCCCGCTCACGGTCAGATGCAATGGGACAGACTGGTTGCCGGTGAAAATTGGTTGTCCCATTGGCGGTTCCGGTAGTGCGCCGAGTATTTTTCAACGAATTCAGCGAACATCTTAACACGCAGCGGGGCAAACTGAGGCTGGCAGCGCACCATGTAGAAGGGGCGATGGCCGGTTTTCCAGTCCGGCAGCACGGCCACCAGCTGCTCATCTTGCAAGAATGGGTGCACATAATGGAGCGGGGCATTGACGATACCCAGATGCCGTCTGGCTGCCCTGACGGCCGCCTGTGTCTGGTTGACGGTCAGCTTGGCGGCGCGCTTTATCTGTATTATCTGGTCATCCTGGCCGATCAATTGCCAGTGCTGGTGGGGCCAGCAGTAGATCAGCGAATGCTCTTCCAGCTGGGCTGGGTGGGCTGGCGTACCCATTTTCTCCAGATACAGCCTGGAGGCGAACAGGCCATATTCGATGTGACCAAGGCAGAGGGCATTGGTCATGGATTGCGGCAGCTCACCGTTGAAAAACACCAGATCCCTATCGTTATCAAACAGGTGCTGATGATCATTGGTCTGGGTGATGTCGAACTGTACTTCAGGATAGTGCAGACCGAAATCTGCCAGCATGTCGACCAGGAGGGTATTGGAGAGGGCGATCGGCGCCGCGAGACGGATCACGCCATTGATATCGGCTTCCCGCCCCTGGATCTCCCCCGTGGCCTGTTCAATCTCGGCCAGCGGGGTGCACAGGCGCTCGTAATATCTGAGCCCTTCATCGGTGAGGCGGAGCTTGCGGGTGGATCTGTGCAGCAAAGAGCAGCCGAGTTGCTCTTCGAGCTGAGAAATACGTCGGCTGATGGTGCCGGTCGGCATGCCCAGTGCGGCAGCTGCGTGGGAGAAGCCTCCCTCTTGCACCACCTTGACGAACAGATAGAACTCTTCGATGTACTTCATAAGCGGTGTTCTGGGTGTAACAGGGGGGAGACCTTAAAAAGAGCCGCCCGCCTTGGCAAGCTCAATCCGGCGTTTAATTGATCTGGATTAGATTCGACTCCCGCTGGTATTGGTGCAAAAGGCGGATAAATTCGGCTGGATCCCGATCCAGGCTGTTGTCCGGCACCAGCAGATCGTAACCAAGCAGCTCACGCAGCCGGGTCATGCGATTGGCCAGCATGGCGATCACCCCCTCATATCGCTGGCCTGACGAAGAGCGAAAACGGCTCTCCTCCAGCAAGCCTTCCCCCTGCAATGCACCACCACAGGTACCGCTCGGACAATCCTGTTGTTCATTGCGCAGGGCCTGCAACAGCACGGATCTTTGCTCGGTCAGCAGGCGAACGGCCAACCTGGGTGTGATCAATGTCAAAAAATCATCGTAATCTTTTATCTTCAATCCAATGTAGGGCAGGGGGACCAGATCCCAGCCGAGATGGATGCGCGGTTGGTCAATTCGCTGAATATTTCTCCATTTCAGGATCCAACCGCCGTATTTGTGGTGATATTGCAAACAATCGTGACAGAGGGAGAGGCTGACATGGGGTTCGACCAGCTTCAACGAGCCGATAAAGATCATCATCAGACCCGCCAACAGGCCGGAGATGAAGGGGATTAGTGGTTGTTCACGGAAGAAAAAAAGTATAAAAATCATAGTAATGGTTACTATGATGCCCAACAATACCAAGGTGAGTCCGTTTTTCCTGACCATGGGTTTCACATGTAGCGTTTTCATATGAAGTCAGCCCTTGTGCGCAAGCTTATTTTCAGATTATGGGCTGGATCCTATTTTGTACCAGCATGGGGTGCCCCGAAAGGGTACCTTGTAGCAGGCTTTCTCAGTGATCACACATCATGAATCACCACATTAGATGAATACGCTAGACGAACGGTTATTGAGCGGGATGGATGTCCTGCATACCCCTATCTGGGTTTATGACATCCGGCATCATCATATTTACTGGGCCAACCGTACCGCATTGGGGGTATGGGAAGCCAGCTCGCTTGCCGAACTGCAAGCGCGGGACTTCTCTGCCGACATGGCTGCCGCCATCGATCTGCTGCTGCAACGCTACCTCGGTGATTTCCAGCAGGGGCGCAGTTACAGCGAGTGGTGGACGCTCTCCCCCAAGGGGATCAAAAAACAGATCTACCTGCGGTTGTCTGGCATTCAGCTGGCCGGCCGCCTGATGATGATGACGGAGGCGGTGATCGACGCCGATACCCTCTATCAGGAGTCCTCCCTCGCCACCGGCGATACCCTTGCCTGTCTATTTGACAATCAGGGGCGGCTTGAGAGCGGCAACCACCACTTCGACACCTGCTTCGGCGATCAGGTCAGCCAGCTCTCCCAGGTGTTTTCCGGCAACAATGAAGCTTTCTACCAGAAGCTCTCACGCCTCGACGAGGTGGTGGCAGAAGGGGAGTGTCGTACCCGGAAGGGGATGCGCTGGTTCCAGTATCAGTTTCGGCATATCCAGCAGGGGGCACAGATATTGCTCACCATGCGCGATATTACCGACCGCAAACTCGAAGAGCTGGAGCACCGCCATCTGGCTTGGCACGACTCGCTCACCGGGCTGCTCAATCGCTATGGTCTGATGAAGTCCCTCGAGGCTTATTGCGGCATGGGCGGGCGTTTTGCGCTGGTGTTCATGGATTTGGACAACTTCAAGCTGGTCAACGACAACTATGGCCACAAGGCAGGCGATCGCCTGCTGGAACGGGTGGCCGGTCGGCTCAAACAAGTCTGTCCGCGGGATGTGGAACTGGCGCGTCTCGGCGGCGACGAGTTTACCGCCCTGGTGCCGCTGGCCCATTCCAGCGACAGGGCGCAGGAGGTAGCCGATCTCATGCTCTCCCAGATGACCAAACCGTTGCAGTTGAGCGGTGTACCCGAAGTGACCATAGGCGGCAGCATAGGCATCGCCATCTACCCGGACGATGCGGATGACGGTGACACCCTCATTACTCGCGCCGACATGGCCATGTATCAGGCCAAGCAGATGGGACGCCTGCGCTGGCAGCGGTTTACCCCCAGCATGCAGCAGACCTTGCATCGCAAGCTGACCCTGAAGCAGTTTCTGGCCAAGGCCATCGGTCGGCAGGAGCTGAGCCTCTGTTATCAGCCCCAGGTGGATGTGGCACAGGGCAAACTGATTGGCTTTGAAGCACTGCTGCGCTGGCACAATCCCGTCCTTGGCCATGTCTCACCGGTGGAGTTCATTCCGCTGGCCGAGGAGATGGGCCTTATTCGGGAGATAGGCAGCTGGGTGCTCTCGACGGCACTGGCCCAGATGGCCCATTGGCAGCAAGCATGCCAAGTAAGGGTGCCTGTGTCGGTCAATCTCTCCGGTTTCCAGCTATCTACCTCCTTGCCGGAACTGGTGGCCCAGCAACTCAAGGCGTATGGCGTGGATGCCAGCCTGCTTACCCTGGAGCTGACAGAAACCGTCTTGATGCTGGACATGAAAGGCTGCATCGAGATCCTCGATGGCCTGAGCGAGCAGGGCATCAAGATCGCCATCGACGATTTTGGTACCGGCTATTCGTCGCTCGCCTACCTGAACCGGCTGCCCATCGATACCATCAAGCTGGACCGCTCATTCGTGGTGGGGCTGAATCTGCCGGTGATCCGGGCCACAGTGGCCATGGCAACCAGCCTGGGACTTGGCATCATGGCGGAAGGAGTGGAAGATGAGCACGAACTCGCAGCACTGCGAGCTCAGGGTTGCCACGTTTTTCAGGGCTTTCTGTTCAGCAAGCCGATGACGGTGGCTCAGGTAGAAGAGAATCGGTTTGCGGTCTGCTGCAAGGCTGGCACCTATCCGCTGGCGGAATAGGTTCAACGCAGATGCAGTCGTCATCCTCTTCCTGGATGGTCTTGGGCCGCTGCGTTTTTTTGGGTAGAGTGTGGCCTTCTTCCAGGAGGCATCATGAACCCGACCATCGACCTTATTCTCTCCCACAGATCCATCCGTCAGTTTACGCCTGAGCCCATTACGCCGGTGCAGCTTGACCAGATCCTGAGCGCCGCTCAGTCGGCATCCAGCTCCAGCTTCCTGCAGGCCAACAGCATAGTTCGGGTGACGGACCAGGCCTTGCGTACCCTGCTCGCCGAACTGGCGGGGCATCAGGCATATGTTGCCCAGGCCGCCGAGTTTCTGGTGTTCTGCGCCGATTATCAGCGCCACACCCAGATAGTGGCAGATGCCCAGACCGGCTTTGTCGAACAACTGCTGATCGGTGCCATTGACGGTGCTTTGATGGCCCAGAATGCCCTGCTGGCAGCCCAATCACTGGGGCTGGGTGGCGTTTATATCGGTGGTATCCGCAACAATCCAGCCGCCGTGAGCGAGGCGCTGGGCTTGCCCCATCAGGTAATACCACTGTTTGGTCTGTGTCTGGGCCATCCGGCGCAGGAGCCCGAGCAGAAGCCCCGTCTGCCGAGGGCGCTGGTGGTACATGAGAACCACTATAGCGCTGAGCTGGATCGCCCCTTGCTCGCACAATATGATCAGCAGATCCAGTCGTACTATGAGGCCCGCAGCAGCAACAACAAGCAGCAGACCTGGAGCAGCCAGATCCGGTCCGTTCTCGGCAAAGAGGCGCGTCCTTTCATGCAGGAATTCCTGCAATCGAAAGGGTTCAACCTCAAGTAATGGGCCCGATGGGCGATACTATGAGGTAATGACAGTGTTGCCATCGCTGCATGATCCTGAGCTCCTCTGCCTGTTTTGAGACAGGGGAGGATAATAAATCGTGGGTAAGCTCCGCGGTGCGGGCTACCTTAAGTGGGTAAGCTGTTGTAGGATCACGCAATTGGATTGGGACAGGAGTTTGGACATCCTATGATTTTAACCTTGGTATTGCTGTCTATTGGCGCACTCCTGTTTCTGGTTATCGCCTATAACGTGATGCAGCAATATAAGCAGAAGGCAGAAGCCGACAAGCGCCAGACGATTGCTCGTCACAAGGCGGTGGCGGACGAGACCGAAGAGGTGCTGCTGAATGTCAATTTGGTGCCCTTCTCCAAGAACATAGTGCTGCTGCTGCAACACCGGATCCTGGATGCTTACCGGGCGATCGCCTTGGTGATGCCCAATGGTCAGATCAAGCAGCGTATCGCCGATGTGCAGACCCAGATAAAGAATGTGCAGGACAACTACAGCAGCCAGGATGAAGCCCACTTCAAGACCCCCGAATCCGACCGTCAGGCCATTCAGATGCTGCAACTGGTCAAAAAGATGCGGGCAGTGCTGCGTGTTGAGCACAACAAGGGCAAGATAGACCCTCACGGTTTTGCTCAGGAAGATCGTCGCCTTGAGCTGATGCAGCTCAAGATCAACATCGCCAACCTGGTCAAACGGGCCATGGATGCGCAGATCCAGGGGCAGTACGGCACCTGCCGCCAGCTCTATACCAAGGGGCTTGCCGCCTTGGCCAGCGTGTCCGACAAGGACCCCTATCTGATGGCCAGGGAAGAGGATATGCGGCAAGGCCTGCAAGGCCTTGATGAACATTTGCAGCAGCACAGCGATAAAGAGCTGCAGAACATTAAGGACAAAGAGGCGGACGAACTGGACGTCCTGTTCCAACCCAAGAAGAAATGGTGATCATGTTCCACCCACTCGATACCACTTTGGGGCCCATGGCCCCATTTGTTTGTCAGCTATTGGCTGAGCTGGACCAACTGGCAGTTCACGTCAATAACATCAATGTTGACCACCTCTGTTACCGGGCGGCGAGTCTGGCCGAGTATCAGAAGCTGAATGCCGAACTGGCGACACAGGGCACCCTGCTGGTGGAAGGCATGATTGGGGGTCGCCCCATCGCCACCTATCAGCTTCACCAGTCCGTGTTATGTGGTCATGTCAGCGTGCCCTGCATAGAACTGGCCGCGCCCAAACCGGGGCGCAACCATCAGGCAGGTCTGGAGCATATCGAGCTGGTGGTGCCTTCACTGCATGAACTGGTGGCCGCGTATCCCGATCTGCCGTTCAAGACCGCGAATATCGATGACCTTCGCAACCCGGATGTGGGCCTGATGCTGGCCTCTGGTCAGATCAAGTTTCACCTGCGATCCTTGGCCGAGGTGATTGAGGAAGAGTTGCATACCGGCGCCGTTGTGCCTGTGCCTGCTGGTTACTACGACGGTATCTGATCCGTGCAGGGGGAGGCGTTTCATGTTTTCCCCTGTTGTTGTCGTCAGGTATGGCAGGTTCGGGGGCGAGCGCTGCGCCCTTTCAAATGACCGAGCCAGAGGCTCAAGCCCGCTGTGATCACCAGTACCAGCTCGATGCCGAGCACCAATCCTCCCAAGCCGCCCCGTTCCCAGAAGGGGTGAAGATAGAGGCCTCCCAGGCTTGCGCCCAGATAATACCCCACCAGATAGAGTGACGATGCCAGCGCCCGATTTTGCTCCACGTGCTGACCGACCCAGGCACTGGCACAGGCGTGGGAGAGAAAGAAACCGAAACTGGATATGAGCAGCCCCGTCAGTATGGCTGCCAGCGAGCCATGCAGCAGCAGCGCACTGCCCAGTGCCATCAGCGAGATCCCTGCCAGCAGCAGGCGCTGTGCCCCCCAGCGGTGGGCACAACGGCCGCTCAAGGAGGAGGCGACAGTGCCTGACAGATAGGTCAGGAACAGCATGCCGAGCCACTGGGTGGGCAGGGAGAAAGGGGCCTTGGCCAGCAGGAAGGTGAGGTAGCTGTACTGGTTCAAAAACACCATGAAGTTGAGCCCGCCGATGAGATAGGCACCGACCAGCAGCGGATTGCCGAGATGGCTGCTGATGGCCCGCTGGAATTGACCAGACTCTGCGACTACGGGCACAAAGCGGGTCTGGGCGGGCAATAACCAGACGACGAGGGGCAGCAGGGTCAGGCTTATCAAGCCAATGCCGAGAAAGGTGTGTTGCCAGTCGCCAAACCAGCCTGCCAGCAAGCCGCCGACGACACGGCCCGCTATGCCCCCTAGCGAGTTGGCGGCGATGTAGACACCGACGGCTGAGAGGAGAGCACGCTTGCTGAATTCTTCTCCCATATAGGCGATGGCAGTGGCGGGTAACCCGGCCAGCAGTACCCCCTGCAATATCCTCAACAGCAATAACTGCTCAAATTGGTTTACCAGGCTGATGAGCAGGGAGAGCAAAATAGCACCGCCCAGGGTCCACAGCATGATACGGCGCCGGCCGAACCTGTCCGCGAGGCGGGCGCAAATCAGCAGGGAGGTGGCAAGCCCCGCAGTGCAGCCAGCCAGTGTCCAGCCTGCCGACAGAGAGCTGACGGAGAAGACATTTGCCAGCAGTGGCAGCAAGGGGTGGGTCTGGTAGAGGTTGAGAAATACCAGGAAGGAACCCAGGCTCAGGGCCAGGGTGGCGCGTATCCATTCGCGGCTACCTACTTCGATCATGTGCAGTTGTCCTGACGGCTTTTGTGCAGAGTAGTGCGCCACAGGGCATAAATATAATATATTTAAGTTATCCATCTAATAAGATTAATTGATATGGACTTGAAGCAGCTCACCTATTTGCTGGCGGTACGGGATGCCGGTTCCTTCACTAAGGCGGCCAATGGCCTCCATATAGCCCAGCCAGCCATCAGCATGGCCATTGCCAAGCTGGAGCAGCAGCTCGAGCTGCGGCTGTTCGACAGGCAGGATCGCAACGTGCGGCTTACTCCGGAGGGGGAGGTGCTCTGTCGTCATGCCGAGCGGCTGTTATTGCAGATGCATCAGGCGCAAGCCGAGATGGCCGAGCTGAAAGGGCTGGAACGTGGCGAGGTGCGCATCGGTATCCCCTACATGATGGGTTCTTACTATTTTCCTCCGATCCTGATGGCCTTCAAGCATCGTTACCCCGGTCTGAAGATCCGGGTAGAAGAGGCTGGCTCACGCGAGTTGCTGAGCCGCATGGTGGATGGCACCCTGGATCTGGCCATCCTGATCACCAGCGATCTGCCACCTGCGCTGGAAGGGGCCCAGTTGCTACGTGAAGAGATGTTGATGGTGGTGGGGGAAGAGCATCCGTTGCGACATGCTCAGGCCGTGTCACTGACCCAGTTTTTTGACCAGGAGCTGGCCATGTTCCGACGAGGTTTTTATCACCGTGAACACATGGAAGCATTGGCTCAGGAGCTGGGGTGTGAGCCTGACATTGCGTTTGAAAGCAATCTGATCCCCCTGCTCAAGGCGGTGGTCAAGCAGGGATTTGCGGTGACTACCTTCCTGCGGATGGTGCTGGATGAGGAGCCTTCACTCACTGGCATCTCGTTTGCTCCCCCCATTTTTCTTGATCTCTGTGTGGCGTGGCGGCGTGGCGATCCGCTCTCCATGGCGAACCGTGCCCTGCGTGATTTCCTGCTGGCGCAGGCCAGGCCATAAATGGCCAAGAAGGAAAGGCTATCAGGCAAAAGTTTGTTAGTATTAGTTCAAGTCGCCTTTAGAGCCTAACATCATGAAACTCCAACAGTTGCGTTATATCGTTGAGGTTGCCAATCACAGACTGAACGTGTCGGCAACGGCAGAGAGCCTCTACACCTCTCAGCCAGGGATCAGCAAGCAGGTGCGCATGCTGGAAGATGAGCTGGGGATCCAGATTTTCGAGCGAAGCGGCAAGCATCTGACCCAGATCACTCCGGCAGGGCGGGACGTGATCAAGATTGCCAACGAGATCCTGGGCAAGGTGGAGAGCATCAAATCGGTGGCGAGCCAGCATACACATCCCGAGCAAGGCACGCTGCATATTGCGACCACCCATACCCAGGCTCGTTATGCGCTGCCCGATGTGATCAAGGGTTTCATCAAGCGCTTCCCCAAGGTGTCTCTGCACATGCACCAGGGTACCCCGACCCAGATCAGTGAAGCCGTGGTCAAGGGGCAAGCCGACTTTGCCATCGCCACCGAGGCGCTGCACCTGTATGAAGATCTCATCATGCTGCCTTGCTACCACTGGAATCGCAGCGTCATTGTTCCCAAGGGACATCCCTTGACCCAGGTTGGCAAGCTCTCCATTGCGGATATCGCCCGCTTCCCGTTGGTGACCTATGTGTTCGGATTTACCGGCCGATCCGAGCTGGATCTCGCCTTCAATCGGGCCGGTTTCGAGCCCAATATCGTCTTTACCGCGACCGATGCCGATGTGATCAAAACCTATGTTCGACTGGGCGTCGGGATAGGGGTGATGGCGACCATGGCGCTGGATCAGCAAGTTGATACCGATTTGGTGGCACTCGACGCCAGCCATCTGTTTGCTCACAGCACCACCAAGATAGGATTTCGTAAAGGATCTTTCCTGCGCACCTATATGTACGACTTCATGACCCGTTTTGCCCCGCACCTGACCCGGGATGTGGTGGAGCGCGCCATCGCGCTGCGCTCCAGCGATGACGTGGATGCCATGTTTGCCGATATAGAGCTGCCGGTTCGCTAGCGTCGTGCCAGCGATCAGCTTGAATCAATAAAAAACGCCTCCCGATGGGAGGCGTTTTTATGCCAGCGTCTGATCACCGGAGTCATTTTCTGAACCTGTGATCCAGCTTGTTCGCTTTGGCCAAAAGGCAGGCCTCGTTGTGAGGCTCACTTCTTGAACATGTGGTCCAATTTATTCGCTTTGGTCGAGAGGTAGAACTCGTTGTGAGGATTGCGGCCTTCCTGCAGGGGAACCCGCTCCGTCACCGGAATGCCAAAGCTCTCCATCGCCTTCATCTTGCGTGGATTATTGGTCATCAGGCGCAGGCTGGTGACGTTCAACGCCTTGAGCATATCGGCACAGATGGTGTAGTCGCGCATGTCGGCAGCAAAGCCCAGCGCCACATTGGCTTCGACGGTATCGGCGCCCTGATCCTGCAGATGATAGGCCCGGATCTTGTTGAGCAGGCCGATGCCACGTCCTTCTTGGCGTACATACAACAAAACGCCACGACCCGCTTTGGCGATGTTCTCCATGGCTGCCTGCAATTGGAAGCCGCAGTCGCAGCGAAGGCTGAACAAGGCATCTCCGGTCAGGCATTCAGAGTGAATACGGCCCAGCACAGGCTCATCGCCTGTGACATCGCCCATCACCAGCGCAGCATGATCCTTGCCGGTGCCGGCTTCCTGAAAGCCTACCAGCGTGAAGGTGCCCCAGGGGGTCGGCAACTTGGATTTGGCCACGAGGGTAACGCTGCTCATAGGTTGCTCCTTACTACAGCTGCTTAAAAAGGGCGGCCAGTTTAGCGCGCCTTGTCCATAACAACCATAAGAACAAAACCTTGTGCTATTTAATGACTTGAGTAGTTGTACACAAACAACGCAGTCGCGACGGCTTTTGCGCAAATGTGCGCCCTGACGACTGCCAGACTCGGCACATTTGGGTATAATCGGCGCCCATTACCTCATTCCCTCCGGGATGTGTGCAATAAGTGTGCAGGAGATAAGTTATGCCTCAGATGGCCCCCGTGATGACAATCGATGGCCCGAGTGGTGCCGGTAAAGGCACCTTGTGTCAGTTGCTGGCTGAAAAACTGGGTTGGCACCTGCTCGATTCCGGCGCCATCTACCGGGTATTGGCCCTGGCTGCCTTGCACCATGATGTGGAACTCGATTCTGAAGCTGCGCTGGTCCCCCTTGCTGCCAATCTGGATGTGCAGTTCCAGGTGGATAGCGAACAGGTCAAGGTGGTGCTGGAAGGGGAGGATGTCTCCCGCACCATTCGTACCGAAGAGGTGGGCAATGCCGCGAGCAAAATTGCTGCCTTTCCTCGGGTGCGTGAAGCCCTGCTGCGTCGCCAGCGTGCATTTCGTCAAACCCCTGGCCTGATTGCAGACGGCAGAGACATGGGCACCGTGGTTTTTCCGGACGCAGAGGTAAAAATTTTCCTCGACGCCAGCGCGGAAGAACGGGCCCAGCGCCGCTATAAGCAGTTGCAAGATAAGGGCTTTGATGTTAACTTTGAGCGTCTTTTAACCGAGATTCGGGAACGTGACGATCGCGACAGAAATCGCGCCGTAGCGCCCCTTAAAGCGGCAGAAGATGCTCTCGTGGTGGATTCTACCTCCATGACCATAGATGAAGTGCTGGCAACAGTGCTCGCCTATGCAGAGCAACAACTTGGTGATGCCAGCGCAAGCTGACATCCGGTCGTCTGCACCAAGGATGGCGCAGATTATTTAAAACAGCCCCGCTTGTGCCGGATTGCAAGTGGATGTTTCATTTGTGAAATAAACAATGATCGAATCTTTTGCTCAACTCTTTGAAGAGTCCCTGAACTCCGTTGAAACCCGTCAAGGTTCCATCGTCAAGGGTACTGTCGTTGCTATCGAGAACGGTTTCGTACTGGTTGACGCCGGTCTGAAATCTGAGTCCGCCATCCCGGCTGAAGAATTCAAGAACGCCCTGGGCGAGCTGGAAATCAGTGTGGGTGACACTGTTGACGTAGCTCTGGACTCTATCGAAGATGGTTTCGGCGAAACCAAGCTGTCCCGTGAAAAAGCCAAGCGCCACGAAGCCTGGCTGCAGCTTGAAAAAGCTTACGAAGAGCAAGCTACCGTTATCGGTATCATCAACGGCAAGGTCAAGGGTGGTTTCACCGTTGAACTGAATGGCATCCGTGCCTTCCTGCCGGGTTCTCTGGTTGACGTGCGTCCGATCCGTGACACCGCTCACCTGGAAAACAAAGAACTCGAGTTCAAAGTCATCAAGCTGGACCAGAAGCGCAACAACGTTGTTGTTTCCCGTCGTGCCGTGATCGAGACCGAGAACACCTCCGAGCGCGAGAGCCTGCTGGCTAACCTGCAAGAAGGTCAAGAAGTCAAGGGTATCGTCAAGAACCTGACCGACTACGGTGCATTCGTAGATCTGGGCGGTGTTGACGGCCTGCTGCACATCACCGACATGGCGTGGAAGCGCGTTAAGCATCCTTCCGAAATCGTCAACGTTGGCGACGAGATCGCAGTCAAGGTTCTGAAGTTCGACCGCGAGCGTACCCGTGTATCTCTGGGTCTGAAGCAGCTGGGCGAAGATCCCTGGGTTGCTATCGCCAAGCGTTACCCGGAGACCACCCGTCTGTCTGGCCGCGTGACCAACCTGACCGACTACGGCTGCTTCGTTGAAATCGAAGAAGGCGTTGAAGGCCTGGTACACGTATCCGAGATGGATTGGACCAACAAGAACATCCACCCGTCCAAAGTTGTTAACGTTGGCGACGTGGTTGACGTGATGGTTCTGGATATCGACGAAGAACGTCGTCGTATCTCCCTGGGTCTGAAGCAGTGCAAATCCAACCCGTGGCAGCTGTTTGCCGAAACTCACGCCAAGGGCGACCGTGTTTCCGGTAAAATCAAGTCTATCACTGACTTTGGTATCTTCATCGGTCTGGACGGCGGCATCGACGGTCTGGTTCACCTGTCTGACATCTCCTGGAACAATCAGGGTGAAGAAGCAGTTCGTGAATTCAAGAAAGGCGACGAGATCGAAGCCGTTGTTCTGCAAGTGGACCCGGAGCGTGAGCGCATCTCCCTGGGTGTCAAGCAGATCGAAGAAGACCCGTTCAATAAGTACCTGTCTGATAACAAGAAAGGTGCTATTGTGAAGGGTAAGGTTACCGAGGTTGATGCCAAGGGTGCCGTGATCGAACTGGCTGACGGCGTAGAAGGCTACCTGCGTGCCTCCGACGCTGCTCGTGACCGTGTCGAAGACGCGACTCTGGTACTGTCCGTTGGTGATGAAGTTGAAGCCAAGTTCATGGGCGTTGATCGTAAGAACCGCACCGTAAGCCTGTCTGTCCGTGCGAAGGACGAGGCTGACGAGCGTGTTGCTATCGATAGCCTGAACCAACAAGAAGAAGTTGTGTTCAGCAATGCTATGATGGAAGCGTTCAAAGCTGCCAAGGGTGAATAATCCTTGATGCAAGAAAAGGGCGGCTTCACGCCGCCCTTTTTTATATTGGCGTAATGAATATTGCATGTGATCGGGGAAGGAGATTTAACGTTATGACCAAATCAGATCTCATCGAACAATTGGCTGCGAGCCGCATGCATATGCCGGCCAAAGATGTCGAAGCTGCCATCAAGGAGATCCTTGAGCAGATGGCATCGACTTTGCAAAACGGCGACCGGATTGAAATCCGTGGATTTGGAAGTTTTTCACTGCACTATCGTGCTCCCCGCGTGGGTCGTAATCCCAAGACCGGGGACAAGGTTGAACTGACCGGGAAATATGTCCCTCATTTCAAACCTGGCAAAGAGTTGCGCGAGCGCGTGAACATTATTGAATAATGCAGAAAACGGCATACTTGGGTATGCCTTTTTTGTTTTTGTGGCTTCTCTTGTGTCAATTGTCTGGTTTCTCCAAGTCTTTTCCCATTCGCTCTAGAGTCTGCCCGTGATTTTAAGGATAATCAGCCTTTCATTAGATACTGACAGGGAGCTCCTATGAAGCGTATCTTGGCCCTCATTCCGCTGGTGCTGGTGTTTATTCTGACCCTGGCCATCGGTTCGCAAAATGGTCAGCTGGTGCAGTTCAATTATTTGATTGCCCAAGGGGAGTTTTCGCTCTCCATGTTGCTGGGTCTCTTCTTTGGCGGTGGCTTCCTGCTGGGCTGGCTGGTCTTTGGTCTGCTGTTCTTGCGTCTCAAGATGCAGAACCGCACCCTCAATCGTACCATGCGTCGTCAATCCCGCGAGTTGGAGCTGGCTCGGTCGACAGTCAAGGAATAATGTCCCTCGATGCTTGAACTGCTTTTCCTGCTGTTGCCTATTGCCGCCGGTTATGGCTGGTACATGGGGCGCAGGAGTGTTCGCCAGGACACCCAGAAACAGAGTAATCAATTCTCCCGCCAGTACGTGGCGGGCCTCAACTATTTGCTGTCTGACGAGTCGGACAAGGCGGTGGATCTTTTTATCCAGCTGCTGGAAGTGGATAGCGAAACCATCGAAACACACCTCTCTCTTGGCAACCTGTTTCGCCAGCGTGGCGAGGTGGACAGAGCCATCAAGATCCACCAGAACCTGGTCACCCGTCAGCTGACCCGTGAACAGCGTCAACTTGCGTTGCAGGAGCTGGCCCGTGACTTTCTGGCCGCCGGTTTGCTCGACCGCGCCGAAGCGCTCTGGAACGAGCTGTGCGAAGACAGCGACTATGAAGAGACGGCGCTGGCCCAGTTGTTGATCATCCATCAGCAGTTGCGTGACTGGGACAAGGCCATCGATGTCGCAGTGCGACTGCAGAAATATCAGGGCAAGAAGCTGGCCGATCCCATTTCCCACTTCTATTGCGAACAGGCAGAGAGTGCTTTGCGTGATGGCGATGAGTCTATGGGGCGCGCCAAGCTCAAACGTGCGCTGGGGGTCAATCCTGCCTGTGCCCGTGCCAGCCTGCGCTTGGCCGAGCTGGCGATGGTGGCACAAGACTATGAACAGGCTGGCAAGGATCTGCTGCGGGTGTTCGAGCAGGACATGGATTTTGCCTCCGAAGCCATCCCTCACCTCACAGAGTGCTACCAGCGCCAGGGGCGTTCCCTCGAACTCATTCCCTTGCTGGAGCAGGCGGTGGAGGATCACGCCGGGGTGAGTGTGACTCTGGCCCTTGCCAAACTGGTGGAGGAGCGCGATGGCCTGAACCAGGCCCGTGCTCTGGTGCTGCGTCAGTTGCGCCGTCACCCCTCCATGAAGGGATTCTACCAGTTGGTGGGCTTTCAGCTGGCCAGCGCGGAGGAGGGGCCCGCCAAGGAGAGTCTGGAGCTGCTGCAACAACTGGTCGGCGATCAGATCAAGATCAAGTCAACCCACAAGTGTCGGCAGTGTGGTTTTGCCACCCACTCGCTGTTCTGGCAATGCCCATCCTGTCGCCAGTGGGGTTCCATCAAGCCGATCCGTGGCCTGGATGGTGAGTAATCGATAGAAAATGAGATGCCAGGTACTTCCGGTGCTGCGGCAGCGCCATCAGGCCGGGTCTGGATGGTGAGCGACAAACCCGATAGTGATAACAATCAATAGGAAGTGAGATGCTAGATCCCAAAGTACTGGTAGCGCTGGATTATCAGCACGAGGCCGATGCCTTCGCGTTCATTGAACGTATCTCTCCGGCCCAGTGCCGTCTCAAGGTCGGCAAGGAGATGTTCACCCTTTTTGGTCCCCAGTTTGTACGCCAGCTGGTGGTCAGGGGATTCGATGTCTTTCTGGATCTGAAGTTTCACGACATTCCCAACACAGTGGCCAAGGCTGTGGCCGCCAGTGCCGAGCTGGGTGTCTGGATGGTCAACGTCCATGCCAGCGGTGGCGAGCGGATGATGCGTGCCGCCAAGGAGGCGCTGGCTCCCTATGGTGACAAGGCTCCCCTGTTGATCGGTGTGACAGTGTTGACCAGCATGGAGCAAGCCGACATGGCGCCGCTTGGTCTGGATGTAAGCCCTGCCGAGCAGGTGATCCGTCTGGCCACACTGGCCAAAGCATCGGGGCTGGATGGGGTGGTCTGTTCCGCCAATGAAGCCTGCGAGCTGAAAGCCTTGCTTGGTGCAGACTTCAAGCTGGTGACGCCAGGTATTCGTCCTGCGGGCTCTGATGCAGGTGATCAGCGTCGGGTGATGACGCCGCGTGCTGCGATGGATGCAGGGGCTGACTATCTGGTGATTGGTCGACCCATCACTCAGGCAGATGATCCCGCCGCTACTCTCTCAAGCATCAATACCGAGCTGGCAGGGCGATAAGGTTTGAAGGGGACAGGCCGATTGCCCGGCCTGTCCTGTTCTACCGGCACGGCACTCTGCCGGTAGAAGTCACTCCTTGACGGTTTGGGTACCCAGACTGACGGGCAGCAGGCCGAGCAACAGGCCTGCTCCCGAACCAATCAGATGCGACTCTATGTGTACCCGTGCGCCGATAAGGGCAGATACCGGACTTACCCCCGCGCTGTAGAAGTCTACCCCCAGTTTGATCGTCACCCCCAGCAACATCAGCCAGCCCGAATAGCGGCGATAGCGAATATCCTGCAAGGCTCCCCATACGAACAGGCCGTGCAAGGCCCCTGACAACCCCATATACCACTGGGTTTGCGGACACCACCACCAGATCCCGAGGCCGACGGCGCCACCCAAGAGCAGCAGTAGTACCGGCAGGCGGCAACCCGTCAGGTATTCCCGAAACAGACTGTAGAGCACGCACAGACCGCTCAGGTTGAGCAACAGGTGCCACAGATTGGTATGGGCCAGATTGCCTGTTATGATGCGCCACCCTTCGCCCTGGGCGATCAGGGCTCGCTCGAAGGAGAGCAGGTGATTCGGTACGGTGAAAAAGAGCAACAAGCTGGCGAGTGAAAGCGTGATAACCCAGAGCAATCCTGATTTTTCAGACAACATGAAACGGCCCAACGACAAGAACAGTCGATACTGTACACGTTGCACCAGAGCCCTCAAAGCCTGCCTTTGTGATTATATTCGGCAGGTATCCCATCTCGCTCCCCTTCATATTCTGCAGCACCCGAGCGAAGCAGGGCATCCCAAAGGTACAGCCGCGCTGCTGGCCGCGTCCCTGACCCGGGCCCGTATTCATGTGGGAGAAGACTTTGCCGGGGCTCAGTGGCTCAATGCCTTGCTGGCGGATCCCAAGATGCACTGTTATCTGCTCTGGCCCGACGAGCAGGCTCTGGGGCTGGATCAGGTGCGAGAGCGAATCGTGCAAAACGATGAGGGCGGCAAGGTCTGCTTCATCCTGCTCGATGGCACCTGGCGCAAGGCGTATCGCATCTTGCACAGCAATCCGGCCTTGTTGCGGTTGCCCAGGATCAAGCTCGGCGCTATCCCTGGCCAGTACTCCATTCGCAAGAAACCCTTTCCCGAGGCGCTGTCGACCCTGGAGGCTGGCTACCATCTGTTGTCCCAGTGGGAGGGGGAGCCCGAACGCTTCGCCCCGCTGATGACCCTCTTTACCCATTTAAACCAGCAGTGGCATGACTTTGTACAAGGTCGCCGCGTGTGAATTGCAAACCAGGAGTGATGAACGTGAAAAAAGCCGTCGTGGTATTCAGTGGTGGGCAGGACAGTACCACCTGTCTGGTACAGGCTCTGGCCCATTATGACGAGGTGCACGCCATTACCTTTGATTATGGCCAGCGCCATCGGGAGGAGATTGAGACTGCTCGCCGGTTGGCCACTCAGTTTGGGATCGCCGCCCACAAGGTGATGGATGTGACCCTGCTCAATGAACTGGCCGTATCGGCCCTGACCCGGGACGAGATCCCGGTCAGTGGTGAATTGCAGGACAACGGCCTGCCCAACACCTTCGTACCGGGCCGCAACATATTGTTTCTGACCCTGGCGTCCATCTATGCCTACCAGGTGGGTGCCGAGGCGGTGATCACAGGGGTGTGCGAGACTGATTTTTCCGGCTACCCAGATTGCCGTGACGAATTCGTCAAGTCGCTCAATCAGGCTGTCTCTCTGGGGCTTGATCGCGGCATCCGTTTTGAAACCCCGCTGATGTGGCTCGACAAGGCTGAAACCTGGGCGCTGGCGGATTACTACGGCCACCTCGACACGGTGCGCCAGCAGACACTCACCTGTTATAACGGCATTGCTGGCGATGGCTGTGGTCACTGTCCTGCCTGCGAACTGCGTAGCCGGGGGCTGGATCTATATCTGGCCGATAAGGCGGGGATCATGGCCCGGCTGTACGAGAAAACCGGATTGTGTGAGAAAAGCGGACTGTGAGCCTGCGTCTTGCCTTTGCTTGGGGTATAATCCGCGACTTTTGCAACAAGCCGTGATCGTGATGCACTACCCAATCAACGAGATATTCCAGACCATCCAGGGGGAGGGCATTTTCACCGGCCTGCCCGCCATCTTCGTTCGCCTGCAAGGCTGCCCCGTGGGTTGCCCCTGGTGCGACACCCGTCATACCTGGATTGTCGATCCTGCTCGTGAAGTGGGGGTACAGGCTGTGTTGGACTGCTCCAACGAGTCTGATAGCTGGAGCAAGATGAGCACGGATCAGATCCTGGCCAGTTTCCAGCAGCTGGGTTATCAGGCTCGCCATGTGGTGATCACGGGGGGCGAGCCTTGCCTCTATGATCTGCATGAGCTCTCCACCGTCTTGCTGGCGGCGGGATATCAGGTGCAGATCGAAACCAGCGGTACCAGCGAGATCAAGACTCACGACAGTACCTGGGTCACTGTCTCGCCCAAGATTGGTATGAAGGGGGGCCTGCCCGTGCTGGTATCGGCGCTTGAGCGTGCCAACGAAATAAAGCACCCGGTTGCGACCGAGCACCATATCGAGGAGCTCGATGCCCTGCTGGCAACCGCCACTTTGCGCCCGGATGTGGAAATTTCGCTGCAGCCCATCAGCCAGAAGCCCCGTGCTACCCAGCTGGCGATGGCAGTCTGTATTGCCCGTAATTGGCGGCTATCTGTCCAGACTCATAAATATCTGGATATTGATTAATATGGAGTGGTTATCCGACGAGCGTGTGCTGCTCACCCTGGCCAACAAAATGCCTTACGGCAAATATCAGGGGCGGCGCATCATCGATATTCCGGAGCCCTATCTGGTGTGGATGGCACGCACCGGTTTTCCTGCCGGTGCGCTGGGTCAAACGCTGGCCCTTGCCTATGAAATCAAGCTGAACGGGCTCGAATCTATGATTGTTCCCATTATTAACAGGATGTCGGTATGAGGATATATACGAGGCAGGGCGATAAAGGCATGACCCGACTGGCCGATGGTGTGCAATTGGCCAAGGATGAGCTGCGGGTAGAAACCTATGGCTATATCGATGAATTGAATTCTCATATAGGTCTGCTCATTGCGGAGGTACCCGCAGCTGAAACCGGGTTATTAGCCGACCTGGTATTATTGCAGCAAGAGTTGTTCGATTTGGGTGGGGAGTTGGCTTTTTCCAGCGATGGCCAGCATGAGGCCATCTGGCAGGTAAATAACGAATGGACCTTGCGCCTCGAGCAGCAAATCGATGCCTACAGCGCCAATTTACCCCTGCTGCGCAATTTCATTTTGCCGAGTGGTTCCCGTGCTGCGTCACAAGCTCACGTGGTGCGAACCCTGACCCGTCGCTGTGAGCGCCTGCTGCTGAGTTTGAGTCGTGCAGAGCAGATCAATCCGGCCATACTGCCCTATGTAAACCGGCTGAGTGACTGGTTCTTCACCATAGCCCGCTACCTGCTGGCCTGCACCAGTACGCCGGAAGTGCTCTGGGTCAAGGCGGCCGAACGAGGCTGATGGCGTTATATCAGGCAATAAAAAAACCTCGCACTGCGAGGTTTTTTTATTGGTCGGTGATTTGCCAATCAGATGGCAAATTCCTCGATGGATTTGCCTTCGGCAACGGCCTTGGCAATCGCGGAAGGCATGCGGCCCTGACCGGTCCAGGTCTTTTCAACACCATTATCATCCAGATAGCGATATTTGGCAGGGCGTGGGGCACGCTTGCCTTTTTTCGCAGCCTTGGCTGGCTCGTTAGCCACTGTGCCAACCAGCTCGGCAGGATCAATGCCAGCGGCTTTCAGCATTTCGGTATATTCGTTAATTTTGCGCTGATGTTCTTCACGGGCCTGACGATCGGCGGCTTCATCCTGCTGACGTTCGGTAACAATAGCAGAGAGTTTTTCCAGGCCCTCTTCCAATTGTTCCAGAGTCAACTCACGGCACGCTGCGCGCAAGCTACGGATATTCAGCAGTACTTTCAAAAATTCGTTCATAGTGTCCACCACGCGAGCAAAGGAGGGAATTAAATGAAAAGAGTAATTTTGGGTAATTTATACGCCAGCTTGCTATTAAGTCAAGATAAGCAAAATAATAAATTCAGCGTGAAAAATAAGTGAACTGTTTTGAGTTCAGACTGGATTCAGTAATATTGAATACGTCATACCCGACTGAGTTCCAAGTAGGTGAAAATAGCGACAAAACCAAAACATTTGCACCATTTGACTACCTTTTCCCCATTTTAAAATGGCCAATGTGGGGATTTAATCAAAAAACTTGCCATAACGTGCCAGCACGATAAAATGTGCCCCGAATACCTTTAAGTAGAGGCGCGCTGCCTATGACTACTTGTGCGGAGGGTGATGCCTGTGATGCACAAGGAAAGGAGTCAGCGCCGAAGTAGCCAGGCCATCATACCGGGCTGCTGGTTCTGCATCGAACAGGTGCAGGACTGCCATAGTCATCCACTATGGAGCGCTACCTGAAGGGGCTGAGGAGTATAACCTCCCCATGGGTTTTGTTTCTTTATCCTCTCGGTAGATCTCCACCTGCTGTCTTTAGGTGCAAAGAGATCATGGACATCATTCAGTACGCCGACTCAGGTTGGTCTGTCGTTCCCCCCTTGTTGGCCGTCGCCCTGGCGATCCTGACCCGCCGCGTCCTGCTGTCGCTGGGGGCGGGGATCCTGACCGGCAGCCTGCTGCTCAATCAGTTTTCTCCCCTCGATTCCCTGCATTACATCTTGAACACAGTGCTCAAGATCTTCTGGGTCGATGGCGCGCTCAATCGTGACAACGTCAACATGATACTGTTCATGCTGCTGTTGGGTGGCCTCATCAGCCTGATGAGCGTCTCCGGCGCCACCCGCGCCTTTGCCGAGTGGGCCGAGCGCCGTGCCAAGACCCGCAAGGGTGCCAAGGCGCTCACCGGCATGATGGTGTTTGCCTTCTTTATTGATGACTTCTTTCACAGTCTGTCGGTGGGAGCCATCTGCCGTCCGGTGACGGATCGCTTCCAGATCTCCCGCGCCAAGCTGGCCTATCTGCTCGACTCCACTGCGGCCCCCGTCTGTGTGCTCATGCCCATCTCCTCCTGGGGGGCCTACATTATCGCCCTGGTAGGCGGCATCATGGCGGCGCACGGTCTGACCGAGCAGAGCCCGATTGCTGCGTTTGTCGAGATGATCCCGATGAATCTCTATGCCGTCTTCACCCTGGTCATGGTGCTGGTGGTGATCGCGTTTCAGCTCGATATCGGCCCCATGCGTCAACATGAGCAGTGGGCGCTGGAAGGCAAGCTGTGGGATGAATCCAAGGGCCGTCCCATCGGTCTGGATATGGAGAGCCCGGAGGAGAGCAATGGCGGCATGATTGACATGGTGCTGCCGATCCTGACGCTGACCGCCGCAACCGTCTACTTCATGATTGACTCAGGGGCTGCCGTGCTGAGCGAGAAGGGGCTGCCCTTCAGCGTGCTCGGTTCGTTCGAGAACACCAATGTCGGCTCCTCTCTGGTTTACGGTGCCCTGTGCAGCCTGGTGGTTTCCATCGGTCTGGCGCTTCGCCTCAAGCTGGGTGCCAAGAACTGGATCAAGGCCGCGCCCCAAGGGGTGATGGCCATGCTGCCGGCGATCACTATTCTGCTGTTTGCCTGGGCTATCGGCTCTGTGGTGCGGGATGTGGAAACCGGCAAATATCTGGCTTCCCTGGCGAACGGCAACCTGCCAATCGAAGTGCTGCCTGCTGTGGTGTTTATCCTCTCCTGCGCCATGGCATTTGCCACCGGTACCAGCTGGGGCACCTTCGGCATCATGCTGCCCCTGGCCGGTGACATGGCGGCCGCCAGCGACATCAGCCTGATGCTGCCAATGCTGGCCGCCGTACTCGCAGGCTCAGTGTTCGGGGATCACAGCTCGCCCATCTCCAGTACCAGCATATTGTCTGCCACGGGTGCCGGTTGCCATCATATCGATCACGTCATGACCCAACTGCCCTATGCGCTGACCATCGCCTTTGGTGCCGCGCTCGGCTACCTGGCCATGGGGTTGATGCATTCCGTGCTGGCGGGCTTTAGCGTCAGTGCGCTCTGGTTCGTGGTGTTTACCACTTATCACCTGCGCAAAGCGAAAACACGGCCGGCGCTGGTCACCGCATAACGCACAAAAAACACACTGGAAGAGCAAGGGGCCCATGGGCCCCTTGGTTTTGTCCGGGGCTTTGGTTAGCATGCGCCCCATAAATTCAGTTTCGGAACAGCATAATGGCTTCACTGCACTACAAATTTGCCACCATGAATTCAGGCAAATCCACCCAGCTCATCCAGGCCCACTTCAATTATCTGGAGCGTGGCATGCAGCCCCTGGCCATGACACCGGCCATCGACGATCGCTTCGGCGCCGGGGTGATCAGTGCCCGGGTTGGATTGGAGTTGAAGGTGGAGGTGTTCAGTGATACCTGCGATCTGTTCGACATGGTCAAGGCGCGCCATGCAGTAAAACGCATCGATGTGTTCATCGTCGATGAGGCCCAGTTTCTGACCCGCGAACAGGTCTACCAGCTGGCCCGCATCGTCGATGAGCAGGATATTCCGGTGATCGCCTATGGCCTGAAGACCGACTTTCGGGGGGAGCTGTTCCCCGGCTCCTACCATCTGCTATGCCTCGCTGACAAGTTTGAGGAGCTCAAAAGCATCTGCTGGTGTGGCAACAAGGCTCACATGAACTCACGGGTGAGCGAAGCCGGGCAGGTGATGCGCGATGGGGAGCAGGTGGAGATAGGCGGCAACGATCGCTATGTGTCCCTGTGTCGCAAGCACTATCTGGCCGGGCGGGCATATAAATAGCCTGATAGGAATGACAGCAAGGGCGCCTCTATGGCGCCCTTTTTGTTGCCGCCAGCGGCTCAGTCTATCTCGATATCCACCGGCGCTATGATGGGGTCGGCCACCGGCAGGCGGTGAAACAGTTGGCGAAAATGGTGCTGTACCCGGCCTATGTCCACCAGAGACATGCCGGAGGCGAAACCAAACCAGACATAGAGTCCGGTGAGGTCGCGAAACATGGGGGGCAGATAGCGGGGGGCATCGATCAAGCCCTCCAGATAGTGCTGATAGAGCACGGGAATGTCATCCAGCGTCACCTTGCCGACGAACAGCATGGGCAGGATTTCAGGTACCCCTTCCAGCACGGCGCTGCGAATGAAGTTGACCGTTTCCACGTAGCCACGCACGTAGGAGAGATCCTTGGTAAAGCAGGCCCCCCCTTCGACCATGCCGCCGCGAAATACCCGCTGGGTGATCTTGTAGGCATCGTGCTCACTGGTGCCTTGTTTCACAAAGTGCTGGAACACTTCGACAAAGTCGGCGCCGTGCTCCGCCATGTCGATGGCCATCACCCTGTCCGAGATGCGCTTGGCCCGATCCGGAAAGGAGCTGAAGGTGAGGGTTTCAATCAATACTGCCAGCCCCTCCTGACAAGCGGTGATCCGCGGCGAGCCGGCACTGAGCCAGGTGGCGTAGGGTTGCTGGCGGCCGTTCAAGGTCGTGCCCACGTGGACCCAGCCTTCGTGTACTTCCAGCACTTGCAGATCCAGCTCGGAGAAGCGGGCGTGGGAGCTGAGCTTGATGTAATCCCCGCCGGCGGCGGCATCCGAGACGATGCCATCGCTCAACTTGACCTGCACAGTTCCCTCGCTGAAGTAGCTCGACAGCTTGCCCTGCAGCTTGGCGACCGCCGCTTCCCCCTCGAATTCCTTGGGATAGGGGCGCACCAGATGACGGGCGCCGGGCAGGGAGAAGATATCGCACAGACGGGCACCCAACTCCTTGAGGGTTTTGCGATCGCCGCGCAGGTGGTCGCTGGCGGAGCCATAGAGCAATTGGCTGTAGCGCAGAAAGTCAGGTTGCCCGCGCTGGCGGAGCATCTCGATCACCACCATGTACTGATCGACCGTTTCTTGCAGGATGCGGCCCAGATCGTCCTGGGGGCCCAGCTTTCTGCGGATCCTGTCCCTCAGTTCCTTGAGTTCCAGATACTTGTTGCGTGGATCGAAGCCAAGGGGGAGGGTTTCGTAGAAGTGCTGGCCGATGGCGGGCAACGCTCGTCCCCCCTTGGCCAGAAACTCGGCCTGAAGATGACGGGGCCACTTGATGGCATCCAGAATACGGATGGGCTTTTGCAGAGTCAGCAGTTCATCCGAGAGGGATTTCAGATGCAGGCGATACTTTTCTTGGATGGTCATCTGGCCTTCTGTCGAGCGAAGGTGGTGCGAGAATGGGCTGAGTATATGCATAGCGCTTGCCAAAAAGAAGCGGAGCCCCTGCTTATCCGGCCACTGCACTTTTGGTTGCCGGAAAATTGGTTTAGACTGCGCCCCTTGATCCTTATCGTGTCGTGGAAATGATGAATATCCCCAGCTCTGAAATGATAATGCGTTGGTTGCAGCAGGCTCGCATCGAGCACTATGTTTGCGACCAGTGTCATGGCATCCACATTGTCTCCCTGCAGTCTGTCGACGGCATTCAGGAGAGCCGGATCTTTGTCGAAGAGGAAGGGTTGCTGTTTTCATCCGAGCTGGAAGTGCGCCCTTCGGCGCTGCTGCCGCTGATGGCCGAACTGGGTCGTCTCAACATGCAATACCCCTCGCTCAAGGTGTTCCTCGATATCATCGACGACAACCTGCCGCGCCTCATCGTCGGTCACACCGTCTTCACCAAGGCGGGCCTCTCCGTGGAGCAGTTCCTGTTGTTCGTTGAAAGCACCACGGCCGCGACCCACGAAGTGGTTTCTGAATGCGAGCGCCTTGGCTTCCTGAATCTGCCTGAAATCCAGGTCGGATCCGAATCTGTGCATTGATTTGTGCGTTAAATGTGCGAACGGTTTCTTTGGCGAAAAAAGCCGTTGACGCAGGCGGGGCTTTCCCCTAAATTACGCCCCGTTCCAGCGCAACAGTGCTGCGAACCTAGTGTTGGCTGAACACTGTAATCAACAGACCAAAATTTGGTGGGGTGTCCAAGTGGCTGCCCACCGACGAAGTCGGCAAGAAAGCGCGCGTAGCGTGCTCCGAAAGCCACTTCAAAGAAGTAAAAATTTGGTGAGGTGTCCGAGTGGCTGAAGGAGCACGCCTGGAAAGTGTGTATACGGCAACGTATCGAGGGTTCGAATCCCTCCCTCACCGCCAAATAAAAGAAAAGGGCCTGTCTTGCGACAGGCCCTTTTCTTTTATTTGTGTCCCGTCCTGAATATGGTTTACACCTTTCCCCCACATAAACGGAGAGCCCGATGGGACAAGGTGTGAAACGGACACAGCGCGATTACTCGCTGACTTTTAAACTGGCGCTGGTCGAGCAGATT
>NZ_JAACFW010000014.1:0-125826 GCF_029237245.1 Aeromonas sp. 5HA1
CCACACAGATTGCTTGATTCAAATTGTTAAAGAGCGACGCAACAGTGTGTTGCTGCGGGAGTGGAATTCTACTCAACCGCCTTCTCGAGTCAAGCCTTATTTTCAAAGGCTTTTCGAGGTTATCGACGAGGTTGTTTGCGTTGCCGCTTGCCCTGTCGATGGAGGCGCATTATAGGGAGTTGAATCTTTCTGGCAACCCCTTATCGGCAATAAAATTGCAAAAATCGGCACTTTTTTAGTTATTCATATCCAACAACAGCTTTTGTACAAACTTATCCACAGAAACGGGTTCCGGATTGCTAGAATGGCCAAAACAAGGAGGCCAAGATGGACTTGCGACTGAGACCTTACAAAGGAAAACGCCCGCAACTAGGCAAACGGGTGTACGCAGATCCCTGCGCAACGTTAGTGGGATATATCGAACTGGCCGACGATGCTCAAGAGAAGTGATCAGGCCATTCACTATTTAACCAAGCTTGGGAACAACGCTTACTTCTTATATGGAAGAGGTTGAATGGTGAATTGAGGCAGTTGAGGCAGTATCAGGCAGTATCAGGCAGTATCAGGCAGTATCAGGCAGTATCAGGCAGTATCAGGCAGTATCAGGCAGTATCAGGCAGTATCAGGCAGTATCAGGCAGTATCAGGCAGTATCAGGCAGTATCAGGCTCCATTAAAAGAAAAGCCGGGACAAGCCCGGCTTTTTCTTTATCACTCAGCAGCTGCTTCAGCAGCGGCCGGGCGGTCTACCAGCTCAATGTAAGCCATAGGGGCGTTGTCGCCAGCACGGAAACCGCATTTCAGAATGCGAGTATAACCGCCGGCGCGCTCCAGGTAGCGCGGGCCCAGTTCATTGAACAGCTTAGCCACGATCGCGTTATCGCGAGTACGGGCAAATGCCAGGCGACGATTAGCAACGCTATCAGTCTTGGCAAGGGTGATCAGCGGTTCAACTACACGACGCAGCTCTTTTGCCTTAGGCAGAGTCGTCTTGATGATCTCATGACGAACCAGGGAGCTGGCCATGTTGCGGAACATAGCCTGACGATGGCTGCTGTTCCGGTTCAGTTGACGACCACTCAAACGATGGCGCATGACCTTATCCTTCTAACTAAATCTGTGAAACCCGTAATCTGGATTACTCGTCAGCGATGCTGGCGGGCGGCCAGTTCTCAAGGCGCATGCCAAGAGACAGACCACGGGAGGCCAACACATCCTTGATCTCAGTCAGGGACTTCTTACCGAGGTTAGGAGTTTTAAGCAACTCAACTTCGGTACGCTGTACCAGATCACCAATATAGTGGATAGCTTCTGCCTTCAGACAGTTCGCAGAACGAACTGTCAGCTCCAAATCATCGACAGGACGTAGCAGAATCGGATCAAACTCGGGTTTCTCTTCTTTCTTCTCGGGCACGCTGACATCGCGCAGATCCACGAAGGCTTCCAGTTGCTCGGCCAGAATAGTGGCAGAACGACGGATGGCTTCTTCAGGATCCAGAGTACCATTGGTCTCCATGTCGATGACCAGCTTGTCCAAGTCGGTACGCTGTTCCACACGTGCTGCCTCAACATTGTAGGCAATACGAACGATGGGGCTGAACGCGGAGTCCAGCAGCAGGCGACCAATCGGACGCTCTTCATCATCGTTGTGAACACGAGCAGAAGCAGGCACATAACCACGACCACGCTGAACTTTCAGGCGCATGCTGATTTCAGCATTGGCACCGGTCAGGTGGCAGATTACGTGCTCCGGGTTTACGATCTCGACTTCATCACCGTGAGTGATATCACCAGCGGTAACGGGGCCTGTTCCAGACTTGGTCAGGGACAGAGTTACCTCGTCCTTGCCTTCCAGCTTCACAGCGATACCTTTCAGGTTGAGCAGAATTTCAAGAATGTCTTCCTGCACACCTTCTTTGCTGCTGTACTCATGCAGTACCCCGTCAATTTCGACTTCAGTAACTGCACAACCGGGCATAGATGACAGCAAAATACGACGCAGGGCATTACCCAGCGTGTGACCAAAACCACGCTCAAGTGGCTCAAGAGTCACTTTCGCATGAGTCGGGCTAACTTGCTCGATGTCAACTAGCCGCGGTTTAAGAAAATCTGTTACAGAACCCAGCATTGTGTCCTCTCTTTAGAAGCTAGCTTTACTTGGAGTAAAGCTCGACGATCAGCTGTTCGTTAATGTCGGCAGACAGGTCGGAACGCTCTGGCAGACGCTTGAAAGCACCTTCCATTTTAGCGGTGTCAACCTCTACCCAAGTCGGCTTCTCACGCTGACCAGCAACCTCGAGGGATGCTTTGATACGCGCTTGCTTCTTAGCCTTCTCACGAACGCAGACCACGTCCTCAGGGGAAACCTGGAAAGAAGGAATATTCACAACGCGACCATTTACCATGATGGCCTTATGGCTCACCAGCTGACGAGATTCAGCACGGGTAGCGCCGAAGCCCATACGGTAAACAACGTTGTCCAAACGACCTTCCAGCAGCTGCAACAGGTTCTCGCCGGTGTTACCTTTTTGACGGGCAGCATCGCGGTAGTAGTTGCGGAACTGTTTTTCCAATACGCCGTAGATACGACGAACTTTTTGTTTCTCGCGCAGCTGAACACCGTAGTCGGACAGACGCGCTTTACGCGCACCGTGCTGACCAGGGGCGGTGTCAATCTTGCACTTAGAATCAATCGCACGAACACCAGACTTCAGGAAGAGGTCGGTGCCCTCACGACGGCTAAGCTTAAGCTTAGGACCGATATATCTTGCCATCTTCTTTCTCCAACAATCCTAGACCAAGTTGCAACAGCGTTATACGCGGCGCTTCTTGGGAGGACGACAACCGTTGTGCGGGATCGGAGTCACATCAGTAATATTAGTGATGCGGAAACCAGCCGCGTTCAGAGCGCGGATGGAAGACTCACGACCGGGACCCGGACCTTTAACCATGACTTCCAGGTTCTTCACGCCGTATTCTTTGGCGATCTCACCAGCACGCTCAGCAGCTACCTGGGCAGCAAACGGAGTGGACTTACGGGAACCACGGAAACCTGAACCACCGGAGGTAGCCCATGACAGAGCATTGCCCTGACGGTCAGTAATGGTCACGATTGTGTTGTTGAAAGATGCATGAACGTGCGCAATACCGTCGCTCACTTGCTTTTTAACGCGCTTGCGAGCACGAGTCGGAGTTTTAGCCATTTTCTACCTTCCCGTTACTTCTTGATAGCCTTGCGCGGACCCTTACGGGTACGAGCGTTGGTCTTGGTACGTTGACCACGAACAGGCAGGCTACGACGGTGACGCAAACCACGGTAGCAACCCAGATCCATCAATCGCTTGATGTTCATGGATATCTGACGACGCAGGTCACCTTCAACGGTGAATTTACCTACTTGTTCACGCAGACTCTCGATCTGAGCTTCGTCCAGGTCTTTAATTTTCACATTCTCAGCGATACCGGCTGCGGCACAGATGGCCTTGGAGCGGGTACGACCGACGCCATAAATCGCAGTCAAAGCAATGACTGCATGCTTATGGTCAGGAATGTTAATGCCAGCGATACGGGCCACTATTCACTCCTACATATAGTAGATTACGACCACCACAAAGCCCGTGAGCGGATACGTGGCGGTCAACCAATACACAACAAAAGTTGGCTGGCTATATTAGCCAGCACAACTATTTGTTGCAAGTACTAACCGTAAAAAATTAGCCTTGGCGCTGTTTATGCTTTGGCTCGCTGCAAATCACACGCACCACACCGTGACGCTTGATGATTTTGCAGTTACGGCAGATTGCCTTAACGGAAGCACGAACTTTCATTGCTTAACTCCGTAACTACGCCGACCTTTAGCGGCCGTAGCCCTTCAGGTTGGCCTTCCTCAGGACGTCGCCATATTGATGAGACATCATATGGGTTTGTACCTGAGCCATGAAGTCCATGATAACTACCACGATAATCAGCAGCGAGGTGCCACCGAAGTAGAACTGTACGTTCCAAGCAGTCATCAAGAACTGGGGTACCAGACAGATAAAGGTTATATAGAGCGCACCTGCCAATGTCAGGCGAGTCATAACCTTATCGATGTAACGTGCTGTCTGCTCGCCCGGGCGGATCCCCGGGATAAAGGCTCCACTCTTCTTCAAGTTGTCTGCTGTCTCGCGGGGGTTGAACACCAGCGCGGTATAGAAGAAACAGAAGAAGATAATGGCTGCTGCATAGAGCATCTCATACAAGGGCTGACCCGGCTGCAGGACCATAGAGACCTGTTGCAGGATATCAGCGACCTTGCCCTCACCCTGACCAAACCAAGAGGTAATGGTCCCTGGGAAGAGGATGATGCTGGATGCGAAAATCGCAGGAATCACACCGGCCATATTCACTTTCAATGGCAGGTGTGTGCTTTGCGCTGCGAATACCTGGCGGCCTTGTTGACGCTTGGCGTAGTTAACGACGATACGACGCTGACCACGTTCCACGAACACCACAAAGTAAGTCACTGCGAAAACAATCAAGCCCAGCAACAACAACAGCAGGATGTGCAATTCCCCTTGACGTGCCTGTTCGGCCGTAGCACCAATGGCATGCGGCAAACCAGCAACGATACCTGTGAAAATAATCAACGAGATACCATTACCGATCCCACGCTCGGTAATCTGCTCACCCAACCACATCAAGAACATGGTACCGGTGACCAGACTCACAACGGCCGTGAAATAGAAGCCCAAACCCGGATGTGTCACGAGTCCTTGCATCATATTCGGCAGACCGGTTGCAATACCAATGGCCTGGAAAGTTCCCAAAACCAGCGTGCCCCAACGGGTATATTGGCTAATCTTGCGACGGCCAGATTCACCTTCTTTCTTGAGTTCAGCAAGAGCGGGGTGAACCACAGTCAGCAGCTGGATAATGATCGATGCCGAAATATACGGCATGATCCCCAGCGCAAGAATAGAAGCACGCGAGAGTGCACCACCACTGAACATGTTGAACATCTCAATGATGGTGCCCTTCTGTTGTTGGAACAACTCGGCCAGTACGGCGGCGTCAATACCAGGAATCGGCACATAAGAGCCTGCACGGAAAACGATAATCGCCCCGAGAACGAAGAGCAGACGGCTCTTCAGTTCACTCAGACCACCCTGTGCTTTAACATCCAATCCTGGTTTCTTAGCCATTGTACTGATTATTCCTCGATTTTACCGCCAGCGGCCTCGATGGCTGCACGTGCACCTTTGGTGACGGACACACCACGAACGGTCACAGCACGGTCAATGTTGCCAGACAGGACAACTTTAGCGAAAACGATGTTCTTGGTAACAACACCGGCTTGCTTCAGAGTGCTCAAATCGACCACATCACCTTCTACCATGGCGATTTCGTTCAGACGCACTTCGGCAGAAACCAAAGATTTGCGAGAGAAGAAACCGAACTTCGGCAGACGGATTTTCAAAGGCATCTGGCCGCCTTCGAAACCAGCGCGGACTTTACCGCCACCGGAACGAGAGGTTTGACCTTTCACACCACGACCACCAGTCTTGCCCAGGCCGGAGCCGATACCACGACCACGACGTTGTTTTTCAGGCTTGGAACCAGCGGCCGGAGACAGAGTATTCAGACGCATGCTTAGCCCTCCACCTTAACCATGTAATAAACCTGGTTGATCATACCGCGTACGCAGGGAGTATCTTCCAGCTCAACGGTGTGACCAATGCGACGCAGACCCAGACCACGCAGAGTCGCCTTGTGCTTTGGCAGACGGCCGATAGAGCTGCGAGTTTGAGTTACTTTTACAGTGTTAGCCATGTCGCATTACCCCAGAATTTCTTCAACGCGCAGACCACGCTTGGCAGCGATCTGGGCCGGGGATTGACCCTGTACCAGAGCGTCTACAGTTGCGCGAACAACGTTGATTGGGTTGGTGGAACCGTAGGTCTTAGCCAGCACGTTGTGAATACCAGCAACTTCCAGAACAGCACGCATGGCGCCGCCTGCAATGATACCAGTACCTTGTGAGGCCGGCTTCATGAACACGGAGGAACCGGAGTGAACACCGCGCACCGGGTGGTGCAGAGTGCCATTGTTCAGTTCTACCTTGCTCAGGTTACGCTTAGCCTGTTCCATCGCTTTTTGAATAGCGGCCGGAACTTCACGGGCCTTACCGTAACCGTAACCTACACGGCCGTTACCATCACCCACCACGGTCAACGCGGTGAAGGACATGATACGACCACCTTTAACAGTTTTCGAAACACGGTTTACTGCAATCAGCTTTTCTTGCAGTTCGCCGGCTTGAGATTCGACTTTAGCCATCTTCGACTCCTAGCTTAGAACTGAAGACCAGCGTCACGAGCAGCGGTAGCCAGAGCGGCTACACGACCGTGATACTTGAAACCGGAACGATCGAAAGATACGTTCTGAACGCCTTTGGCAATAGCACGCTCAGCGATTGCTTTACCTACTACGGTAGCTGCATCAGCATTACCGCAGTATTTAAGAGCTTCACTGATGGCTTTCTCTACTGTAGAAGCAGAGGCCAGAACTTCGGAACCGTTGGCTGCGATAACCTGCGCGTAGATATGACGCGGGGTACGGTGAACAACCAGACGGGTAGCTCCCAGTTCCTGCATCTTCTTCCGAGCACGAGTAGCACGACGGAGACGAGCTGCTTTCTTGTCCATAGTGTTACCTTACTTCTTCTTAGCTTCTTTAGTACGCACTTGCTCGTTGGCATAGCGTACACCCTTGCCCTTGTAGGGCTCCGGAGCGCGGTAAGAACGGATATCGGCGGCGACCTGGCCAACCAGCTGCTTGTCCACACCACGCAGAACGATCTCTGTAGCGGTCGGGCATTCAGCGGTGACACCAGCCGGCAGCGCATGCTCTACCGGGTGAGAGAAGCCCAGGGCCAGCGCGACAGCATTGCCCTTGATGGAGGCTTTATAACCTACACCAACCAGCTGCAGCTTACGCTCGAAGCCTTGGGTAACACCGATTACCATGTTGTTAGCCAATGCACGTGCAGTACCGGCCTGAGCGTCAGCACCAGCGATGCCGTCGCGCGGGGCGAACTTCAGTACATTGTCTTCTTTGGTCACTTCTACACCGGCGTGGATGGAACGAACCAGAGAACCTTTACCACCTTTGATGGACAGTTCCTGACCGTTCAGAGTCACCTCTACGCCAGCAGGAATAGTGACGGGTGCCTTAGCAACGCGAGACATTTCCGACCTCCTATTAAGCGACGTAGCAGATGATCTCACCACCCATGCTTGCCTTGCGGGCAGCACGGTCGGTCATCACACCTTTAGACGTGGACACGATAGCAACACCGAGACCGCCCATAACTTTCGGCAGATCAGTAGTGCGCTTGTAAATACGCAGGCCGGGACGGCTCACACGTTGGATCAGTTCTACAACTGGCTTGCCCTGGAAATATTTCAGTTCAATTTCCAGTTCCGGCTTCACATCACCAGCTACGGAGTAGCCAGCGATGTAACCTTCTTCTTTCAGCACTTTGGCGATAGCCACTTTCAGCTTGGAAGAAGGCATGGAAACCGCAACTTTGCTCGCCGCCTGACCGTTACGGATGCGGGTCAGCATATCCGCGATCGGATCTTGCATGCTCATAAGTCTAACTCCCGAGATTCGTTACCAAGAAGCCTTCTTCAGGCCCGGAATTTCGCCCTTCATGGCATGCTCACGCACCTTGATGCGAGACAGACCAAACTTACGCAGGAAACCGTGCGGACGACCAGTAATATTGCAACGGTTACGCTGGCGGGACGGACTGGAATCACGGGGCAGCTGTTGCAGTTGCAGTACAGCATCCCAACGCGCTTCTTCAGAAGCGTTCATATCAACGATGATAGCTTTCAGCTCGGTTCGCTTAGTGGCGAACTTGGCTACCAGCTTCGCACGCTTTGCTTCACGTGCTTTCATGGATGTTTTAGCCATAACCCTAACCTTACTTGCGGAATGGGAAGTTAAAGGCAGCCAGCAGAGCACGGCCTTCTTCATCGGTATTCGCGGAAGTGGTGATGGTGATATCCAGACCACGGACGCGATCGACTTTGTCATAGTCGATTTCCGGGAAGATGATTTGCTCACGCACGCCCATGGAGTAGTTACCACGACCGTCGAACGCTTTAGCGTTCAGGCCACGGAAGTCACGGATACGCGGTACGGAGATGCAAATCAGCCGTTCCAGGAACTCCCACATACGCTCGCCACGCAGGGTTACTTTACAACCTATCGGGTAGCCTTCACGAATCTTGAAGCCCGCAACAGATTTGCGAGCTTTGGTGATCAGCGGCTTCTGACCGGAAATGGCAGCCATATCGGCAGCGGCATTTTCCAACAGCTTTTTGTCAGAGATCGCTTCACCAACACCCATGTTCAGGGTGATTTTCTCGATCCGAGGGACTTGCATGATAGTCTTGTAACCGAACTGTTTGGCCAGTTCATTTACTACATCGGATTTGTAGTAATCATGCAGTTTCGCCATCGTTAAACTCCAATTACTTCACAAGTTCGCCGGTGGATTTGAAGAAACGAACTTTTTTGCCGTCTTCAATCCGGAAACCAACGCGATCAGCCTTGCCAGCGGCAGAGTTGAACAGCGCTACGTTAGAAACGTCCATTGGGGCTTCTTTGCTGATGATGCCGCCAGCCTGACCCAGTGCGGGTACCGGCTTTTGATGCTTCTTCACCAGATTGATGCCTTCAACAAGAACCTTACCTTCGGTTACCAGGACTTGAGTGACTTTGCCACGCTTGCCCTTGTCTTTGCCGGTAAGAACAATCACTTCGTCTTCGCGACGGATTTTAGCTGCCATCGTTCGACTCCTTACAGTACTTCGGGTGCCAGGGACACAATCTTCATGAACTTCTCATTACGGAGTTCACGGGTCACCGGGCCAAAAATACGAGTACCGATTGGCTGTTGGTTGTTGTTAAGCAACACAGCCGCATTGTTGTCGAAACGGATGACTGAGCCGTCCGGACGACGAACGCCTTTACGGGTGCGTACGACCACCGCGTTATATACATCACCTTTCTTCACTTTACCGCGAGGAATGGCTTCCTTGATGGAAACTTTGATGATGTCGCCGATGCCGGCATAACGGCGGTGCGAGCCACCCAGAACCTTAATACACATTACACTGCGAGCGCCGGAGTTGTCGGCTACACCCAGCATACTTTGCATCTGGATCATTTTAGTGCTCCGCTTTGTTTACTTCTTATCCCTTTCGGGATCTGGCTGCCTTCAAAAGGCGCGAAACTATAACACATGATTTTGAGAAAAGGTAGCCTAAAAAACAAACGGCCCCGCTAAGGGGCCGTTTGGACTACAAAGTACCGATTAGGCCTTTTCTAAGATCGCAACCAGGGTCCAGGACTTGGTCTTGGACAGCGGGCGGCATTCGCGGATTTCCACGAGATCGCCAGCTTTACACTCGTTGTTTTCATCATGTACGTGCAGCTTGGTAGTGCGCTTGATGATCTTACCGTAGATCGGGTGCTTTACCTTGCGCTCGATAGCAACAGTGATGGATTTTTCCATCTTGTCGCTGATTACACGACCTTGCAGAGTACGGATCTTGTCAGTCATTACGCACCTGCCTTCTCAGTCAGTACAGTCTTGATACGTGCGACGTCACGACGCACTTGTTTCAGAGTGTGAGTCTGAGCCAGCTGGCCAGTGGACGCTTGCATGCGCATGTTGAATTGCTCACGCAGCAGGCCCAGCAGCTCCTGGTTCAGTTCATCGACGCTCTTTTGACGCAGATCTTGGGCTTTCATCACATCACCGTCTTAATTACGAAAGTGGTCTGAACAGACAGCTTAGCTGCGGCCAGGGCAAACGCTTCACGCGCCAGAGCCTCAGGTACACCGTCCATCTCGTACAGAACCTTGCCAGGCTGGATCGGGCAGACCCAATATTCCACGTTGCCCTTACCTTTACCCATACGAACTTCGAGAGGCTTTTCGGTGATGGGCTTGTCCGGGAACACACGGATCCAGATCTTGCCTTGACGCTTAACGTGACGGGTCATGGCACGACGGGCTGCTTCGATTTGACGAGCAGTCAGTTGACCACGAGATGTCGCCTTCAGGCCAAAGGTACCGAAGGATACTTCGTTACCAGTGTTGGCCAGACCGCGGTTGCGACCCTTATGGGTCTTGCGGAATTTAGTACGCTTTGGTTGCAACATTTACCGAATCTCCTTACTTACCGCGGCGTTTGTTATCGCGCTTGGGCTTTGCAGGAGCTTGCTCTTGAGCAGCGGCAGCATTAACTGCAGCCAGACCACCCAGAACTTCGCCCTTGAAGATCCAAACCTTAACGCCGATCACACCGTAAGTGGTGTGGGCTTCAGAAGTTGCGTAGTCGATGTCGGCACGCAGGGTGTGCAACGGCACACGACCTTCACGGTACCATTCGGTACGCGCGATTTCAGCACCGCCCAGACGACCAGACACTTCCACTTTGATGCCCTTGGCACCCAGGCGCATTGCGTTCTGTACGGCGCGCTTCATAGCACGACGGAACATTACGCGACGTTCCAGTTGGGAAGTGATGCTGTCAGCAACAAGCTTGCCATCCAGCTCCGGCTTACGGACTTCGGAAATGTTGATCTGAGCAGGCACGCCGGTAATCACGGCGACAGCTTTGCGCAGTTTCTCAACGTCTTCGCCTTTCTTACCGATCACAACACCCGGACGAGCGGTGTGAATGGTCACACGGATGCTCTTGGCCGGACGCTCGATGGTGATCTTGGACAAGGACGCATTTTTCAGTTCCTTAGTCAGGAACTGGCGTACTTGAAAATCGCTGTACAGGTTGTCAGCGAAGTCTTTGGTGTTCGCGAACCAGGTAGAATTCCAAGGCTTGGTAATACCCAGGCGAATGCCATTAGGATGTACTTTCTGACCCATTGCTTATCTCCCAGCCTTAGCGTCGGATACCACTACAGTGATGTGAGCGGTACGCTTGAGGATACGATCCGCACGACCTTTGGCACGCGGACGGATGCGCTTCATGGAGGGACCTTCGTCGACCATGATAGTAGCAACACGCAGCGCATCGATATCAGCGCCTTCGTTGTGCTCAGCGTTTGCAATGGCAGATTCCAGCACTTTCTTAACCAGCACTGCAGCCTTTTTCGGGCTGAAGGTCAGGATATTCAGAGCCTTGTCTACAGACAGACCACGTACTTGATCGGCTACCAGACGAGCTTTCTGGGCAGAAGTACGGGCATAACGGTGTTTAGCGATAGCTTCCATCATTTATCCCTTAGCGCTTCTTAGCCTTCTTATCAGCAGCATGGCCGCGATAAGTACGAGTCGGTGCGAATTCACCCAGTTTGTGACCGATCATTTCTTCGGTAACGAAAACCGGAACGTGCTGACGACCATTATGGACAGCGATGGTCAAACCGATCATGTTCGGGATGATCATTGAACGACGGGACCAGGTTTTAACCGGCTTTTTATCCCCGCTTTCCACCGCTTTCTCTACCTTCTTCAGCAAGTGCAGGTCAATAAATGGACCCTTCTTGAGAGAACGTGGCATGGTGATTCCTCTATGTTAACAATTACTTGTTACGACGACGTACGATGTACTTGTCGGTACGCTTGTTCTTACGGGTCTTGAAGCCTTTAGCCTTCTGGCCCCATGGGGACACAGGCTGCATGCCCTTGTTACGACCCTCACCACCACCGTGCGGGTGGTCGACCGGGTTCATCGCCATACCGCGAACGGTCGGACGAATACCACGCCAGCGGTTGGCACCGGCTTTACCCAGTTGACGCAACATGTGCTCGGAGTTACCGACTTCACCGATGGTGGCGCGGCACTCGGCCAGAACTTTACGTACTTCGCCGGAACGCAGACGCAGAGTTACATAGTTACCTTCACGAGCCAGGATCTGGATGAAAGTACCAGCGGAACGAGCCAGCTGGGCACCTTTACCAGGTTTCATCTCAACGGCGTGAACAGTAGAACCAACCGGGATGTTGCGCATCGGCAGGGTGTTACCTACCTTGATGGCTGCATCAGCACCAGAAGCGATCGCGTCACCAGCTTTCAGGCCTTTCGGAGCCAGGATGTAACGACGCTCACCGTCTGCATACAACACCAGTGCGATGTTAGCGGTACGGTTAGGATCGTATTCCAGGCGTTCTACTTTGGCCGGGATACCGTCTTTGTCACGTTTGAAGTCGACGATACGGTAATGCTGCTTGTGACCACCACCGATATGACGGGTGGTGATACGACCGTTGTTGTTACGACCACCGGACTTGCTCTTGCTGTCCAGCAGAGCGGCAAAGGGCTTACCCTTGTACAGCTCTTGATTGACGATCTTAACGACGTGGCGGCGGCCTGGAGAAGTAGGCTTGCACTTAACGATTGCCATTTTTCAGAACTCCTCTTACTCGGCTGCGCCCATGAAGTCGATGTCCTGACCAGCTTTCAGGGTCACATAAGCCTTTTTCCAATCGGAACGACGGCCTACGCGGGCACCTGAGCGCTTGGTTTTACCCTTCATGTTCAGGGTACGGACGGTCTCAACTTCGACCTCGAACAGTTTCGCAACTGCAGCTTTGACTTCCGCCTTGGTGGCGTCGACAGCAATTTTGAACACGATAGTGTTCTGCTTCTCGGCGACCATGGTGCTCTTTTCAGAGATATGCGGAGCCTTCAGAACTTTCAACAGACGCTCTTCGCGGATCATGCCAGCATCTCCTCGATTTGCTTAACTGCTTCAGCAGTCATCAGAACCTTGTCGAAAGCGATCAGGCTGACCGGGTCGATACCGGCAACGTCACGCACGTCAACTTTGTACAGGTTGCGAGCAGCCAGGAACAGGTTCTCATCGACTTCAGCTGTCACGATCAGAACGTCAGTCAGTTCCATCTCTTTCAGCTTGGCGATCAGTTCTTTGGTCTTCGGCGCTTCGATGCCGAATTTCTCGACAACGATCAGGCGCTCTTGACGTACCAGCTCGGACAGGATGCTACGGATAGCGCCGCGGTACATCTTCTTGTTTACTTTTTGGCTGTGATCTTGCGGCTTAGCTGCAAAAGTCACACCACCGGAACGCCAAATGGGCGAACGGATGGAGCCAGCACGGGCACGACCAGTACCCTTCTGACGCCACGGCTTTTTGCCGCCACCAGACACTTCAGAGCGAGTCAGCTGCGCGCGAGTACCCTGACGGGCACCTGCGGCATATGCAACGACGACCTGGTGAACCAGAGCTTCGTTGAATTCGCGCCCGAAGGTAGTCTCGGAAACTTCAAGAGCGCTCTTGGCGTCTTTCATTACCAATTCCATTACTATCTCCTCAGACGTTACGCTTTGACGGCAGGTTTGACGATCACGTTGCCGTTGGTTGCACCTGGCACTGCACCTTTGATGAGCAGCAGGTTACGTTCAGCGTCAACACGAACCAGTTCCAGGTTCTGAGTCGTTACACGCTCAGCACCCATGTGACCAGCCATCTTTTTGCCCTTGAATACACGACCCGGAGTCTGGTTCTGACCGATAGAACCCGGAGCGCGGTGAGACAAGGAGTTACCGTGGGTCATATCCTGGGTGCGGAAGTTGTGGCGCTTTACAGTGCCCGCAAAACCTTTACCTTTGGATGTGCCGGTAACGTCTACCATCTTAACGTCAGCGAGAAGATCTACTTTCAGCTCGCTACCAACAGTGAAAGTTTCACCGTTGTTCAAGCGGAATTCCCACAGACCGCGACCGGCTTCTACACCAGCTTTGGCAAAGTGGCCAGCTTCCGGCTTGGTCACACGGCTGGCTTTCTTGGCGCCAGTGGTAACCTGAATAGCGTTGTAGCCGTCGGTTTCTACAGATTTGACCTGAGTTACACGGTTAGCTTCAACTTCGATAACAGTCACCGGGATAGAAACGCCATCTTCAGTGAAGATGCGAGTCATACCCACTTTGCGACCTACAAGACCGATTGTCATTGTTATCAACCTCTTTCCGTAATTAACCCAGGCTGATCTGGACGTCTACACCAGCTGCCAGATCCAGACGCATCAGGGCGTCTACGGTCTTGTCAGTCGGTTCAACGATGTCTACCAGACGCTTGTGAGTGCGGATCTCGTACTGATCACGCGCATCTTTGTTGACGTGCGGGGAGATCAGGACGGTGAAGCGCTCTTTGCGAGTCGGCAGCGGGATAGGACCGCGAACCTGCGCGCCGGTGCGCTTTGCAGTTTCAACGATTTCCGCTGTGGATTGATCAATCAGGCGATGATCAAAAGCCTTCAGGCGAATACGGATTCTTTGGTTCTGCATTGACAGAGCTCCAATAGATAAAAGAACATAAATCAACACCGCCCGACCGGGAGCAATCCCGCCAGAGGTGTGATTTTTCACGTTTCCCCCCATATCGGGAGGACTGTATGGCTGGCTCCTGTAAACAGGAAACTCAGCAGCAGACATATCGTCTGGCTTACCTCATGGGTAAGCGGAGGGGATTATACGGATTTTTCAAATTTGCGCAAGGGAGGGCGAACAGATTGTGCGCAGTTTTATGTGACAGATGGATCTCGCCGGCGACACCTCATCCCCTTGGCAACTCGGGGTAACGACAATGTTACAAACAGGCTGGTAGACTGTGCGCCTGCCTCCGTCAGTGGAACGACATCCGATGCTCAAAGATCAAAAGAAAGCCTATCAATATGGACTCTGCGCCGTTGCCCTCTGGTCGACAGTCGCCACCGCCTTCAAGATCTCCCTCGCCTACTTTGAACCGGTGCAATTGCTGCTTGTAGCCGCCTTCACCTCGACCCTCACGCTGACGGCGATAGTTGCCAAACAGGGTAAACTGCCGCTGCTACGGAGTTACATCAAGGCACGACCTTTCTATTACCTGACCCTGGGTGTGCTGAACCCCTTCCTCTATTACCTACTGCTGTTCAAGGCCTATGATCTGCTGCCCGCCCAGCAGGCACAGACCCTCAACTACACTTGGGCCATCACCCTCAGTCTGCTGGCAGTCCCCTTTCTCGGCCAGAAACTGCGCCGCCGCGATGGAGTGGCCATAGTGCTGGGCTACTTCGGTGCCCTGGTGATCGCCACCAAGGGGGATGTGTTCGGCCTGCAATTCGACAGCCCGCTCGGGGTCGCGCTGGCGCTGGTATCGACACTTATCTGGGCCAGTTACTGGATCCTCAACACCCGCAATCAGGGAGACCCCATCGTCAGCCTGTTGCTCGGCTTTATCATCAGCCTTCCTTTCATTGTCGCGGCGACCTGGGTGCTCTCCGATTTCGCCATGACAGCCTGGCAAGGCTGGGTCGGCGCCATCTATGTGGGCCTGTTCGAAATGGGCTTCGGTTTCGTGCTCTGGCTGATGGCTTTGCGCCATGCCACCAACACGGCTCCTATAAGCAACCTCATCTTCATCTCGCCGTTTGCCTCCCTGGTGCTGCTCAACCTGTTGATCGGCGAGACCATACACCCGGCAACCCCCATAGGGCTGGGGCTGATCGTCGCCGCTTTGCTGATCCAGCAGCTGAAATATGGCAAGCGCTATCGCAAGGGAGCAGAGCCGCAAGCCTGATAATGCAAAAGGGCGTATCCACGGATACGCCCTTTTCTCAATCCATCCACTCCAGTGGCTGGTTCTTGGGAAGCCGGACCTCGACCAACAAGCCCCCCAGTTCGGCCCGTCCCAGCCGGATGGTGCCGTGATGCTGGGAGACGATCTTGGCGACGATGGCCAATCCCAGGCCGCTACCACTGCCGGTGCGAGCCTCGTTGCCCTGAGTGAAGGGTTTGAGCACCCGGTAATAATCCTGCTCGGGGATGCCGGGACCATTGTCCGACAGCCGCAGCCGCACCCAGTGACCATCATCTTTGAGCTCGGCGTGCAACCTGCTCGCGCCGTAGCGCAGCGAGTTACCTGACAGGTTGTTGAGAATACGGCGAATACTGATGGGATTGCAGGCCACTCTCACCGCCTCTTCCGGCAATTCGAGGTCAACCTCCAATCCCTGATCGGTCTGCATCAGCAGTACGTCGTGGATCAGCTGAGTCAGATCGATCTGCTGGGTATCCAGTCCCTCATCCGGACGGATGTAGTCGATGAACTGATCTATGATGCCGTTGGACTCATCGATGTCCGCGTTGATGCTCTCCTTGAGATACTCATCCCCGGACGACATCATTTCGGTCGCCAGCCGGATGCGGGTCAGCGGTGTGCGCAAGTCATGAGAGACCCCGGCCATCATCAGATTGCGCTCCTCAATCAAGCGTTTGATGGAGCTCGACATATGATTGAAGGTCCGGGTCAGTCGGCGTACCTCCCGCGACCCCTGTTCCCCCAGCGCATCGGGAAAGTTGCCGCGCGCCACGGCTACGGCGCCGGCCTCCAGATCCTCCAGCGGACGCACCAGCTGACGGGCAAAACGCCAGGCAGCAAACAGGGTGACCACCAGCAGCACGCTCATGTAGAGGATCAGCGGCTCGATATCGTCATCTTCGATCTCGGTCAGCGGGATACGCACCCACACCTGGTTGGCCTGCGGCGGCTGGATCCAGATGATGTAGTGATCCTGGATCTCGACCCGCACCTTGGTTTTGCCACCCAGTTCACGACTGATGCTCTCTTCCAGATAGGTATAGGGCTTGGAGTCGTTGAGCCCATGCTGTTCGGCCTCCGTCTGGGTGTAGAGGTCACTGCCGGTCGCGACATAAACCAGCGCTTCGGCATCCTCGCTCAGCGCCAGCTGATTGCTTTCGACCGGGAAGATGAGCTTGACCTGATTGGCCAGCAGGTGGCTGATCTGCTTGACGGTGGGCGCCAGCAGATAGTTATAGAAGGTGACATAGGAGACAAACTGATAGACCACCAGCACGGCGGCCAAAAACCAGAGCATGCGAGAGAACATGCTGCCCACTTTTTTCATTCGCCATCACCGTCCGGCACGAAGACGTAACCCAAGCCCCAGACTGTCTGCAGGTAACGAGGCTGAGCCGGGTCCTGCTCCAGCAGGCGGCGCAAGCGGGAGACCTGCACGTCTATGCTGCGCTCGGTCGCCGTGTACTCGCGCCCTCTGGCCAGATTCATCAACTTGTCGCGGGAGAGGGGCTCACGAGGGTGGCTGACCAGCACCTTGAGCACCGCAAATTCACCGCTGGTCAGGGCCACGGGCTCGCCATCACGGCTGAGCTCCCGGGTCGCCAGGTTGAGCTGATAGCTGCCGAAGGTCACCATCTTCTCGGCGGTCGAAGGCGCGCCAGGCAGTTCGACGGTATGCCGGCGCAGCACGGCACGGATCCGTGCCAGCAGCTCACGGGGGTTGAATGGCTTGGGCAGATAGTCATCAGCCCCCATCTCGAGCCCGACGATGCGGTCCACCTCATCCCCCTTGGCGGTCAGCATGAGCACCGGGATCTGGTTGCCGGCTTCACGAAGGCGACGACAGATAGAAAGCCCATCCTCCCCCGGCAGCATCAGATCAAGTACCATCAGGCTGAAGTTTTCACGGGTCAGCAGGCGGTCAGCCTGTTCGCCATTGGCGACGCCCCGAACAACGAATCCCTGTTCGGTCAGATAACGCTCCAGCAGGGAACGTAATTTCAAATCATCGTCGACGACCAGAACCTTGTATTGCTGACTCATTGCTTGCCTCTCCTCTCGATATGTTGCCAATACTAGAGCTCGAGGCCCCAACGGCAAAGCATAAATATGTTACCGGTTATTGCCCATGGCATCCCTTGATCCCTCTGCCGTCAGCACCTGTCGACCATGCTGCCCCCTGATGACGACGCAGTTTTTGCTCGACACAGAAATGGCAGCGACTAAGATCCGCCGAGCCATAAGAGGCTCATCAGCCCACATTGACGCAGGTACCTGAAATCCATGAAGACCAAGCTCATCACCCGCGAAGGCTACAACAAGCTGAAAGAAGAGCTCGATTTCCTGTGGCGCGAAGAGCGCCCCGAGACCACGCGCAAGGTGGCCTGGGCCGCCAGCCTGGGGGATCGCAGCGAGAATGCAGACTACCAGTACAACAAGAAACGGCTGCGGGAGATCGACAGACGGGTGCGTTACCTGCGCAAATGCCTCGAGGAGCTGGGGATCGTCGATTATGCTCCCGCCCAGGAGGGCAAGGTGTTCTTCGGCGCCTGGGTCGAGGTGGAAAACGAAGAGGGTGACACCAAGCGCTTTCGCATCGTCGGTTATGACGAGATTTTTGGCCGCAAAGATTACATCTCCATCGACTCTCCCATGGCTCGAACCCTGCTCAAGAAAGAGGTCGGAGATGAGGCCATAGTACCTACGCCAGTCGGTGACGCCTGCTGGTATATCAATGACATCAGCTATCCCAAATGACGCAGTCGGGGAAACTTGTCCTCCCCGCCATACCGGGCAGCATAGCGCCCTTCCCTCCCGGACATCTTCTCTTCCATGACGGGGAGCGGATCGCTCGGTCTCTTCCCCCACCCGTGGACTCAACGGCCATTTACGTCATTTCGCCAGGGTGGCATACAGTCGCGCGACCCCATATAGTGCTCACATTTGGCGCCTTATGGCGCAAACCGATCTCGGTGGCACTCTCGGTACACGCCATGATGCACATCCTCATGGTGTAGAGACGCGACCTGCTGGCAGGCAATATACCCAGCAGCAAGTCGACGCCACCCAGGCCAGTTGGATAGAAGCGACCACAGAGACCCCCGATGCACAGCCATGTAATAGAGAGACAGATTGCCGGTGAGCTGAATGCCCGTCCGGAACAAGTGCAGGCAGCCGTGCGCCTGCTGGATGAAGGCTCGACAGTGCCCTTTATCGCCCGTTACCGCAAAGAGGTGACTGGTGGCCTGGATGACAGCCAGCTACGCACTCTGGAGAGCCGCCTTGGTTATCTGCGCGAGCTGGAGGATCGGCGCCAGGTGATCATTCGCTCCATCGAAGAGCAAGGCAAACTCACCCCTGAGCTAACCCGCGAGCTGAATGGCGCCGACAGCAAGACCCGGCTGGAAGACCTCTATCTCCCTTACAAACCCAAGCGTCGCACCAAGGGACAGATGGCCATAGAGGCGGGGCTCGAGCCACTGGCGACCCTGCTGCTCACGGACCCGATGCGGGATCCCGAACAGGCCGCTGCCGGCTTCTTCAATTCCGAGCAAGGCATCACCGACAGCAAGACAGCCCTTGATGGAGCCCGCTACATACTGATGGAGCGCTTCGCCGAGCAGGCAGACCTGCTGGAGAAACTGCGGGACTATCTGTGGCACAACGCCACCCTGCGCGCTCGCGTGGTGGCAGGCAAAGAACAAGAAGGTGCCAAGTTCAAGGACTACTTCGAACATGACGAGCCGCTGCACAAGGCTCCCTCCCACCGGGTACTGGCCATGCTGCGCGGGCGCAATGAGGGAGTACTCAATCTGGCGCTGGTCACAGGTGAAGACGAGGGCGCCAGCCCCTGTGAAGGCATCATAGCCCACCACCTCAAACTCAATCTGCAAAGCCGTCCGGCCGACAAGTGGCTGCAAGGTGTCGTGAGCTGGACATGGAAGATCAAGCTGTCGCTGCAAATGGAGACCGAGCTGATCGGCCGGATCCGCGAATCGGCAGAAGAGGAGGCGATCAAGGTATTCGCCATGAACCTCCAGGATCTGCTGATGGCAGCCCCGGCGGGCATGCGTTGCACCATGGGGCTGGATCCGGGCATCCGTACCGGGGTCAAGGTGGCCGTGGTCGATGCCACTGGCAAGCTGGTCGATCACGCCACCATCTACCCGTTCGAGCCGAAGAAACAGGCCGATCAGAGCCTCAAAACCCTTAGCGAGCTGTGCCAGAAGCACAAGGTGGAGCTCATCAGCATCGGCAACGGCACCGCCTCGCGGGAAACCGATCGGCTGGTGAGCGAACTATTCGAGCGCTACCCCGCCGCCAAGGCGCAGAAGGTTGTGGTCAGCGAGGCGGGCGCCTCTATCTACTCCGCCTCCGAGCTTGCCTCCCAGGAGTTTCCGGATCTGGATGTCTCTATCCGTGGCGCCGTATCCATCGCCCGCCGCCTGCAAGATCCCCTGGCCGAGCTGGTCAAGATCGATCCCAAGAGTATCGGTGTGGGCCAGTATCAGCACGACGTAGGCCAGAGTCAGCTTGCACGGCGGCTAGATGCAGTAGTCGAAGATTGCGTGAACGCAGTCGGGGTGGATGTGAATACCGCCTCGGTCGCCCTGCTGAATCGGGTTTCCGGTCTCTCCCAGACGCTAGCCCAGAATATCGTCGCCTATCGGGACGAGCACGGCGCCTTCCAGAGCCGCCAGCAGTTGCTGAAGGTGAGCCGGCTCGGTCCCAAGGCATTCGAGCAGTGTGCCGGTTTTCTGCGTATTCGTGGGGGCAGCAATCCTCTCGACAGCTCGGCGGTGCACCCGGAATCCTACCCTGTGGTTGAAAGGATCCTGGCGCAACTCCAGCAGCAAGTTGAAAGCCTGCTCGGCAACGGCAGCCTGCTACGCAGCCTGAAGCCGGTTGACTATACGGATGAGCAGTTCGGCGTGCCCACTGTCACCGACATCATAGGCGAGCTGGACAAGCCGGGCCGCGACCCGCGCCCCGAGTTCAAGACCGCCACCTTCAAGGATGGGGTGGAGAAGATAAGCGACCTGGCGCCAGAGATGATATTGGAAGGGGTGGTCACCAACGTCACCAACTTCGGCGCCTTCGTCGATATCGGTGTCCATCAGGATGGGCTGGTCCACATATCCTCCCTGACGGATCGCTTCGTCAAAGACCCTCGCGAGGTGGTCAAAGCGGGGGATATAGTGAGGGTCAAGGTGCTGGAGGTCGATGCCCCGCGCAAGCGGATCAGCCTGACCATGCGGCTGGACGAAAAAGCCGGACAACCAGCCCGCAAGCCTGCCGAGCCACGCAACACTGGCGCTGGCAGTGCCAAAACCAGAAACGAGCCCCGTCAGGCAGCGCCCATGGGGGGCGCCATGGGCAGTGCGTTCGCTGCTGCTCTCTCCAAAACCAAGAAATGAAAAAAGCCCCGCTAGGGGCTTTTTTACAAGGCCTGGCTTACTGACTGAGGGTAGCCAGAATACCTTCCGGATCCTGATGCTGTACCAGCACCTCCCGCAGCCGGTTGAATGCCTTGCAGGCTTCCTGCGGGTACTTGCCATAAGAAACGACGCCGGTGTGGCTCCAGCCGGCCGCCAGCATGACCTTCTTCTTGAAATGGGTCCCTTCAGTCCCGCCGCCACCGAGTTGCATCAAGAACTGTTCCATCTGAAGGTGAGGAGGGGGAACACGGGAGAAGGTGGCAAAATCTTCCGGTTTGACTTCATCAAAGTGCATGGCGACTCCTGTGAGGATGAATGGGATTACCCCTCAGATTAGTTGCAAAAACCCGGGTCGGGATAGAAAAATCGGGGAAAAGTAGTGTGCCTAGACGCTTAAGCTGAGACCCTGTTGCGCCGCTGGCCTGACCGCCTGTTGATATCGCTGGGAGATGACCTGATTACGTTGTTCCATATAGGTGTTTAGCACGCCGGTCCGTGCACCATCAGCAGACGTAGCACCTGACTGGGAGCTGGACGTCATCATTGCCTTGCGGGCTTGGGCCTCCTTGGCTGCGGCACTTCTGGCCACACTCAGATCCTGTGCGGAAGGCTCGGCAGGCGCCAGAGCGGCTGCCCGTACCTGCTGCATCTTGGCAATGGTGGCTTCAGGATCACCAGGGATAGTCCCGATATCGATGGACACCTCACCACCAGTGGCATAACGCTTGCCGTCCGGTCCCATCGAAAATTGATAAGTAGGGCTACTGGCATACTGGCCGCCTGCAGCCTGATGAGCCTGCTCGTGGGTGCGAACCTCCTGGTCCCTGTCCACCAGCTCCTTGATCTGCAGCTCCTGCTTCTGTTGCTGCTCCTGCTGCTTGGGATCCTGCTGTTGCTTGTTGCGCTGGCCATCCTCACCCGTGGCTTCAACAAAGCGGTTATCCACGGGCGCTTGCGGGTTGCTGGTCTGTGACCCTTCCCGCGTCTGCTGGGAGGTCTGGGTGGTGTTGGCCTGGCTGGTCTTGGACTTGTCTTTCTGCGAGCCGACTTCAGGCTCTGCATTGAATGCCTCGCTCTGACGAGTCTGGGGGATGAGTGCTGCACGGCGATTGTCAGTGCGTGCCAATTCCGTCTGCGGTTGCAGCTGATTAGGAATAAGGGTCGGCAGACTGACATTGATGTTCATGTCAGACCCGGATATCGATCAGGGTACCCATCATGTCACTGGCAGTCTGGATCACTTTGGCAGAAGCACCAGCCTGCACCTCGGCCACCTTGAGGTTGACCAGCTCGTCAGGCAACTGCACCTGATCGCCGCTCGGTGTGTTAAGCCGGGCAATCTGGCTGGATGCCTTGTCGGCAATCTGCTCCGCTCGCTGAAACCCTTGTACTCCGCTGTTCAATGCAGAATCTATGCGCATGACAACTCTCCTCTGACGTTGGATTAATTATCCGTCACGCCAGAGGATTAATGAAGTAAATCGTCTGTTTTTCAACCAACAAAATGTCGAACGATTTCAACGAACTGTTGTGGATGGGAAATAAAGGGTGCGTGCGAGGCCTTTTCCAGCACCACGCTGTGGCTGGCTGGGTAGCGCTCATCCAGCAGCGCAATGGAGGCTTTAGGCACCAAAGAATCCAGCCGGCCATAGACGCGCAGCCAGGGCAGGCTCAGTGGTACCAGCTCATCGCGCAGGTCCACATCTGCCAGCAAACCGAGTCCGGCCTCCAGCGCGGCAAACTGGGGGGCGGGGCGTTCCGCCAGCCAGTGGCGCAATTGACGGATATCATCACGGGCATGCTCGCTGCCCATGGCCTGGATCGCCAGAAAGCGTTCTATGGTCTGTCTGAAGTCTCCCGCCAACATCTGGTTGAAGCCGGTCAGCACCTTGGGAGCTATACCTGGCCACTCATCCCGGGCCATGAAACAGGGAGAGCTGGCCACAGTGATAAGCGAATGAAGTCGCTCAGGCTGGGTCAAGGCCAGCTGGCTTGCTACCAGACCACCGAGGGACCAGCCGAGCAGATGGCACTTCTGCGGCAAGACGGTGGCAATCTGCTCTGTCAGCCAGGGCAATGAATAATCACTCCCCTCGCGCAGCGGACTGTTGCCAAACCCGGGCAAGTCCACCAGATGCAGCCGATAATGTGCCGCCAACTGCTGGGCAATACCATGCCAGACTCCGCCATTCATGCCCCATCCGTGCAACAGCACCAGATCGGGTCCCTGACCAAATCGCTCTACCGATACGCTCATCTAGACTCAAGATCCCTGTTCATTCTCTTGGGGTCAGCATGTTAAAGCGGCTGCTAGCCAAAGCAAGTCCGATCCTTGGCAGCCACGCCGACTGGCAGGGCAGCTGTCTGCTCTGCCAGCAAGCTTGTGATAGCCAGCCACTGCTTTGTAGCTGGTGTCGACAAGCCCTGTACCAGTCCTACCCCAGATGCACATTGTGCGCGGCCCCCTTGCCGGAATACATGGGAGATAAGGAGCAGATCTGTGGCCGCTGCCAGCGCAGGCCACCACCCTGGGAGCGGTTGCAGGTCATTGGCGACTATCAGGCCCCCTACCCCATGCTCATTCCCCAGCTGAAATACGCCGGCCAGATCCTGCTGGCGCCACTGCTCGCACGCCTGCTGGCCGATCATCTGAAAAGCGACGAGCTCCCAGAAGTCATCATCCCTGTTCCCCTGCACTGGTGGCGGCAGTGGTGGCGCGGCTTCAATCAGGCTGAGGAGATAGCCACCACCCTCAGCGAGATCACCGGTATTCCTTGTGATAAGCAGTTGCTGAGTCGCACCAAGGCGACCCCGCAACAGACCCGGCTCAGTGCCGGTCAGCGGCGGCGGAATCTGCGGGGCGCCTTTCACGTTCGCCCCCATCACTATCGGCATGTGGCCATGCTCGACGATGTGGTAACCACGGGGGCGACGGCCGGCCAGCTCACCCGCTTGCTGCATGAGAGCGGCATCGAAAAAGTGGAAGTGTGGGCCATTTGCCGTACGCTAAAACATCTCAAATGACCCTAGGTATGTATACCGCAAGCTCAGCCACATCAGGCTGCTATAGGTATATTTGACATATGTTAAGCGCCATCTGCATGCTACCCAAGCACTGCCAAGCGAGTTATCATGAATACCCTAGTCGTACACTCAGGTTTATGAGGATAGTGATGATCAGCATTTCCGACACCGCCCAGGCCCATTTCCGTAAACTGCTGGAAAAACAGCCTGATGGCACCAATATCCGGGTGTTTGTGGTCAATCCGGGAACCCAGAATGCCGAGTGCGGCGTATCATATTGCCCGCCCGACGCGGTGGATCCGGAAGATCAACACCTGCCTTTCAGCGGATTCGACTGCCTGGTTGATCCTCTGAGCGCCCCTTACCTGGTCGATGCCACCATCGACTTCGTCACCGATCAGATGGGCTCCCAGCTCACCCTCAAAGCCCCCAACGCCAAGATGCGCAAAGTGGCCGACGATGCACCGCTGATCGACCGCATTGAATATGTGCTGATGTCCGAGGTCAACCCCATGCTGGCTGGTCACGGTGGCAAGGTAACTCTGGTCGAGCTGACCGAAGACAAGCTGGCCATCCTGCAGTTTGGCGGCGGTTGCAACGGTTGCTCCATGGTCGATTACACCCTGAAAGAGGGGATCGAGAAGCAGCTGCTGGAAAAATTCCCTGGCGAGCTCAACGGCGTCAAAGATGCCACAGAGCACCAGCGCGGCGATCACTCCTACTATTGATCCCGTGCCAGTGGCGATCATCCATCAGGGTTGATCCCCTCTGACCGCATATGAAAAGGCCCCGCCAATCTGGCAGGGCCTTTTGCTATCCGACGAACCGAATGAGCCTATCTCAGTAGGCGTCGTTGTTGACGGCAGTTTGAACACGGACAGCGCGCAGAAACCGGAGCGTATAGGCATACGTGAGGATTTCGAGCGCTGCCCAGGTTCAAAATGGCTAATAAAACAGCCTAATGGGATTTGCTCTTATTCATCGCGCTTGTCCCGGCTTAGCAGAGCAATCGCGGCTTCTTTCGGGTTCTTGCCCTGGTAGAGCACCTGGAAGATCTGCTCGCAGATGGGCATCTCGACGCCACAACGGGCCGCCAGCAGATGCACCTCCTTGGTGTTGCGATAACCTTCCACCACCTGGCCGATCTCGGCCATGGCAGTCTCCACCGCCTTGCCTGCACCTAGAGCCAGACCGAAACGACGGTTGCGGGACTGGTTGTCGGTACAGGTGAGCACCAGATCCCCGAGCCCCGCCATCCCCATGAAGGTTTTGGCATCGGCACCCAGCGCCGCACCGAGACGCTGCATCTCCACCAAGCCTCGGGTGATGAGCGCAGTTCTGGCGTTCGCGCCAAAGCCCAGACCATCAGAGAGACCGGCACCGATGGCGATGACGTTCTTGACCGCACCACCCAGTTGCAGGCCGACGAAATCCGGATTGGTATAAACCCGGAACGAACGGCCGCAGTGCAGCAGATGGGAAAGCTCATCGGCAAAGTCGTCGTGAGTCGACGCCACCGAGATGGCGGTCGGCAGACCGGCGGCCAGCTCCTTGGCAAAGGTGGGGCCCGAGATCACGGCCAGCGGAATAGTCTCCCCCAGCACATCACGGGCCACATCCTGCAGCAAACGGCCGCTGTCAGGTTCAAGCCCCTTGGTGGCCCAGGCGATACGGGTATCGGGGCGCAAGAAGGGTTTGACCTGGCTCAGCACCTGGCCGAACACATGGCTCGGCACCACCAGCAGCAGGACGGGAGCGGCTTGTACCGCCCGTTGCAAATCGGCGGTCAGTTGCAGATCCGCTGGAAAAGGGACATCAGGCAAAAAGGCCTTGTTGCAGCGGTCGTGTTCCAGCTCGGCGACATGGGCAGGGTCGTGACCCCACAGCAGGGTCGGATGACCGTTGCGCGCCAGAGAAATGGCAAGGGCGGAGCCATAAGACCCCGCCCCCAAGACCGAGATAGCGATCTGGTCAGCCATTATCAGGCTTCCGCAGTCGCCTGTTGGGCCTGTGCTTGCGCCATGTGCTGGGCAAACAGGGCATCGAAGTTGACCGGTGCCAGGTTCAGCTGCGGGAAGGAGCCCTTGCTCACCATGTTGGCCACGGCTTCGCGGGCATAAGGGAACAGTATGTTCGGGCAGAAGGCGGCCAGGCAGTGAGCCAGTTGCGGCTCCGGCAGGTTGCCTATGGTGAAGATACCGGCTTGCTGTACTTCACACAGGAAAGCGGTCTCGGTTTCCAGCTTGCAGGTCACGGTCAGGGTCAGTACAACCTCGTACACGCCATCAGCCAGGATGTTGGTCTTGGTGTCCATGTCCAGCTTGACGTCCGGCTGCCACTCTTTCTGGAAGATGTGCGGGGTATTCGGGGCTTCGAAAGAGACATCCTTGGTGTAGACACGCTGGATGTGGAATTCCGGTTGCACTTCCTGGTTGTTGATTTCGTCAGCCATTTCGTTTGATTCCTTTTTAAGATAATGAGTGGGCGCAGGCCCTTAAATCAGCGTTTTTTGGTCACCGGCAGATTATCTGCACGCCACTGGGCCATGCCACCGCTGAGCACATACACCTGCTTGAAACCGGCCTTGCTCAGTTGGCGACCCGCGCCACCAGCGGTCATCCCCGACTCGCACACAACTATGATGGGGGCATCTTTATGCTTTTCAACCGGGCCCAGATTATTGCTCTGGATCTGGCTGAGCAACAGGTGCTGGGCACCGGCCAGATGACCCTTGGCAAACTCTTCCTGACTGCGAATATCCACCACGGTGGCATTTTCACGGTTGATCAGCAGGGTAGCCGTGTGGTTGTTCACCGTCTTCACCGGAGAAAAACGAGCACGCACGCTGGTGTAAACCAGGGTGCCTGCCAGGCCGAACCAGGCTGCGGTCAGCAGCGGGTTACGGGCCGCAAAATCCAAATACTCTTGCATCTTCTACTATCCAGGGACCAAGACAAGGGCCCGAGTATACATGGTGACCCCACCAAGATCAGCCATCTTGGCGGCAAAGCGGGAGCGGGCTCCCATCAGGCGGGACCTCCATAACGGATCGGCATAAAAAGTGGCATCCAGTCTCTTGGGGCGAGGATTCGTCGAGTGAAGGGACAAGCCGGCGACAAAGGGGAAACAGGCTGGCAACAGTCCGCGGCGGGTGTTGGCAAGGGCTTGGCTATCAGGTGACTATTTCGGCAGATGTAGTAATATTACGCTAGTTTCACTTCCCGCAATTCATTCCTATCCGAGAGGACATAGCCTTATGTCAACAGCTAAGAAACCTTTGGTTCTGGTCATCATGGACGGTTGGGGCTACAGCACCAAGCAAGAGCACAACGCCGTCGCTGCCGCCAAGACTCCCAACCTCGACCGTCTCGCCCGTGACTACACCAGCACACTGATCTCCGGCTCCGGCCTGGATGTGGGTCTGCCGGATGGTCAGATGGGTAACTCCGAAGTGGGCCACGTCAACATAGGTGCCGGTCGCATCGTCTATCAGGAACTGACCCGCATCTCCAAAGAGATCAAGGACGGCGACTTCTTCCAGAACGTCGAACTGGCCAAGGCTGTCGATTCCGCCGTGACCAAGGGCAAAGCCGTTCACATCATGGGTCTGATGTCCCCGGGTGGCGTACACAGCCACGAAGAGCACATCATGGGCATGATCGAGATGGCAGCCAAACGTGGCGCCGAGCAGATCTACTTCCACGCCTTCCTGGATGGCCGCGACGTCCCGCCGCGCTCCGCCCAGTCCTCCATCGAACAGTTCGATGCCCTGTTTGCCCGTCTGGGCAAGGGTCGTTTCGCCTCCATGATCGGCCGCTACTTCGCCATGGATCGTGACAACCGCTGGGATCGCGTGCAGCAAGCGTATGACCTGATGACTCAGGGCAAGGGCGAGTTCACCGCCGACAGCGCCAGCGAAGCCCTGGCCGCCGCCTATGCCCGCGACGAGAACGACGAGTTCGTCAAGGCCACCCGCATCGGTGCTGCCGCCCCCATGCAGGATGGCGATGCCCTGATCTTCATGAACTTCCGTGCCGACCGCGCCCGTGAAATCACCCGCGCCTTCGTTGACAGTGACTTCACCGGCTTTGCCCGTGCAGCCACCCCTGCTCTGAACTTCGTGATGCTGACCGAATACGCGGCCGACATCAAAACTGCCTGTGCCTACCCGCCGACTGCCCTGGTGAACACCCTGGGTGAGTGGCTGGCCAAGCAGGGCAAGACCCAGCTGCGCATCTCCGAAACCGAGAAGTACGCCCACGTCACCTTCTTCTTCAACGGTGGCGAAGAGTCCTGCTTCACCGGTGAAGACCGCGAGATCGTGGCCAGCCCGAAAGTGGCGACTTATGACCTGCAGCCGGAAATGAGCTCCGAAGAGCTGACCGACAAGCTGGTTGCTGCCATCAAGAGTGGCAAGTACGACACCATCATCTGCAACTACCCGAACGGCGACATGGTCGGCCACACCGGCGTATTCGATGCGGCCGTCAAAGCCTGTGAAGCCGTTGACCACTGCGTCGGTCGCGTCACCGAGGCCCTGGCCGAAGTAGGCGGCGAATGCCTGATCACCGCCGACCACGGCAACGCCGAGAAGATGCTGGACGAAGAGACCGGTCAGGCTCACACAGCCCACACCAACCTGCCGGTTCCCCTCATCTATTTCGGTCGCAAGGCCGAGGTGCTTGAAGGTGGCAAACTGTCCGATCTGGCCCCGACCATGCTGACCCTGATGGGTCTTCCTGTGCCGCCGGAAATGACTGGCAAGCCCCTGATGATTCTGAAATAATCCTTCCCCATGCGGGGATGCGAAGTGATTTCAAACAAAACCAGTCGCGTCGGCCTGTTGGTCGGCGCGCTGTTTTTTTGCCTGTCGTTTATCGCGGGCAAGGCCCTGGCTGCCAACCAGCAGCTCGGCACCATGCAGTCCCAGATAAAGGAACAGCAGAAAACCATCAAGCTCAGCAAGCAAGAGCTGACCAAACTCAATACTCAGCTCAAGGCTGACGAGCAGGCCATTTCGGCCGCAGCGGCCAAGCTCGAGCAGACCAAGCAACAGCTGAAAAAAAACCAGCAAAAGCTGGTAAGCCTGCAACAGGACAAGCTGGATCTGGAACAACAGGCAAAGCATCAGAAGCAGTTGCTGGCCAAGCAGGCGGAAAGCGCCTTCCAGGCGGGCAACCACGATTACCTCAAACTGCTGCTCAACCAGCAGGATCCGGCCAAACTGAGCCGCTCTCTCGACTACTACGACTATCTCAACAAGGCCCGCATCGAGGCCATCGAAGCCCTGCGCGCAACCCGCACCAAGCTGGCAAAAAACCAGCAGGCCACCAAAGAGACCGAGAGCAAGCTGCAATCCTTGCTGAGCGAACAGCAGCAACATCACCAGAGCCTGTTGGCCAGCCAGCAGAGCCGTGCCAAGGTGCGCAACCAGTTGCAACAGTCGGTGCAAAACGACGAGCTGAAGCTGACCAGGCTGGTCAAGGCAGAAAAGGCCCTGAAAGCCAGGCTGGAAGAGCTTCGCCGCCAGCGGGAAGAGCAGGAGCGTCGCGAACGGGCCGAGCGGGAACGGCTGGCCAAGCTGAAAGCCGAGCAGGAACGCCAGCGCCGTCTTGAGGCCCAACGACTGGCCGCCGAACAGAAGCGGATTGCAGAACAACAGCGGATCGCGGCTCAGCAGCAGAAGGTCGGCGAGCAGCAACGGCTCGCCGCCGAGCAGCAGAGAGTCGCCGAACAACAAGACAGGGTGGCGGAGCAGCAAGCTGCCGCGCGCAGCAGCAGCGCCAAGGCAAGCAGTGGCGGCTACGGCGGTCTCAAGACCAACGGCAGCCTGCGCTGGCCGGTGCAGGGACCCATCCTCATCTCCTATGGCTCGCCCCGTACCGCCCAACTCAAATGGAAGGGCACCCTGATCGGTGCCAGCGAAGGTACCCAGGTCAAGGCGGTGGCACCGGGCCAGATAGTCTACGCCGACTGGCTGGACGGTTTTGGCATGTTGCTGGTGATCGACCATGGCCGTGGCTATATGAGCCTCTATGGTCACAATCAGTCGCTGCTGCGCCAGGTTGGCCAGAATGTGGAACAGGGCGAACCTGTGGCTCTGGTCGGTGACAGTGGCGGCCAGGACAGACCCGGCCTCTACTTCGAGATCCGCTATCAGGGTGAGGCAATCAATCCGACAAAATGGTTGGCAAAAAGCTGATGTGATCCGGGCTCGGTCCAGATGACAAACAGCCTGCATTACGCAGGCTGTTTTTATCGCAGCATTCACCGCAGCTCAGTGCCAGATGGTGGAAATTTACCTCTTTTCCGAAACCTTCAAGGAAACACCACCAGACCTATCTGCTCCAGCAAACCCTGTTGCTGCTCTTCATTGATCTGCACGCCGTCCAGGTTGATCCGGCGCAGATCCAACCCGGGCAGATCGCACTGGCGCAGATCACAGCCCTGCAGGTTGAAGCTGGCCCAGTCTATCTGGCCAAACTCGGAGCCACTCAGATCAGATCCCGCCAACGAGGCCCCCAGCAGGCTGGCCCCCTGCCAGCGGTTGCCACTGAGCTCGCATCGCTCCAGCAGGCAGCCATCGAAGTTGGCGTAGCTGAAATTGTTGCCCGTAAGATGGGCCTCGCAGAAGTAGCTCTTGACGGTGATCTGGTTGGCGAAGCTGGCGTGGGCGAAATTGATGCCCATGGCCTGGCAGTCGCGCATCTCCAGCCCCAGGCACTGGCTGCGGCTGAGATCTGCCAGAGTCAGATCGCAGCGCAGAAAGCTCGCCTCCCTCAGATCGCAACCCTGCAACTGGCAGCCCAGCTCGCGCTCCCGCTCATAGAAGGTGCAGTCAACGAAGCGGCTCTCGCTCAAGTCCAGCCAGGAGAAGTTGCAGTCGACAAAGCGGCAACCATCAAACTGTTCCTCTTCCACATCCTGCTGTTCGAAACGCTTCCCCTCGAAGCACTTGCCCTTGATCATCCGAGTCATCCTCTACTGATGGCGCCATATGCTGACTTTGTTAAACAAAAACGGTAATGTTACGTGTAACATTCCTGCCGGATCCCCAGATGAACGACACCCGCAAACGCCGCCCTACCCTGCAGGACATAGCCGACCTGACCGGGGTCACCAAGATGACCGTCAGCCGCTATCTGCGCGATCCCCACGCCGTGGCCGAGGGCACCCGTGAGCGGATCGCCGCCGCAGTGGAAGAGCTGGGCTATATCCCCAACCGGGCACCTGACATTCTCTCCAACGCCACCAGCAAGGCGATCGGCATACTGATCCCCTCTCTCTCCAACCAGGTGTTTTCCGCCGTGGTACATGGCATAGAGTCGGTGACCCGGCCCGCCGGCTACCAGACACTGCTCGCTCACTACGGCTACAGCCCGGAGCGGGAAGAGGAGCAGGTGGCCTCCCTGCTCTCCTATCACGTGGACGGCCTGATCCTCTCCGACAGCCAGCACACGGAGCGCACCCGCAAGATGATCGCCACCGCCGGCATTCCTGTGGTGGAAACCATGGATCTGCCGCAAGCCCCCATCGACATGGTGGTGGGGATGGATCACAGGGCCGCCGCCCGGGCCATGGTAACAGAGATGCTGCGCCGGGGCCGACGCAAGCTGGTTTACCTGGGGGCGCGGCTCGACGTGCGCACCCAGCTGAGGATGGAGGGTTACTACCAGGCGATGGCCGATTTCGGCCTGACAGGTCAGCACCTGCTGACCGAGCAATCCTCCAGCTTCACCCTGGGTGGTCAACTGCTGGATCAGGCGCTGGTGCGCTATCCCGACCTCGATGGCCTCTTCTGTACCAATGACGACTTGGCGGTTGGCGCCCTGCTGCAGTGTCAGGCCAAGTGGATACCCGTGCCCCAGCAGATCGCCATCGCCGGCAGCAACGCCCTCGACATAGGCCATGCCATGACCCCCAAGCTGGCCAGTATCGTCACACCACGCAAGGAGATAGGCCGTGAGGCGGCGACCATGCTGCTGGCCCGACTCAGCGGCCAGCCACTGTCCGACACCCGCAAGGATATGGGCTTCTCCCTCTATGAAGGGGAGAGTCTGGGCTGACCCCCCTGCCATGATGGCGCATTTACCAGCCATGATGGCGCATCCTCCCGCCTGTTCTCTCCATCCCCTGATCTATGCTGGCCCGACATCCCGACCACATCATCAGGAGCAGAAGATGAACAACACCGAGAGATTGCAAACCTGCCTGCAACACGTGATCTGCGATCCCCGCTTTACCCTTGCTGAACTCGACCAGTGGTTCACTCCGGACTACTGCCAGCAAGTGAATGGCGAGCAGCTCGACTACGCGGCTTTCCGCCAGCACATAGCGGCACTGAGAAACCATCTGGCGTGTGCATCAATCGATTTTATCGCCGTGCTGGCGCAAGGAGATAGGGTGCACTCGACCCACGTGGTGCGGGCCACCCGTCACGATGGCCTCCCCCTCGTTTGCAAGGTGAGCGGCCTCTTTACCTTTCGCGACGGCAAGATCTGCCAGACCGACGAGGTAACCTGCCTGCTGACTGGCAGCGCGCAGGATGAGGACATAGGCTCACTGCGCTGAGTCGCACCGCATAAAGCGCTGGAAAGCGTGAGAGAAGGCACCAGGATCCTCATAGCCGAGCTGGTCGGCGATCTGCGCCAACGTGAGCCCCTGATGCTGTAGCTGACGCGCCCGTCCCATCACCACCTGCTCCCGCCACTGACGAAAGGTGCAACCCAGCTGCTGGAGAAAGAGTCGGTTGAGAGTGCGTACCGAGGCGCCGCAATCCTCTGCCAGCATCGCCAGTGCAATGTTGACTGAGGGAGCCTGACAGACCCGCTCCAGCACCCGCAGCAGGCGTGGATCGAGATTGGCTGCAAGCGCAGGCTGAGCCTCCTGCGGGACAGCGCGTGCCAGTTCGTGGCCGATCACTATCAAATAGGCCTCCCGCTCGCTTCCCTCCCCCAACTCGGCAAGACGGGCAAAGAGACCGGCCAGCAAGGGGGTCACCTGACGCAGGCCAAAAGGGGCATGCCCGGACGGCGCTGTATAGATGAGCGAGAGACGGGTGTGGCGCAGCGCGCGAAACTCGTGTTCCCAGCCCGCTGGAATAAAACAGAGCTGGCCGGCGACCAGCAGCTCGCTGGCACCGCCTCCAGTAATGACGCCGCCGCCATCGTGCATGTAGCAATACTGGGCCTGTGGATGGCAGTGCAGCGGGGTGAAGTGCCCTTGCGGGCAGGAACGATGGAGAAAGGACATGTCGGCCAGCCGGAGAGAAACCGGCCATAACCATAAGGGAGCAGGCAGCGTGCTGCAAATGGCTTTTCACCATTAGGACGACCAAAAAGCAGGCCACCCAAGGGTGGCCTGTCTGATTTTTCTGCACTACTGGCGCTTAGCGTGTAACCAGCTCGACCGCTTCGCGAGAGAGGCGAGTCACCTCCTCCCAGTTGCCACTCTTGACCGCATCGGCCGGCAGCATCCAGGAGCCGCCGACGGTGGCGACGCATTTCAGCGCCAGATAGTCGGCCACGTTTTTCGGGCCTATACCGCCGGTGGGGCAGAACTTGATCTGGGGAAGCGGTGCTGCGATGGCAGCCAGCGCCTTGGTACCGCCGTTTGCTTCGGCCGGGAAGAATTTCAGGTGGTCGTAGCCCGCTTCCAGCGCCTGCATCACTTCGGAGGCAGTGGCAACGCCCGGGATCAGCGGCGCCGTGCTGTTGGCCGCATGGGCCAGCAGCGCCGGTGTCATCCCAGGGGAGATGACGAAGCGGGCACCGGCGGCCACGGCTGCGTCAAACTGCGCGCAGTTGAGTACTGTGCCTGCACCGACCATGGCATCCGGCATCGCCTTGGCGATGAGGGCGATGGCATCGAGCGCCACCGGGGTGCGCAGTGTGATCTCGAATACCGAGATGCCGCCGTCGAGCAGCGCCTTGGCCATCGGCAGGGCCTGCTCCAAGTCGCTTATGACCATGACGGGAACCAGCGGAGAGGCGGCAAACACCTCGGCAGGGGTCACTTTCCAGTTTTGCATAACGCTTCCTTAATCAAAGATGGTGGCGCCACACTCGGCGCTCGATACCGCGCGACGCATCACGCTGAACAGTTCACGGCCCCACCCCTCTTGTTCCAGAGTGAGGTCCATCTCGGCCTGGGTACGGCCACTCAAATCGGTCAGGCAATCGAGGCAACCGTTTACCGCATCCACCCGCAGCAGATCGCCATCCTGCAACAAGCCGATGGCGCCGCCGTGCAGCGCTTCCGGGGTGACATGGATGGCAGCCGGGATCTTGCCGGAGGCGCCGGAGAGGCGGCCATCGGTAACCAGCGCCACCTTGTGGCCCGCCTTCTGCAGGTTGCCGAGCACAGGCATCAACTTGTGCAGCTCAGGCATGCCATTGGCCGCCGGGCCGTTGTGGCGCACCACGATAACGGCATCCTGATTGAGGCTGCCAGCCTTGTAGGCCGCCTCCACAGCGTGCTGGGAGGAGAAAACCCGGGCGGGCGCTTCGATAACGCGATACTCGGGCGCCACGGCGGAGACCTTGACCACGGCGCGGCCCAGATTGCCGGCCAGCAGCTTGGTGCCGCCGGTGGTCTGGAATACGGAGCCGGTCGGTGAGAGCACGCTCCCATCGCTGCTTTCACCCACCGGCTGCCATACCAGCTCGCCATCGACCAGCGCCGGGCGGCTGAGGTAATCCTGCATCTCGCCAAACACAGGGGTGGCATCCATGTGGATCAGCCCCTCTTGCGCCAGACGACGCATCAGGCCAGGCACGCCGCCCGCCTGTTCGAAGGCATTCACATCGGCCGGGCCGTTCGGGTACATGCGTACCAAGAGCGGCACCACATCGGAGAGATCGCTGATGTCGTCCCAGGTCAGGTGCAGGCCGGCGGCCCGCGCCAGCGCAACCATGTGGATGCTGTGGTTGGTGCTGCCGCCGGAGGCGAGCAGGGCCACCAGACCGTTGACCAGGGAGCGCTCATCCAGCACCTCGCTCAAGGGGCGGTAGGCAGGAGAGCCAGGGATCATGGCGCTGATGCGACGGGCGGCTTCTTCAGTGAGCGCGCGGCGCAACTCGCTGTGAGGATGGACGAAGGCGGAGCCCGGCAGCATCAGGCCCATGGCCTCAAACACCAGCTGGTTAGTATTCGCAGTGCCGTAGAAGGTACAGGTGCCCGGCGCATGATAAGCACCGCACTCCATCTCCAGCAGGGCGTCGCGGCCCAGTTCACCGGCGGCGTACTGCTGGCGCACCTTCACCTTGTCATCATTGCTGATGCCGCTGGCCATGGGGCCGGCCGGCACGAAGGCGGTGGGCAGGTGCGCGTGGGAGAGTGCCCCCATGATCTGGCCCGGGGCTATCTTGTCGCAGATGCCGAGCAGCAGGGTGGCGTCGAAGGTATTGTGGGAGAGTGACAGCGCGGTCGCCTGGGCGATGAGATCGCGGGAAAACAGGGACATGTCCATCCCCGGCTGACCCTGAGTCACGCCGTCGCACATGGCCGGTACGCCACCCGCCACCTGGGCGCTGTGACCCAGTTCGGCCAGCGCGGCCTTGATGATATCCGGGTAGCCCTGATAGGGCTGATGGGCGCTCAGCATGTCGTTGTAGGCGGTGACTATGCCGACGTTGGCGCGGGTCATGTCGAGAATGCGACCCTTCTCGTCACTGCTGCAGGCGGCTACGGCGTGGGCCAGGTTGCCGCAGGCCAGGGCGGCGCGGGTCTTGCCCTGTTCGGCCTGGCGCTGAATACGGGCCAGGAAAGCCTGGCGACGGGCGACACTGCGCTCACGAATGCGCGCAGTAACCTCGGAAATAACAATGTGTGTCATACGGCTTGCTCCAACGCTGAGACGGCGCGGTCGACCACCTGTTCGAAGGTGCCATCTATATCGATATGGAATACCCCGGCCTCGCCATCCGGACGTTCCAGCGTATCGAACTGACTTTGTACCATGCTTTCCCGCATGAAATGGCCCTTGCGTGCCCGCATCCGTTCGAGGATCAGCGGCTGATCACCGTCCAGAAACAGGAAATGCACTGACTCATTGCCCTCGCGGATCTGGTCGCGGTACTGCTTCTTGAGGGCCGAGCAGACGATCACGCCCACCTCGTTCTTCTGCTCCAGGCTGTAAGCCGCATCACGGATCCGCTCCAGCCAGGGGGCTCGATCCTCATCGTTGAGGGGGTTGCCACCCGCCATCTTCTGAATATTGGCTCTGGGGTGCAGGTCATCACCATCAATGAACTTGGCACCCAGCGCATGGGCCACCTTGAGGCCGACGCTGGACTTGCCGCTACCACACACACCCATCACGATAATGCTCTTGCCCGCCATTGTTTGACCTCTATCCCATTTTTCAAAAATCGTGCTGCTGATGGGTTCTAACTTAGCACGTTACCGGTAACATGTTACCGGTAACAACAAGAAATGTGAAGTCTGCCACAGACTGAACGAACTCACAGTCACCTGGGCAATCGACCTTGAGCCCTGGCCATAAATCTAAATAAATCATAAAGATATGGTCTGCTGACGGATCGGCAGGGTGTCGATACTGAACTTGGAACAAGGAACGCACAACAATGTCTGACCTCTCCCTGATCATGACGGCCGCGGGCTCCATAGTGCTGCTGCTCTTTCTGGTGATGAAGGCCCGCCTGCACGCGGTCGTCTCCCTCATTCTAGTCTCCATGGTGGCCGGCCTCGCCGCCGGCATGAACCCGGCGGAGATCGCCACTACCATCCAGAAAGGGATGGGTGGCACCCTGGGCTTCGTCGCCGTCGTGGTGGCACTGGGCGCCATGTTTGGCAAGGTGATGGAAGTCACCGGCGCCCTCGACCGGGTGGCCCATACCCTGCTCGGTACCTTCGGCGTCAAGCGCGCCAACTGGGCCATGTCACTGACTGGCTTCGTCTGCGCTCTGCCGCTCTTCTTCGACGTCGCCGTAGTGCTGCTGATCGGGGTGGCCTTTGCCATTGTCCGCCGTGGCGGTGGCAGCGTGGTGAAGATAGGCATAGCGCTGCTGGCGGGCATCGCCACCTGCCAGGCCTTCCTCATCCCCGCGCCGGGCCCCATTCTGGTGGCGTCCCAGCTGGGGGCCGATTTTGGCTACATGATACTGTTCGGTCTGATCGCCGCCGTGCCAGCACTGATCCTGGCGGGCCCCCTGTTCGGCGACCTGATCAGCAAGGTGGTGGATGTGCCGCTCCCTGCCGATGCCCAGAGCAGCGCCCATGACGATAGCAAGACTCTCCCCTCCTTCGGACTGGCCATGGGCCTGATCGGTCTGCCGCTGCTGATGATTGGCCTCAAGACCATAGTCGGCCGCTTCGTCGAGGCAGGATCCACCCTGCATAACTGGCTGGAGTTCGTCGGCCACCCCTTCACCGCCATCATGGTCGCCTGTTTGGCCGCCTTCTATCTGCTGGGGGTGCGCCGCGGCATGTCCCGTGACGAGGTGATGAACGTCTGCAACAGCGCCATCCAGCCTGCCGGCGTCATCATACTGGTGACCGGTGCCGGTGGCGTCTTCAAGCAGGTACTGGTGGATTCCGGTGTGGGCGCAGCCCTTGGCAACATGCTGGCAGACTCCGGCCTGCCCATAGTCGCGCTGGCCTTTATCCTGGCGGCGGCCGTGCGAGTCATTCAGGGTTCTGCCACCGTCGCCATGCTGACCGCCTGCGGCCTGCTGCTGCCCATGCTGGAACCGCTCGGTCTGAATGGAGCCCAGCTGGCGGCCGTGACCATCGCCATCGGCGGCGGGGCCATAGTGCTCTCCCACGTCAACGACTCGGGTTTCTGGCTGGCCAACCGCTACCTCGGCCTCTCCGAGAAGCAGACCCTGCAAACCTGGACAGTGATGGAGACCATCATAGGCACCACGGGTGGCGTCATGGCGATGATTATCTACAGCTTCCTTTGAACATAACCGCTGTCAAAAAGGCCTCCGATGTGAGGCCTTTTTCATCTTTATGACGATTCTTTCTTTGGCTAACAGGTTGAGGTTGCTAGAATCGCCTATCCATCGCTCCGAGTGGAACGCTTAACGCAGTGATTTCAGGTTTCTCTATGCATTCATCGGCACATTATCGACAACTGTTGGCTCGTCTGCCCCAGATCGCTGTCGCCGCAGATCAGTTTCAGGTGCTCAACAGCGCCAAGGACTTCAAGAGCCGGATCCTTTCGCTTATCGCCAGCGCGACTCGGCGCATCTATCTGGTGGCGCTCTATCTGCAAGATGACGAGGCGGGACGGGAAATTCTGTCTGCCCTCTACGCCGCCAAGCAGCGCAACCCGGCCCTCGACATCAAGTTGTTCGTGGATTTTCACCGTGCCCAGCGCGGCCTGATCGGCAAAGGCAAGCAGGGGGGCAACCACCTGATGTATCAGGAAATGGCCGCCCGCCATGAACACCAGATCGCCATCTACGGCGTGCCGGTCAAGGGACGAGAGCTGCTCGGGGTGCTGCACCTCAAGGGCTTCATCTTCGATGACACCCTGCTTTACTCCGGTGCCAGCCTCAACGACATCTATCTGCATCAGCAGGATCGCTACCGCTTCGACCGTTATCACCAGATCACCAGCCCCGAGCTGACCCGCTGCATGGTCAACTATGTGGACGATCTCTTCCTCAAGAGCGAAGCGGTGCAGCGACTCGATCGCAGCGATATTCCCACCGCCAAGCAACTGAAGGGGCCTATCCGTCGCTTCAAGCACAGCCTGCGCCTGGGCCAGTACCGCTTCGAGAGCATGCCGGTCAACAGCCAGGAGATCGCCATCACTCCGATGACGGGGCTGGGCAAGCGGGGCAATCAGCTCAACAAGATGATCCGTACCCTGGTGCGCGCCACCGAGCGGGAGATCTTCATCTGCACCCCCTATTTCAACCCGCCCAAGGAGTTGAACAAGGACATCGAAGCCCTGCTCAAGCGCGGCTGCAAGGTGACCATAGTGGTGGGTGACAAGACGGCCAACGACTTCTTCATCCCGCCGGAAGAGAAGTTCACCACCATAGGTGGCCTGCCTTATCTGTACGAGACCAATCTGCGCAAGTTTGCCGAGCGCAATCAGCATCATATCGATGCCGGCCGTCTCAACCTGATGTTGTGGTGCTGCGAGCGCAACTCCTACCACCTCAAGGGGATCTTCGTGGATGACGAGTGGGCACTGCTCACCGGCAACAACCTGAACCCCCGCGCCTGGGCGCTGGATCTGGAGAACGGTCTGCTGGTGTACGATCGTCGCCATCACCTGCGCGCCCAGTTCAACGGGGAGCGGGAGAACATACTCGCCAACACCAAGCGGATCAGCCACTTCGATCAGATAGAGCAGATCAAGGACTACCCGGAACAGGTACGCAAGCTGCTGGCCCGGATCCACAGGGTCAGGGCCCATATACTGCTCAAGCGCATCATCTGACCCGGGGCACACGCTGCCCGTCCTCACTCGTTGACACCTGTGCAAAGGCCTGCCGTTTTCGGCAGGCCTTTTTGTCAGGATCTGCCATGGTCCGCATCCCGCCCCTGACCTAGCGCCGGGTGTCACTGCAACGCGGCTTGCACCGAGACGTCAATAACCCCTATCATCTGGACATATTTACAGTGTTTTCGGGCATCTAATTGATGAAATTGGATAAAATCTCCCTCGACAGCCTCAAGGGCGTCGGCAGCAAGATGCAGGAGAAACTCGAGCGACTGGGGCTGGCCACGGTACAGGATTTGCTGTTCCACCTCCCCCTTCGCTATGAGGATCGTACCCAGGTGTGGCCCATCGGCGATCTGCCGCCCGGGCTGCACGGCGCCGTCGAGGGCGAAATCCAGGACACTCAATTGGTGATGGGGCGCCGCCGCATGCTGGTCTGTCGCATCAGTGACGGCACCGGCACCCTGACCCTTCGCTTCTTCAACTTCACCGCCGCCCAGAAGAACAGCCTGGGGCAGGGCAGGTTGATCCGCTGCTTCGGCGAGGTGCGCCCCGGCAAATACGGGCTCGAGATGGCCCACCCCGAGTACAAGCTGCTCGGTGAAGAACAGGCAGGTCAGACCGAAGAGGCACTCACCCCCGTTTACCCCACCACGGAAGGGCTGCGCCAGCTCACCCTGCGTAGCCTCACCGATCAGGCGCTGGCTCAACTCGACCTGTACGGGGTGGAGGAGCTGCTGCCTGCAGGCCTCTATCCCCAGCAGATCGATCTGGCCGCCGCCCTGCGCCTGCTCCATCGCCCGCCCCCCTCTGTGGCGCTGGCCTTGCTGGAGAGCGGCCAGCACCCGGCCCAGCAACGACTGGTGCTGGAAGAGCTGCTGGCCCATAACCTGTCGGTGCTCAAAGTGCGTGCCCAGGCGCAAACCCAGCTGGCACGCGCCCTCAAGCCGGCACCTGCCCTGGTCAAGCAATTGCTGGGGGCGCTGCCGTTCAAACCGACCGGTGCCCAGAATCGGGTGGTAGCCGAGATCAACCAGGACCTGCAACGCAGCTACCCCATGATGCGGCTGGTGCAGGGGGACGTGGGCTCAGGCAAGACGTTGGTTGCGGCGCTGGCAGCCCTCCAGGCCATCGGCAACGGCTGCCAGGTGGGGCTGATGGCACCGACCGAGTTGCTGGCCGAACAGCATGCCATCAACTTCGCCAACTGGCTGGAGCCGCTCGGTATCGGGGTCGGCTGGCTGGCGGGCAAGCAGAAAGGGAAGGCGCGGGAAACCCAGCTCGCCGCCATCGCCGATGGCAGCGTCAAGATGGTGGTGGGCACCCACGCCATCTTCCAGGAGCAGGTGGTGTTCCAGCGCCTCGCTCTGGTCATCATCGATGAACAGCACAGATTCGGGGTGCACCAGCGCCTCGCGCTGCGGGAAAAAGGAGAGCGGGAGGGAGTCCATCCCCATCAGCTCATCATGACTGCCACTCCCATTCCCCGCACCCTGGCGATGACCGCCTATGCCGATCTCGACACCTCCGTCATCGACGAGCTGCCACCGGGCCGCACCCCCATCACCACGGTGGCGCTGCCGGACAGCCGTCGCCAGGATGTGATCGAGCGGGTCAAGCTGGCCTGTGAAGAGGGCAAGCAGGCCTACTGGGTCTGTACACTGATCGAAGAGTCCGAGGTGCTGGAGTGCCAGGCCGCCGAGGATACCGCCGCCGAGCTGCAAAACCAGCTGCCCGGCCTGCATATCGGGCTGGTACACGGCCGGATGAGGCCGGTCGAAAAGCAGCGGGTGATGGAGGAGTTCAAGGCGGGCATACTGCAACTTCTGGTCGCCACCACCGTCATAGAGGTGGGGGTGGATGTACCCAACGCCAGCCTGATGATCATCGAAAACCCGGAGCGGCTCGGGCTGGCCCAGTTGCACCAGCTGCGCGGCCGGGTCGGTCGCGGTTCTGTGGCCTCTCATTGCGTGCTGCTCTATCATGCACCCTTGTCCAAGACGGCCCAGAGCCGACTCGGGGTATTGCGGGAGACCAACGACGGCTTCCTGATCGCCCAGCGCGATCTCGAGCTGCGCGGCCCGGGGGAACTGCTCGGTACCCGCCAGACCGGACTGGCCGATCTCAAAATTGCCGATCTGGTGCGCGACCAGCCACTCATCCCTCAGGTACAGAAGATGGCGCGCTTCCTGATGGACAGGCATCCCGCCCATGTCGAACCGCTCATCCGGCGCTGGCTGGGTCTGCGGGATCACTACTCCAACGCCTGAGTAGAGCAGAACAAGAAATAACTAACGTGACACTCAGGCTCCCAATAGATGTGTTGCCACAACACTCAGACCCTGGAGGAAAGCACCGATGAATTCCTGGCTTCGCGCCCTGCTCTACACATTTGCCTTCCTGCTGCTGTTTGTCTGGGTCGCGCTCGGTCTGTTCGACGCCGAACGGGCCAGGGGCCCCATCGCCAGCTGGATCAGCCAGCAAACCGGCGTGCCGGTCACCATAGGGCGGCTGGTGTTCAACCCGCTCCATCCCTATACCCTGCTGGCCGAGCAGGTGAGCTATGGCGACGCCATCGCCCTCGACAAGCTCTATCTGGAAATAGAGAGCATCGACTGGCTGAACCGGGACGTGCGCATCGCCCACCTCGACCTCATTCGCCCCGTCATCAAGCTGCCGCTGCCCAACACCTTGCCGACGCTGCCGGTTCACTCCCTCACCATCAGCGACAGCACTATCGATCGCCTCAGCCTGCACAGTGGCGAGCTGACCCTGAGCGGCCTCAACGCCACCCTCAACGACTGGCAGCTGCTCAATCCGGTGCGGCCGCCCCAGGCCAACCTGAGCCTCAACATCAATGAGCTGGAAACCCCGGCCTTTGCCCTCTCCCGCCTCAACCTGAAGGGACGACTGGAAGGCCAGGTGCTGAGTACCGATAAACTGACCGCCAACCTGTTCGATGGCCTGCTGGAAACCGGCATGACCCTGGACTGGCCCGCCCGCAGCCTGCGACTGCACAATCTGAAGGCACAAGGTATGCGGGTCGAGTGGGGAGCCATGGGCCAGCCTGAACTGCCCTTGCGCCACATCAGCCTGGACACAGGACAGGTGCGCGATGTGAGCATCAACGCCATCACTCAGGAGGTCTCCCTCAACAACTTCAACGGCCAGCTCACCGCCTTCAGCTGGCAGGCTGGCAGTACGCCGACCGGTTACTTTACGGGTAGCCTCGGTGATCTAGGCCGCGGCCTGTTCCAGCTGGAAGATCTCAAGGGACGAGTCTCTTTCTCGCCACAGCAGATCGATGCCGAGGTGCAGGGCAAAGCCTATGAAGGTGAATTCAATCTGGATCTGGCCCTCGATACCCAGCAGCAGAAGCTGACCCTCAAAGACATGACGCTGAGCGGCATGGACATCAGCCTGCCAGAGGGGTGGTGGCAGGATTGGCAAAGCTGGCGGCCACAACAGATCGATATCCGCAAGCTGGCGTTCGACAAACTCAAGGTGCTCTCCTTCGACGATACCCTGCCCCTGTCGCTGACAGGCTGGCAGTTCTATCTAAGCGATCTCTCCCTGCGAGGCGAGCAGCCAACCTCCTTGCTCGGCCGGGCGAAGGTCGAGAGCAAGTGGTTCGAGCTGGTGTGGGACGGCCTCAGTGCCCGCAACGGCGAACTGGATGGTGAGCTAACCCCCAGCTCATGGCAGCTCAACAAGCTGACCAGCTCTCTGCCGGATGAGGGCTCACTCAGCTTGAGCGGCCAGTGGGGCAAGGAGCCAGGCCAAAGCAGCCGCCTGCAGTTGAAGGGGGAGAAGCTGGATCTGGTGCAGTGGAGCAAGATACTGCACTCCCCCATCTCCTTCGCCGGCAAGGCCGACCTGAGTGCCGATCTGCAAGCCGTGCATGGCAAGACAGCAGGAGAGTGGCGCAGTACCCTGCAGGGCAGCTTCGCCCTCGATGCGGTTGATCCCTTCTGGGACAAGGTGAAAATAGATCCCCTGCTGGATGAGTGGTTCAAAGGCGCCACGCCACCTGATCTGACGCCGGAAAGCCTGTGGCAGGCGATGCAGGAAGGAGATACCCCCTTCTATCGCATCAAGTTGCAAGGCAAGGTCGAGCATGGCCAGCTGCAGTTGGAACAGGCTGGCGCCTCCACCATCACCCACCTGCTCGCCCTGCAAGGGGGCATGGATCTGGTCAAGGAGCAGTGGCAGCTGGATCTCGGTGTCCTGAATGGCCAGCGCTGTGCCGAGCTGCTGAGCCACTGGCGCGGCCCGCTTGATGCCCCCGTCTTGAGCTGGGAGTTTCCGGCCAGGCAGGCCTCCTGTGGTTGGGAGGTGGGGGTGCCTTATCCTGCCCAGGGGCGCAACAGCCCGCTCTGGCGGCCAGCACCACAGCCAAAAGCACCCGCGTCGACCAGCGTTCAGTGAAACAAACAAGGCCTCATCACGAGGCCTTGTTTGTTTCAGGTAGCTTTTACAGAACGGGGGACTGGCCTCGCCGTTTGACCGGTTGCACCACATACTGGCCGATGAATTCCACCGCCAGCTTGTCGCCGCTGAACAACTTGACCATGAGGCTGAATTTGGCCGACTCCCCCGCCTTGAGCGGAGCCAGCACGGCCGGCATCCCCTCCCTGGCAACCCGCGCCTCGGGCTCCTCGTTGACCGGGCGGTAATACTTGATGTTGCCCTCCGCCAGTACCGTATCCCCCACCAGACCCGCCTCTTTCAGCTGCAACCAGATGAGACCCCAACCCGCCAGCACGCACTGACTGTAGATGCTGCCGGCAAACATGGTGTCATGCACGTTGAGGTTGGCCGCCAGATTTGCCTTGAGATGAAAAGTCTGGCCGTCATAGTGGGTGATGTGTACCCCCATCTTCTCGCTGATGGGGATGCCTTGCGACCAGCGAGTGGTGAGATCCTGGCACCACTCGGGGCGATACTGGATGGTCTGCAAGGGGCTTAAGGATTTGATCATCTGACGATGGGGAATGCGGCCAAAGCTGACCGGCCCTTCCCCCACTTCGAGGAAGCCGCACCTGCGATAGAACTCCACCGCTTCCTGACGGGCATTCATCACCAGCCGCTTCACTTTTTCCTGGCAGGCGAGCTGTTCGAGATCTTCCACCATGCGAGCCCCCAATCCCTGGCTACGATACTCGGGGTGCAGCGCCATAAAGCGGATCTGGGCCTCGTCACCACCGATAAACAGTCGACCAACGGCAATGGGAGTACCGTCTGGCGCCAGCATCATGCGATGAATGGCAACGGTATCGTATTCGTCTCGCTCGGAACCAATGGGCAGATTGAAGGGTTTACGCAGCAGTTCCCAGCGCAGCTGGTAGTAAGCGTCCAGCTCGGCTGCCGTTTGGGGAGTGACCACCCGGTACATAGTTCTATCCTTGAGTTACACTGGCCGGAAACCATCTTGCCGTGCAAATTCATGGACTTCAATCTGCAAGCGTACCAAGCCGACCACTTATTGCACCTGAGCGCAAAACCGGAACGACGCCTCTTTATCCTGGAAAATGCCCATCACCGCTGGCTGGAGATAGACGGTGTAGTGCAATCGGCCATGTCCCTTGCCGAACCTGCCGCCCTCTGCCTGCCCCATCAGCAGTGCATCGCAGACCTGCTGCCCGCCACCGCAAGCCGGGTGCTGGAACTGGGATTGGGCGGTGGCGATCTCACCCGTCATCTGGGAGTGCGCTGGCCAGAGGCACGGCACGACTGCGTCGATCTGGACGAAGAGGTACTGACCCTGTTCCAGACCTTCTTCCGCCACCCGGCGGAACCCGTTGACCGGGCGTTGCACCTGCACCACGCCGATGCCCTCGCCTTCCTGCTGGCCCACGACGACACCTATGACTTCGTGCTGCTCGACCTGTTCAGTCAGGATGGCAATCCCCTGCTGCTGTTTCAGGCTCCGCTCTATCAGGCTCTGGCCAAATGCCTCCGCGGTACCCTCATCGTCAACCTGCTGCCACGAACACATCTCGAACTGGCGCAGGCCAGGCGGCTGGCGGAGGAGTGGATTGGCCTCACCAGCGCCCACGGGGTGCCCGGCTATCGCAACGTCATACTGCACGCCACCAATCTGACATCCTAGCCCCTGTTACGGGACGCCACGGCTGGCCCTGTCTGCACGTCCGCAGATGAAGGCCTGTAGCCGGAGCGGGATCCTGGCCATGACGCCTACACCTGCAGCCAGAAGGTGACGGGGCCATCATTGAGCAGCGCCACCTTCATGTCGGCAGCAAAACGGCCTGTCTCGGTCGGTATGCCACTGGCCTTTGCCTGCACTACAAAATAGTCGTAGAGCCGCTCGGCGTCGGTCGGATGGGCGCCGCCAGAGAAGCTGGGTCTCATGCCTTTTTTGGTATCCGCCGCCAGGGTGAACTGGGAGACGACCAGCAGGCTGCCGCCGGCCTGACTCACATTGAGGTTCATTTTGCCCTCTTCATCGGAGAAGATGCGGTAGCCGCTCACCTTGTGCAGCAACTTGTCCGCCCTGGCCTCGTCATCCCCCTGCTCCACCCCGAGCAACACCAGCAGGCCATTAGCAATGGCACCCGTTACTTCGCCTTCCACTGTCACGCTGGCCTCTGAGACCCGCTGGATCAATGCAATCACATCCCTCTCCTCTCAAAACAGAACGACCGCCCTCACAGAGGCGGTCGTCGATGCTACCAAGAAAACGACGGGCAAAGCGATGGATCAGGCCAACTCCTCGCTCACCGGTTTTTCATATTCACCGAGACAAGCCGTGGTTTCGGCGCCAAGCAAGACCACCAACCAGCTGAGATAGACCCAGACAAACAGGATTGGAATGGTCGCCAGGGCACCATAGATGGCCTGATAGGAGGGGAAGTTGGTGATGTAGATGGCAAATCCGCGCTTGGCCAGCTCGAACAAGGTAGCGGCCACCAGGGCGCCGATGAAGGCGTGCACCAGCCTCACCTTGCAGTTGGGCACGACCGTATAGACCAGCAGGAAGGTGAGCACCGAAAAGAGGAATGGCAAGCCGCGCAACAACAGATAGCCGATGCCGAACAGACTCTCGGCCCCGAACAGCCGCAGCGAGAAGATGTAAGAGGAGATGGCAATGCTGCCACCGATAAGCACAGGGCCCAGTGTCAGTATCATCCAGTACATGGCAAACGCCTGCGCCAACGGGCGGCCCTGGGTCGAGCGCCAGATGTAGTTGAGGTTCTTGTCGATGGCCGAGATCAGCATCAGCGCCACCACTATCAGGGCCCCGATACCCACGGCAGTGGTGTTGGTGGCATTCGCCACGAAGCCGTCTATGTATTCCTTGAGCATCTCACCCGCGGTCGGCACGAAGTTGTGATAGACGAACTGCTCCATCGCCTGTTTCAGGGTTTGGAACACAGGAAAGGCGGACATCATGCCAAATACCACGGCAATCATGGGGACCAGAGAGAGCAAGGTGACATAGGCCAGATAACCGGCGGTGACGGTCAACCTGTCGTGCTGGAAACGGCTCCAGACAAACTGGGCGAAATGGCCGCCATCGTGGCGTAAAAAGGAGAGAGCATGGCCAAGACGGCCACCAAATTTCTGCTGCATTGTGATTCTCAACGTCTTCATCATGCAGACATTGTGTCAGATAGCATGGTCATTTGACCACCCATGGACCGGATCGGTACGACCAGCCCGAGCATACTGGCTGGTGATCCACCGTCAAAGGGGCATAAAAAAAGAGGCCCGCAGGCCTCTCTCTGTCTGTCGATAAACAGATATCAAGCACGACCGGCGCGCTTGCGATCCATTTCAGTCAGCAGTTTCTTGCGCACACGGATGGCCTTGGGAGTGATCTCTACCAACTCATCGTTATCGATGAACTCGAGAGCCTGTTCCAGGGTCATGCGGATCGGCGGAGTCAGCACCTGGGCTTCGTCGGTACCGGAGGCACGCATGTTGGTCAGCTGCTTGCCCTTCAGGCAGTTTACAGTCAGGTCATTGGAGCGGGAGTGAATACCGATCACCTGGCCTTCGTACACTTCGGTAGCGTGACCGATAAACAGACGACCGCGGTCTTGCAGACCGAACAGGGCGAAGGTCAGCGCCTTGCCGGTAGCGTTGGAGATCAGCACGCCATTCTGACGCTCGCCGATGCTGCCACCCTTGTGCGGACCGTAATGGTCGAAGGTGTGGTACAGCAGACCGGTACCGGACGTCATGGTCAGGAACTCGGTCTGGAAGCCGATCAGGCCACGACTCGGGATCATGAAGTCAAGACGGACACGGCCCTTGCCATCCGGGGTCATGTTGGTCATCTCACCCTTACGCAGGCCGAGTTGCTCCATCACAGAACCCTGGTGGATCTCTTCCACGTCAACAGTCACGGTTTCAAACGGTTCGTGCAGAACGCCGTCCACGGTGCGCAGGATAACTTCCGGACGGGATACCGCCAGCTCGTAACCTTCACGACGCATGTTTTCGATCAGGATGGAGAGGTGCAGTTCACCACGACCGGATACGCGGAATTTGTCCGGATCTTCGGTCTCTTCCACACGCAGGGCCACGTTGTGGACCAGCTCCTGGTTCAGACGCTCCATGATGTTGCGGGAGGTCACGAACTTGCCTTCTTTACCGGCGAACGGTGAGGTGTTGACCTGGAAGGTCATGTTCACGGTCGGCTCGTCAACGGAGAGCGGCGGCAGGGCTTGAACAGCACTGTTGTCACAGATGGTGTCGGAGATTTTCAGCTCGCCCAGACCTGTGATGGCGATGATGTCACCCGCTTGCGCGTCGACAACTTCGGTACGGGACAGCCCCAGGTAGCCAAGCACCTGACCGACTTTGCCGGTACGGGTCTTGCCATCGGCACCGATGACGGTGACTTGCTGGTTGGTCTTGACGCGACCACGGCTGATGCGGCCGATGCCGATAACACCCACGTAGGAGTTGTAATCCAGCTGGGAGATCTGCATCTGGAAAGCACCGGCAGGGTCACCCTTCGGCTGCTCGACGTTGTCGACGATCGCCTGGAACAGGGGTTCCATGTTGTCGGATTCAACGCCCTGGTCCATGGTGGCCCAACCGTTCAGTGCTGAAGCGTAAACAACTTTGAAGTCCAGTTGCTCATCGGTCGCACCCAGGTTGTCAAACAAGTCGAATACCTGATCCATAACCCAGTCAGGACGAGCACCCGGACGGTCGATCTTGTTGATGACCACGATCGGCTTCAGACCCTGGGCGAATGCCTTCTGGGTCACGAAACGAGTCTGCGGCATAGGGCCGTCAACAGCATCAACCAGCAGCAGCACTGAGTCGACCATGGACATAACGCGCTCTACTTCACCACCGAAGTCGGCGTGACCCGGGGTATCAACGATGTTGATACGGTAGTCTTTCCAGCGGATCGCGGTGTTCTTGGCGAGAATGGTAATACCACGTTCCTTTTCCAGGTCGTTGGAATCCATCAGACGCTCTTGACCATCAGTGGTACGGTCCAGGGTTCCAGACTGCTGCAGCAGCTTATCAACCAGGGTAGTTTTGCCGTGGTCTACGTGCGCAATAATCGCAATATTGCGTAAATTCTCTAACATTCTCGCCTCAATCACCGGGTAAAATTGGGCGCTAATTGTACTCTCGCCTTTGTGATCTGCCTAGCATAATTGCAGTGCAATCACGCATAACAGGGGATCAGGATCATAGACCTTCCGATCAAAGCCTGTTTAGATGGGGGCTGACCGTATACTGCGCACCATTTTAGTGCACCAAAACGATCCACAGTTGCACTACTTTGAGGCGTAACGCGCTGGGACAGCAAGTCTTGGGGCAGGCTTATAGCCGCAAACGCCCTGAAATCAAGCTGTCACAAACTTGGCACGATACTGGCTTAGGTGAATGTGATGACGCATTCACCCTAAGAGTTTTAACACCGGAGGTTACTTAGCATGTCAGCCCAGAATGTAATGGCCCTGATCCAGGAACACGAAGTCAAGTTTGTTGACCTGCGCTTTACCGACACCAAGGGTAAAGAGCAGCACGTATCCATCCCTTCCCATCAGATTGACGAAGATTTCTTCGAAGATGGCAAGATGTTCGATGGCTCCTCCATCGGCGGCTGGAAGGGCATCAACGAGTCTGACATGGTGCTGATGCCGGATGCGGCCTCCGCCAAGCTGGACCCGTTCACCGAAGAGACCACCCTGAACATCGTCTGTGACATTCTGGAACCGGCCACCATGCAAGGCTATGACCGCGACCCGCGCTCCATCGCCAAACGTGCCGAAGAGTTCCTGAAGTCCAGCGGCATCGCTGACACTGTACTGTTCGGGCCTGAGCCAGAATTCTTCATGTTCGACAACATTACCTTCTCGAACACCATGGGCCACAGCTTCGTGAAAATCGAATCTGAAGAAGCCGCCTGGAACTCCGGCACCGCCTATGAGCATGGCAACAAGGGTCACCGTCCTTTCGTCAAGGGTGGCTACTTCCCGGTTGCACCGGTTGACTCTTCCCAGGACATCCGCGCTGCCATGTGTCTGGTGCTGGAAGAGATGGGCCAGGTCGTTGAAGCGCACCACCATGAAGTGGCGACCGCCGGTCAGAACGAGATCGCGACCCGTTTCAACACCCTCACCCTGAAAGCGGACGAAGTACAGGTTCTGAAGTACGTGATCCATAACGTGGCCCACGCTTACAACAAGACTGTCACCTTCATGCCGAAACCCATGTTCGGTGACAACGGCTCCGGCATGCACTGCCACCAGTCCCTGGCCAAGAACGGTGTCAACCTGTTCGCTGGCGACCTGTACGGCGGTCTGTCCGAGATGGCACTGCACTACATCGGCGGTATCATCAAGCACGCCAAGGCCATCAACGCCTTCGCCAACCCGACCACCAACTCCTACAAGCGTCTGGTTCCGGGTTATGAAGCACCTGTCATGCTGGCTTACTCCGCCCGCAACCGCTCTGCTTCCATCCGTATCCCGGTAGTACCGAGCCCGAAAGCGCGTCGTATCGAAGTACGTTTCCCGGATCCGGCAGCCAACCCGTACCTGGCTTTTGCAGCTCAGCTGATGGCCGGTCTGGACGGTATCATCAACAAGATCCATCCGGGCGATGCCATGGACAAGAACTTGTATGACCTGCCGCCGGAAGAAGCTGCAGAAGTGCCGACTGTTGCCGGCTCTCTGGACGAAGCACTGGCCGCACTGGACAGCGATCGCGAGTTCCTGACCCGCGGCGGCGTGTTCAGTGATGACTTCATCAATTCCTACCTGGAACTGAAACAGCACGATGTTGACCGTGTGCGCATGACCCCGCACCCGCTGGAGTTTGAACTGTACTACTCCGTTTAATCCGGACCACAGCTCGGAACTTGACCAAACCCGCCAACAGGCGGGTTTTTTCTCTGATAGGATTAAGCAAAATCCCGTCAAGGAGAGATGGATGAAAAACGCATGCCCCCTATGGGCTCTGGGACTTTTGCTGTTGACGAGCACCGTCGCTCAAGCCACCAAGATCTACTCCTGGACAGACAGCAAGGGCGTCGTTCACTACACGGATGCCCCCCCTCCCGGCCAGCAGGCCAAAGAAGTGGATCTGCGTGTTGCCCCTCTCATTGGTGGTGCCCCCCGCTCGGTGCAGGTGGACAACTTCAACAGCCTGACTGGTGTTGATGCCAAGAAAGAGGAGGACGCCGCCAAGCTGGCAATCGAAATGCTCTCCCCAGAACAGGGCAGCACACTGCGCGACAACACGGGCAATGTGGTATTCCAGGGGCAGATAAGCCCCAAACCGCCGACCCAGTACGACGTGCGCCTGACCCTGGATGGCAAGGCGGCCCCCATCGTCAGCAACGGCCTGGCTATTCGGGTCGAAAACCTTGATCGCGGCGCACACGAGGCACAACTCGAACTACTCGCCAAAGACGGTACGATCCTTGCTAAATCAAGGGTAGTCACCTTCTACCTGCACCGAGCCAGTATCAATCCGGCACCTAAAGTGACTCCGCTCCCCAACAAGGGGTGATCCTGTGCATCGATACGGGTAGACTAAATGCACCACGTTGGTGCATTACTGGTGTATAGCACCGTTTTAGGGAGAAACCTGTGCCAACCCGCCCGGATCAAGCCAAGATACTGCTCGATAACTTGCTGACCGCCGTCATCCTGATGGATGAGCGGCTCTGCATCCAGTTCGTCAACCCGGCTGCCGAACAACTGCTCTCCCTCAGCCAGCGTCGGCTGATCGGGATCGAGCTGCCCCACTTGCTGGAACATATCTCTCTCGATTTGCAGCGCCTCAAGCAATGCCTCACCTCTGGGCAGGGCTTCACCGACAGCGAAGTGACCCTGGTGGTAGAAGGTGAACCCAGGCTGGTGGAGATGAGCGTGAGCCCGCTCGCCGACCATGAGCAGCGGCTGATGGTGGTGGAGCTGCGCAAAATTGATCAGCAGAAGAAGATCAGCCAGGAGCTGCAACAACATGCCCAGCAACAGGCGGCCAAGGAATTGGTGCGCGGGCTGGCCCACGAGATCAAGAACCCGCTGGGTGGCCTGCGCGGCGCGGCCCAATTGCTGCAAAAAGAGCTGCCGGACCCGGCGCTGCGCGAATACACGGGCATCATCATAGAGCAGGCCGACCGGCTGAGGGTGCTGGTCGATCGCCTGCTCGGTCCCCAGCGTCCGGGTCGCCACCAGATGCACAATGTCCACTCCGTGCTGGAGCAGGTGCGCCGTCTGGTGGAGCTGGAGCTGCCACCCACTGTGCGCATAGAGCGGGATTACGATCCCAGCATTCCCGAGTTCGAGATGGAGCCGGACCAGCTGCAGCAAGCCTTTCTCAACATGGTGCGCAATGCAGCCGAAGCCATAGGTGAACAGACGGGACTGATTCGCATCAAAACCCGCACCGCCTTCCAGATCACCATCCACGGTCAGCGCTACCGGCTGGCGGCCGAGATCAAGATCATCGACAACGGCCCAGGCATTCCCGATGCCATCCGCGACACCCTCTTCTACCCCATGATCACCGGCAAGGAGGGGGGAACCGGCCTCGGCCTCTCCATCGCCCAGAACCTGATTGATCAGCACAAGGGGCGCATCGACTGCATCAGCTGGCCTGGCCACACCGAATTCACCATTTTTCTACCGCTTCGCAAATAAGGGAACGTCATGACAGCAAAAGTGTGGATCGTTGATGACGACAGTTCTATCCGCTGGGTACTGGAACGCACCCTCGGCAGTGAAGGCTTCGAGTGCGAGAGTTTTGCCGATGGCGAGGCTCTGCTGAGCTCGCTGGAGATACGTTCGCCCGATGTGATCCTCTCCGATATCCGTATGCCCGGCATTGATGGCCTCAGCCTGCTGGAGCAGATCCACCGCCGCCAAGCCGATCTGCCCATCATCATAATGACGGCCCACTCGGATCTGGACAGCGCGGTCAACGCCTATCAGCGGGGCGCCTTCGAGTACCTGCCCAAGCCGTTCGACATCGACGAGGCGGTCACCCTGGTGCGCCGTGCCGAGAATCACCTGAAAGAACAGCGCACCAAGCGCAAGGCACGCCAGCAGGAGACGGCCACCACACCTGAAATCATCGGCGAAGCGCCGGCCATGCAGGAAGTGTTTCGCGCCATCGGCCGGCTGTCGCGCTCCAGCATCTCCGTGCTGATCAACGGTCAGAGCGGTACCGGCAAGGAGCTGGTCGCCCACGCGCTGCACAAGCACAGCCCGCGCGCCCACAAGAACTTCATCGCCCTCAACATGGCCGCCATCCCGAAAGATCTCATCGAATCCGAGCTGTTCGGTCATGAAAAAGGGGCCTTTACCGGTGCCAACAACATTCGCCACGGTCGCTTCGAGCAGGCCGATGGCGGTACCCTGTTTCTCGATGAAATCGGCGACATGCCGCTGGATGTGCAGACCCGCCTGCTGCGGGTGCTGGCCGATGGCCAGTTCTACCGGGTCGGCGGTCATCAGCCGGTGCAGGTAGATGTGCGGATCATCGCCGCTACCCACCAGAATCTGGAGAAACGGGTGGCAGACGGTGAATTCCGGGAAGATCTGTTCCACCGCCTCAACGTCATCCGCATTCATATTCCGGCCCTCAAGGAGCGCCGCGAGGATATACCTCAACTGGCCCAGCACTTCCTGCTGCGCGCCGCCAAGGAGCTGAACGTGGAGGCCAAGAGCCTGCACCCGGATACCCAGGCCTACATCAGCCGTCTCGCCTGGCCGGGCAACGTGCGCCAGCTGGAGAACGTCTGCCGCTGGCTGACGGTCATGGCCTCGGGCCAGGAGGTGCTGGTAGGGGATCTACCCGCCGAACTGCTGACCCCCATCACCAACACGGCCGAGCCCGGCCAACCTGCCCTGCCCGGCTGCTGGCAGCAGCAGTTGCAGGACTGGGTCGCCAGTAAGCTGGCACTGGGGGAGACCGACATCCTGGCCGATGCCCTGCCCCAATTTGAGCGGATCATGCTGGAGACGGCACTGGATCACACCCATGGCCACAAACAGGAGGCTGCCCGCCTGCTTGGCTGGGGTCGCAACACCCTGACTCGCAAGCTCAAGGAGCTCGACCTCTCCTGAGCCCTCTGGAAAAACGATTCCCATCACGCCTTGGCAAATCCCTGACCAATAAGACCCCGTTTGATTTCAAACGGGGTATCTTTTTTGAGAGCCCTGCCTAGAATGGCAGGCTTTCAAACCCGACTCGAAGAAGGCGCCATCATGATTGACAGATCTCTCCCCCTGACCGACCTGCACCGCCATCTGGACGGTAATATCCGCGCGCAGACCATCCTCGAGCTGGGCCGTCAGCACAATATCCAGTTGCCAGCCTTTGAGCTGGAAGCACTGCGCCCCCACGTGCAGATCGTCGAGAATGAGCCGAGTCTGGTCGCCTTCCTGAAGAAACTGGACTGGGGCGTGGCCGTGCTGGCCGATTACGATGCCTGCCGCCGTGTTGCTTACGAGAACGTGGAGGATCTGCTGCGTGCCGGTATCGACTATGCCGAGCTGCGCTTCAGTCCCGCCTACATGGCCATGACCCACAAACTGCATCCACAAGGTGTGGTGGAAGCCATCATTGACGGCGTTGCAGCTGGCAGCCGCGACTTCGGCATCAAGACCAACCTCATCGGCATCATGAGCCGCACCTTCGGCACCGAACAGTGCCGCAAGGAGCTGGACGCCTGTCTGGCCCATCGCGACAAACTGGTTGCCGTCGATCTGGCCGGTGACGAACTGGGCTTCCCGGGCGAGCTGTTCACCGAGCATTTTCGCAAGGTCCGTGATGCGGGCATGCGCGTCACAGTACACGCAGGCGAAGCGGCGGGCCCCGAAAGCATGTGGCAAGCCATTCGCGATCTCGGCGCCGAGCGCATCGGCCACGGCGTCAAGGCGATTGCGGATCCTGCCCTGATGGCCTATCTGGCGGAGCACCGCATCGGCATCGAATCCTGCCTCACCTCCAACATACAGACCACCACGGTCGTGAACCTGACCGAGCACCCAATCCGCCAGTTCCTGGCTGCCGGTGTGCTGGCCTGTCTCAACACCGACGATCCTGCGGTCGAAGGGATAGACCTGCCCCACGAATATGACGTGGCTGCCCCGGCCGCCGGCATGACCGCCAGCGAGATCCGCACCGCCCAGCAAAACGGTTTGACCCTCGCCTTCCTGAGCGATGGCGAGAAAGCCGAGCTGAGCGCCCGCGCCGCCCGCCGCTAAACCTTGAACCGTTTGCTTACCCCATAAAAAAACCGCCGAAAATGAAGTGAACCCCATTTATTGGACACGTTAGCTGGCGGATGACATGGTCTGAGTTCGGTACTGTACCGGGCTCAGGCCGTTTAGTTTTACTTTGATCCGTTCATGGTTGTAGTAGTGGATGTATTCATCTACTGCATGCTTCAATTTCTCTGTATCTTCGTACTCTTCGTTAAACCAGCATTCGCTCTTCAGCAGCCCGAAAAAGTTCTCTACCACCGCATTGTCCAGGCAGTTCCCCTTGCGTGACATGCTTTGCTTCACGTCCCTTGACGATAGCCTCGCTTGATAGCTCGCCATCTGATATTGCCAACCTTGATCCGAGTGCAGCACCGGCGCATCTCCTGGCTGTAATGTCGCCAGGGCTTCATCCAGCATCTTGTCCACCAACAGCATTCCTTGGTGCGTTGCCATGTGCCAGGCGATGACCTCGCTGTTATACAAGTCCAACACGGGCGACAGATACAGCTTCTGCCCTTTGAGAGTGAACTCCGTCACATCGGTGACCCATTTCTGGTTAGGGGCATCGGCGTGAAAATCGCGCTGCAAGAGGTTCGGTGCGATATGGCCGTATGTCCCCTTGTACGAGCGATATCTCTTACGGCGCAGGTTGGAGGCAAGGTCCTGTTTTCGCATGAGCTTACGCACGGTTTTATGGTTGAGAGGGTACCCCTCATTGCGCAACGCCAGGGTGATCCGCCGATAACCATAGCGCCCCTTGTGGTGATGAAACAGCGCCTTGACCCGTTGCGCTTCATGCTCATAGGTCACTGTTCTGGTACCCGATTTCACCTGCCAATAGAAGGTGCTGCGTGGCAACCCTGCGATATGCAGCAGAATGGCCAGCTTATGGTCCTGCCTTAGCCCGGAAATGACGTTTGCTTTTTCTGCTGCTTTTCCCGAGCCAAGGCATGCAGTTTTTTTAGATAGGCGTTCTCCGCACGCAGGTATTCGAGTTCTTCCTCGGCACTGTGGAACGTGGGATAGGGGGCGGTGAGCGGTTTGCCGGGTGGCGTCTTCCCTGAAGTCATGGCGCGTTCTCTGCGTTTATCACGAAGGGCCATGATACCGCCTTCACGATAAAGACGCGCCCACCGGCTGACGGTGCAGGCCGCGGCGACCTTGAACGTTGCGGCTGCCTTGCGAGAAGAAGCGTTATTTTCCTTCATCCAAAGCAGCACCTTCAGTTTGAATGGTGCGCAATAGGCTTTGGTTGTGATGGTCAAGCCATGGTCGCCACTGGCTTTCCAGTGCTCGGTCCAGCGACGAACGGCGCCATGATCGACGCCAAACAGTGCTGCCGTTTTTTTGGCACCGTCATGGCCGTTGAGATAATGGAGAACAACCTGACGTTTAAAGTCGGTCGAGTATTTTTGCTTTCCCATATAAACGAAAACCCCTACTCGTTGGGTGTCCAACTTTCGGGGTTCACTTCAGAAAGGCGGTTTTTTTATCTTCAGTGCAGGGCTGCCTGTTCAGATCACCCGGGAGAACTGCTGCTGGCGCGCCTTGTTGCGCAGGTAGACATCGAAACACATGCAGATATTGCGAATGAGCAGCTGACCGGTGGAGACCACTTCCAGCCCATCGTCGGTCATGCGCACCAGACCGTCGTCGATAAAGGTCTGCAACAGCTTGAGATCATCGGCAAAATACGCCTTGAAGACCAGACCATAAGCCTGCTCGACGGCGGCGAAGTTCAGGCTGAAATCGCAGATGAGACGTTTGATCACCTCGCGGCGGATCAAGTCGTCCTGATTGAGGGAGCACCCCTTCCACTGGGCATGCCCCAGCTCTTCAACCTGGGCGTAGTAAGCTTTGAGCTCTTTTTGGTTCTGGGAATAGGCATCGCCAATCATGCTGATGGAGGAGACCCCCAATCCAAGCAGATCACAATCTCCCTGGGTGGTGTAGCCCTGGAAGTTGCGGTGCAACTTGCCTTCACGCTGCGCCACTGCCAGCTCGTCATCAGGTTTGGCGAAGTGATCCATGCCGATGAACTGGTAGCCCTGACCGGTGAGGAAGGCGATGGTGTCTTGCAACATGGCCAGCTTCTCCCTCGGGGCCGGCATGTCTTCCTCTTTCAGCTTGTGCTGGGCGGCAAAGCGGCTCGGCAGATGAGCGTAGTTGAATATGGAGAGGCGGGCCGGATCCGTCTTGAGCACTTCCTCCAGGGTGTGGTGGAAGCTCTCCCTGTTCTGGTGTGGCAGGCCGTAAATAAGATCGAGATTGGTGGAGCGAAAACCCAGTGCGCGGGCGCGCTCCAGCATGGCGCGGATGAAGTCGTTATCCTGCTCGCGGTTGACCGCAACCTGGACCGCCTTGTTGAAGTCCTGCACGCCGAGACTGATGCGGTTGAACCCCACCTCTCGCAGCACATCCAGCATGGTGAGTTCGATTTCACGCGGGTCCACCTCTATGCTGATTTCCCCTTCCTCCGCAAACTGGAAGTGCTCGCGCAACATGGCCATCAGGCGACGGGTCTGGGCTTCGTTCAGATAGGTAGGCGTACCACCACCCCAATGCAGCTGGGTCACCAGCCGATGCTTGAACAGAGGGGCCTGCGCCTTGATCTCCTGTTCGAGGTAGTCGAGGTATTGATCGGCCTTGTGCTGGTGACGTGTGATCACCTTGTTGCAGCCGCAGTAATAGCAGAGCTTGTGACAGAAGGGGATGTGTACGTAAAGCGACAGGTTGCGCGCCGGGTACTGGCCTGCGGCGCGGACCAGGTCCGGATAGCCGAAGCTTTCGTTGAACTCCAGCGCGGTGGGATAGGAAGTGTAGCGCGGGCCGCTGTAGTTATATTTTTCGATCAGGGCCTGATCCCACACAATCTGTTCTGCTTGCACGCTTGCTTCCTCTTTTTTGTTATCCAGGGCTCAGCGGCTTAACTGAAAATCCTTCAGTTGGGCCACATCCTTGAGGATCTGTGCCTCCAGCTCGGCCTCATAGCCACTGCGTTCGAGATCCATCTTCATCACTTCATTGCGCTTGAGGGCACGTCTCGCCTCATGAGTCGGCATCTCTTTCACCTTCTCATAGAGACTGTACAGACCCGGAAATTCGCTGGCAAAAACGCGCCCTTCCTTGATCTGCAAGGCATCCAGCAAATTGGTCAGCCGAATGGCACCTTCGGAATAGTCGCACTGACCATCCCGCACCGCATGGGCGATCACCCGTACGCTGTCGAGAATGCGTTCATTGCGCGCAGCTATGGCCTGCTGCTGCATATCGCGCTGGCGCTTGAGACGAGCCAGCAGGGTACCGGCATACACCGCCAGCCCCAGCAAAATCAGGCCGCCCAACGAGGCGGCCAGCATCCATCCACTCATCACTTTTTCTTCGGCTCTGGCTTGGGCTCAGGCTGATAGTCGACCTGAGTGAAACGATCCCACAGCTCCTCTTCGGAGGCGGGCTGGGTCGGTGCCTCATAACTGGCATCGTCGAATGAGCCGTCGTCTTCTTCGTCATCATCGTTGTCTATGATGCCAAGCTCATCCATCAATTCCTGATAACGATCGACACGCTGGTCAACCCAGGCCTGCTCGGTCGCTTCCAGGGTCTCGCCAGCATCGAGGCGATCCAGCAGGTCATTCAGGCGATCATCATTCTCGATGGCAGCCAGCTCCTGCTCCGGCGTCATCACCAGCTTCTTCTCTTTCGCAGGCTTGGGCGCAACTGGCTTGGCACCCTTCTCGTCTACGATCAAGGCGACCGGCTTGCGGGAACCGATACGCGGATCCTTGGCCTGCTTGCCATTGTTGTTCTTGCTGGATTGCTCTGCCTGCTGGCGGGAACCCGCCTTCAAGCCCTTACGCTTGGCAGCGCGTTTGCGCTCACGGCCGTCCAGGGCACTGGCATCTGATTCTTTGCGCTTACCGGTTGGCTTGCGATTGGGTTGTTTAGCCGACATGAATGACTGACTCCGACAAATAACTGGATTGAAGCCCGCACCCGGGATGAGAATCATCCGGGGAAGATACAGACACGGGGAACAGTGGATTAGAAACAAGAGTGGGATCCCGCACCAATCCGGCCATTGCAGGCCTCTGAACACCGCAGGATCGGTATCCTCTGGGCATGTTGCTGGTATTTTGACACAGAATGGCTAATCGGGTTAATGACCCAAAAGAAAAAAGGCAGCCGAAGCTGCCTTGATATGTTTATGCGAGTCCCATCCCTGGCTGCAAATCACCCTGTCCGTGGTGATACCTCTGCGCATCATATCTTTGTATGTGGTCATCCTGACCTTAATTGGTCGATCCTGAATGTGCGTGTGCTTGCTTTGACCCATGGGGACGACATCCGGTCATCACTCTGGGGTGGTTGCATCCCGCAGCCCGGCTCTTCCTGAGCAGTCACCATCCTGGTATTTCAATCCTTTGCCTGTCATTTGCGTGGTTCTGTGGCATCCCGCCAAATCGACATCCTGTCTTCACAACATCCCGGTCGTGAATGGCCCTGTGGGCCGCTCCATATATCCACTGTATCAACTTAATAAAGCGGCTCAATCCACCGATAACGTTTTCAAACGGAGATAAACCTATCACTCTTATTTAACATATTGAAATTAATGAATTATTAAACATAATTTGAAAAATGTTTAAGCCTTGGCCAGGCCGATGAATGGGGGATCTCTTACAGCAATGCGAGAAAAACTGGCCAAATGGAGTTAAAGGTCAAAAAGAAACGAGGAGCCAGTGGCTCCTCGTTCATATCAATGGGGTACATCATCAGACATGATCAGTGCAAACCGGCCACATATTTGGAAAGCGCTTCGATGTCCTGATCAGTCAGCTTCTTGGCAACATCCTGCATCATGCCATTCGGATCATTATCACGGGCAGCCGCACGAAAGGCGGTGAGCTGAGCCTTGATATAGGCAGGGTGCTGGCCGGACAGACTTGGATATTTCGCCTGTTCTATACCTGACCCACGCGGACCATGACAGGCAGTGCAGGCAGCCAGACCACGGCTCATGTCCCCCCCCATATAGAGCGCTTTACCCGCTGCTACAGCATCATCAGGCACCGCTATCGGTGTTACCTTCTGGCTGGAGAAGTAGGCAGCAAGGTCTTCCATGTCCTGTTCAGACAAGGGGAGAGCCATAGGCCCCATGATAGGTGCGACTCGACCAATTTGGCCAGAAGCTGCAGCCTTCAGTTCAACTAATTGCTTTTTGATATATGATGCGTGCTGACCAGCAATCTTGGGATACATATCAACAAGGCTGTTTCCGTCCGGTCCATGACAAGCCGCACACACGGCAGCCTTGGATTGTCCCGCAGCGGCATCGCCCTTGGCTTGTGCCATCCCCGTTACGCCAACCATCAGAGCAAGAGTAATGACTAGGTTCTTCATGGCGTTCCAACTTCTCGTTATTAGGCTTCCAGATCCCATGCCGCTGAAGGCATGTTAAAATAAACGCGTTTAAGCGACGTCATTTTACACGATTTCACAAAAAAGTAACTCTATAACCCTCTATCTCTATGGGGAATTTACGTTGGATACACAAACTCTGAATTTCAATAAGGTGCATTTTGTGACCAGCGCACCCGACATCCGCCACCTGCCAAATGATGGGGGTGTCGAGATTGCGTTTGCCGGCCGTTCCAATGCCGGTAAGTCATCTGCATTGAACACCTTAACGAAACACAAGAACCTGGCTCGCACCAGTAAAACACCGGGTCGCACCCAGTTGATCAACCTTTTTGAACTGGAGCCGGGCAAGCGTCTGGTCGATTTGCCAGGCTATGGTTATGCGCAAGTTCCGCTGGAAATGAAGCTCAAGTGGCAAAAGTCACTGGCAGAGTACCTGCAGTGCCGCGAGTCATTGAAAGGCCTGGTGATCCTGATGGACATCCGCCACCCGCTCAAAGATACCGACATGAACATGCTGGAGTGGAGCTCACACCGTGAATTGCCGGTCATGCTGCTGCTGACCAAGGCTGACAAGTTGAGCCCTGGTCCCCGCAACAATCAGGTCATCAAGGTACGCCAGGCCATTGCCGACCTAGGCCCGCAGATCCAGGTGGAAGCCTTCTCCTCCCTTAACAACATAGGGGTGGAAAAATTGGCCCAGACTCTGTCTGGCTGGTACTTGGCGGGTGCTGATGAAATTGCCGATAACGATGAGCAAGAGCAGGTTGAGGAATAATACATTCCTCCATCTTCCTGCTGCTTCTCTCTTGCAATTAGCGGAGCTGACCCTCCGCTGATTGAAAGACTTTCAGTTCAACTGCTTCCTGCCAACGCTCAATCCCCACCGATATGCCCTTCTAGCAATCCTAGTAAAATCATTATCAATCAATAGGATATGAAGTTAATTTCAATTAATAATTAACTTCATATCCACATGATAACGGTTTCATGTTTTTGCTATCAAACGGCAAACACATCACGCAAGAAGTACCAAAATGAAATTTAATTACACTTCGAGGTATGGAAGGGATAAAGAAGGGATAAAGAAGGGATAAAAATGAAGCCAGTACCACTGGTGCAGTACCGGCCTGAAACAATCAGTTCAAAAATTGGGAAGAAGCTAAATCTTGAGAACAAAGGCGACTGGTTTTCCTCAAGAAGCCCTTTCATTCTAGCAAATACTTGCCAAAACTAAAGCATTTACTCTAACCGTGGCGCATAAAAAAACACCCCGACGAATACTCATCGGGGCAGCTATTCAGCCACATTCAATTACGTGAAATAAAAGGTCTGAAAGATAGAACATCTTACCTCTGTACCCTACGTCGCTAACTGTATAGCAAAGCAGCAAAAAGTGAAAGTAATTTATGTAATTAAGTTTCACGAAAGAAGGCTTGGTAAAAATCACTTACTTTTCATGTAGATAAAAAAATCCCCAGTACGAATACCGGGGAGTTATAAAGGTGACTAGCTAGCACTTCCTCAACTATCTAGTTAGTCAGCGGTATTTCTCACAAGTTCCGCCGCTTTGAGAAAAAACTTGTAACGCTCAGAGGTAGATGGCTCCATCCTCTGCAAATTCTTGTTCTTCAATGAGTTTCTCAGCAATATCTTCAATGTCAAAACGAACGCTCTCGAAAGCACGCAGTATGTCCTCCTCCTTGACGAGGGAGAGTCCGGTCATTTTTTCCAGGCGCCGACGACTGATGTAACAATTGATCAATGCCCCCATCTGCTGGGCTGGAAAATGTATCCTCTGTTCGTCCGGCTGCCAGGCCGCCAGTTCGGGAAACAGGATGCCTTGATTCATAGAGTCCCCAGATTTCGTTTCAGCTCTCTCAATACCTGTTTAGTTCCTGGGCGGATTCCTCGCCACACTGTGAATGCCTCCGCCGCCTGTTCAACCAGCATACCCAGCCCATCCATGGCCTGACGGGCACCGTACTGTTTGGCCCAGCTGATAAAAGGGGTATCCATGGATCCATACATCATGTCGTAGATGGCAATATCCGCGTGGATCAGTGCAGGGGAGAGGGGCGGCAGATCCCCTTGCAGGCTGGCGGAGGTGGAGTTGATGATGAGATCAAACGTCCCCCCCAGTTGCTCGTAGGTCAGAGCCGTCACCACCCCCAGATCATGAAACTCGGCCGCCAGTTGCTCCGCCTTGGCGTGGGTGCGGTTGGCAATCACCAGTTCTGTCGGATGCTCGGCCAGCAGCGGAGCCAAAGCACCACGGGCGGCTCCCCCGGCACCCAGCAGCAAGATCCGGCTCCCGGCCAGAGTCACACCATGAGACTTCAGGTCCGCCACCAGACCAGCACCATCGGTATTGTCTCCCAGCAGTACACCGTCATCGGTCAGCTTGATGGTGTTGACGGCACCCGCCCGTTTGGCTCGGGGGCTCAAACTGTCAACCAACGCAAACGCCTGCTCCTTGAACGGCACAGTGACATTGCACCCCTTGCCTCCTTGCGCAAAGAAAGCCTGCAGGGTCATAGCAAACTCATCGACGGCAGGTTCAGCCAGACCATACTCCAGCTCTTGCTGAGTTTGTCTGGCAAACAGGGTATGAATGAAGGGGGACTTGCTGTGGCGCACCGGGTGGCCAAAAACCAGATAACGATCCATCAAAGAGTTCCATCAGAGGGCAATATTCCGATTTAACGGGTTTTCGCACTCAGGAACAAGCCGAATATCAGCCAATAAAGAGGGGCCGCCATGGCCCCCGGGTCACAGCCACTCTCGCGGCGTGAGGTAGTCAGTGTAGAGCAAGGCCTCCGTGCTGCCTGCTTCCGGCTGCCAGTCATACTCCCAGCGTGCCAGCGGTGGCATCGACATCAGGATCGACTCGGTGCGTCCGCCCGTCTGCAACCCGAACAGGGTGCCCCGGTCGTACACCAGATTGAACTCGACATAACGACCGCGGCGATAGAGCTGAAACTCCCGCTCCCGCTCACCATAGGGCTGCGCCTTGCGTCGCTCGATGATCGGCAGATAGGCATCAAGATAACCCCGGCCTACCGCCTGCATAAAGGCGAAGCAGTCAGCAAAGGGCCAACGATTCAGGTCGTCGAAGAAGAGGCCACCCACCCCCCGAGTCTCGTTGCGATGCTTGAGGAAGAAGTAGCGATCGCACCAGGATTTGAACTCGGGGTAAATATCTTCGCCAAAGGGTTGGCAGAGATCGCGTGACACTCGATGCCAGTGCTGCACATCCTCGGCAAAGGGATAAAACGGCGTCAAATCGAAACCACCACCGAACCACCAGATGGGCTCCTCGCCCTCTTTCTCGGCAATGAAAAAACGGACATTGGCATGGCTGGTCGGCACATAGGGATTGTGCGGATGGATCACCAGCGACACCCCCATGGCCTCAAACTTGCGACCGGCCAGCTCGGGCCTATGAGCCGTCGCCGAGGCTGGCATGGCATCACCATAGACATGGGAAAAGTTGACCCCACCCTGCTCAATCATGTCGCCGTGGCGCATTACGCGGGTTCGACCACCGCCACCGCCCTCACGGGCCCAGGCATCCTCAACAAAGCGCCCAACGCCGTCGGCCTGCTCCAGGCTTCGGCAGATTTCGTCCTGCAACTGCAACAGGAAGGCCTTGACCTGGGCCACATCCGGTTTGCTCATCTTGTCTCCAGTCAGGCAGGATCTTGAACGCCCTGTCCATTTTATTGTGATGTCACGCCATGAGCTCCACGCCCATCGGCATTACTGCAAAAAGAGTCTGTCCGCTCAGGAGGGACGAATGACGGCGCCGGTACGGGCGTCCTTGATCTCGGATGGGTTAGCTTGCCCACCCACTTCACCGGGCAGGATATAGGCAAGCTTGCTTGCCAGCAGCTCACCGATATCGGCGACCCGACGGGCGGGCTCTTCACCGGTCAGATTGGCACTGGTGGAAACCAGGGGCTTGCCGAAGGCGCGGCACAAGGCCTGCACCTGTGGGTGTGCGGTGACTCGCACAGCCAGCGTATCAAACTGGCCGGTTAGCCAGGTGGGTGTCGTGGCGCGAGCGGGCATGATCCAGGTAAAAGGACCGGGCCAGCTGGCTTCAACCCGAGCCAGTTGTTCACCGCTAAGCTGGCTCAGATCGATGTAATCCTGCAATTGCGCCACGTCGGCAGCAATCAGGATCAACCCCTTCTCTACCGGACGCTGTTTGATGGCCAACAATCGCTGCACCGCCACTTCGGAGTCGGGATCACAACCCAGACCAAACACGGCCTCGGTTGCATACGCGATCACCCCTTCGCCGTGAAGGGCGGCAACCGCTTGTTCAAATTCAGTAGACATAGGAAAAATGCGGCAGCCTGGCTGCCACCTCACTACTTGGTTGAGTTAAGCCTGCAAGGCGACAACCGCACCATATACAGCGGGCTGTCACCTCATCACTTACTTGAGTTGAGCCTGCAAGGCGGCATCCTTGGCCATCACCTCTTCGGCATTCTTTTGGCGTTCGGCCCGAACCTTGGCTGCCAGTTCATCATCAGCCACCGCCAGCATCTGGGCTGCCAGGTAACCTGCGTTCTTGGCACCGGCCTTGCCGATCGCCACGGTTGCCACCGGCACGCCACCCGGCATCTGCACGGTGGAGAGCAGTGCATCCAGTCCCTTGAGCGGACCACCATCGATGGGCACCCCAATCACGGGACGGGTGGTGATGCCGGCAACGGCACCCGCCAGGTGAGCCGCCAAACCGGCAGCACAGATAAAGACCTTGCAACCACGGGACTCGGCATCGGTCACATACTGATGGGTCGCAGCCGGAGTACGGTGCGCAGAGGTTACTTTCACTTCCACTGCGATATCAAACGACTTGAGGATCTCAAGGGTGGATTGCATCACGGGAAAATCAGAGTCAGAGCCCATCAATACGGCAACAAAAGGTTTATTCATGGTGGGAATTTCCTTACTCCAAGTGGGGGGTTGAAGTGCGCCGAAAACGTTTCAATTTGGTTACGGCGGCGGGATTATACCTGCTCACTGTGATGGCCGCATTTCTTTTGCGGACAGATCCACTTCAGATTTCCCCTCACTTTTTTCTCCACCATGATGCCCCAGCCACATTCGGGACAAGGCATGGGGATCGGCTTGTCATTCACCACATATTTACAATGGGGATACCCATCACAGGAGTAAAACTGCTTGCCGTAACGGGAGGTACGGCTCACCAGATGACCCTTGCCACACTCGGGGCAGAGGATCTGGGTATCATCGCTCTCCTGCAGAGACTCAATATGCTGACAGGCCGGATACTGGGTACACCCTACAAACAAGCCGTAACGACCCTTCTTGATTGCCAGCGGCTGGCCACAATCCGGGCAAGCTGACCCCTCAAGCACTTTCTCGATGTCACGACCGGACGGTGTCAGAGAACGGATGTAATCACAGGATGGGTAGGCGGAGCAGCCAAGAAAAGGGCCATGCTTGCCTTGGCGGATCACCAGCTCGGCACCACACTGCGGGCACGGCTCTCGCTCGAACCCATGCTCGTGAGCAGAAAAGAGATGATGATCGATTTTGGACATGTGCCGCGCCTTGAAATTCAGATGGCCTGAATTCTACCAGCGCGACACCAGACTGTCAGTGAATGACGCCATCGGACTCATCAAACACCAACTCTTCCATCTGCTGGTAGGCATTTTCACTGCCCGGCACATTGAACAGCACCATCATGACAACCCACTTCAGGTCATCCAGCTCGATATCCGGTTTATCCAGCTCGAGCAGTCGCTCGATACAGATTTCGCGGGTTTCGGCATTCAGCACCTGGGCTTGTTCCAGAAAGAGCAGGAAACCGCGGCACTCGGTACCAAGGCGGGCCAGCTCCTGCGGGGCATAGATACGCATCGAGCCTTGCGCGCTGGCGGCGACATACACCTCCCGCTCGCTATCATGCAGATTGGCCAGCCTTTCCAGCCAGTTGAGCGCCTTCTCGATCTCGTCCTTGTCGAAACCGGCCCGGCTCAGTTCGTCGGTGAGTTCATTTTGTTCGACCATCACATCTGCATCGCTGTGGATGTAGGTCTCGAAAAGGTACATCAGTACATCAAACATGATTCGCCCTCCTCGCTCTGACGTATCCACCGGCTACCGCTATCACTGCGCCTGCCAGTTCCAGCTCTACCAACCTGCCCAATACCACTTCGACAGGAAGCTGGGACCGTTCGGCGACGGTATCCACGCTCGTGGTCTCATAATCTACGTTATCCAACAAATCGGCATAAGGCAATTCGCTATTATGCTCTTGCTCAAGCAATCCAGCCTCTTTGCGCACCAGACTGACCAATCCGGGAAGCTCTTCCACTATATCGGCCGCACTCAACACAAGTTTGGCCCCCTGCTGGATTAATTTATTGCAACCCAGCGCCTGCCCATTTTGTGGCGCTCCCGGCACGGCAAACACTTCGCGCCCCTGTTCCAGTGCGTAACGCGCCGTGATGAGCGACCCGCTCTGCTCGGCAGCCTCCACCACCAGTGTACCCAGCGACAGGCCACTGATGATGCGGTTGCGACGGGGAAAATGTTCGGCCAGCGGCCCCTTGTCCGGCGCCAACTCTGAGATGAGCAAGCCGCCGCTCTCCAGGATCTGGCCAGCCAGCCCCTGATGACGCTTGGGATAGAGACAATCCAGGCCGGAGCCCAACACCGCAAGCGTGATACCGCCCGCAGCAAGCGCCCGCTGATGGCAGACACCATCTATGCCGAGCGCCAGCCCCGAGGTAATCGCCAGTCCACACCCTACCAGCTCGCTACACAAACGCGCGGCATTGTCCTTGCCGGCATAGGTGGGATGCCGCGTCCCTACCATAGCCAATTGCGGCAACGACAAGGCTGCGACATTTCCGCGACAATAGAGCAGCAAGGGGGCAGCAGGGATCTCTTTCAGCAGGTCGGGATAGGTGGGATCATCGGGACAAATCAGGTGATTGCCGGGCATAGCAGCCCAGTTCAGCCCCAGCTCTACCACCGGCAGCGGCCATCTGAGCTGCTGTATCTGGGACGAGTGCAGACCCAGCGCCCGCAAACCGCCATCATCGCACTCAAACAGGGCTTTTATGTCACCATCGAAGCGGGCAAGCAGGCGTGAGGCAGTGACCGGGCCTATGCCAGTAACGGCATCCAGCGTCAGCCACAGTGAAAGCCGCCCGGATGGAAATGGCACGTTAGAAGTTACTGACCTGATAGCCGGAGCTGACCATGCCCTGGCTCTGCATGATGAGGCCGTAGCTCAGCTTGTCGTACACCTTGAACAGCATGACGCGCGCCACCGCCTCCGACGGCAGGGAGGGCTTGCCGGCAGAATAGAACGCCTTGTCATAGACGGAAGAGTACTCTTTGTAAGATACCTTGCCGTTCTTGCTCACCAGCTGGGCGCCAGGTCGCCGCACCTCCAGTACATCGCCGGGGGAAACCTGATCGCGCAGCCCCTTATTGATGAGCACAACGTCAAACTTGCCGCCACCACGAGCCTTGCTCGGCAGATCTATGATGTAACCCGGCGAAATAACGGGCGCGGCTTTAGGAGTGAATACGGCGAAGAGACTCTCTTGCGGCGGGAAGGGCATCAGCTTGTCTCCCTGGTATACCTCCCGCTGGCTGTGGCTGAGCGTGACTCGGGTGCGATCATTCGCCAGCCGCTCCTCTGCTCTGGCAGTGCCGACAAACACAGCTTCCTGCCCCAGCAACTCACCTGTCTCCTTGTCCTTGTACAAGCTCCCCGGGTGGTAGATGCCGTAGTCCTGACCCGGGGTCAGCGATCCCTGTACATACAGGGTATCTCCCTCCAGCATGCCGATATGCGCCTCATCGTTGCCGAGCACATAAGGCAGCTGTTTCGCCTGCTGGCTGTCGGCCAGGATATGGTCGGTACGCAGGAAGGGACCTATCTCGCTGAGCGGCAACGTCGGGATCGGATTGGCCTTGTTCTCGTAACGGCTCTTGGGAGAGAGGTGAACCACCGGCTTGCCCCCCTGCATCGCTTTGCCGAGGCGAGGCTCGCCATTGACCCAGCTCAGATGCAGCACGTCACCGGGATAGATCCAGTGCGGGTTGGCAATCTGGGGATTGATGTTCCAGAGACGGGGCCAGAGCCAGGGTTGAGCCAGATACCGGCCTGAAATATCCCAGAGGGTGTCACCCTTTTGCACGACATAGCGCTCGGGATAACCCGCTTTCAGTGTCAACTGGTCGGCCATGGCAGCCTGGCTCAGAGTGGCCAGCAGGCAAGCGAGGATGGTTTGCTTCAGATACATAACACTCCCTGTTACTTCTGCGCGCAAAGTGTTGCTGTTTTTTGTCGGCGTAAATGACTAGAATTACGCCAATATTGACTGCATTTATACGAAACTAAAGAAAAAACTATGGCCATTCTAGATGTATTGCGTTTTCCCGATGAACGTCTGCGCACAGTTGCAGCCCCTGTCGAGACCTTTACACCCGAGTTACAACACATTGTAGATGATATGTTCGAAACCATGTACGCGGAGGAAGGCATAGGCCTGGCCGCCACTCAGGTCGACATTCATCAGCGCATCATAGTGATCGATGTCTCCGAGAACCGTGAAGATCCTCTGGTATTGATCAACCCCGAGATCCTCGAGCAAGCGGGCAGCACAGGCATCGAAGAGGGCTGCCTCTCGGTGCCCGACCACAGAGCTCTGGTGCCACGCGCCGAGTGGGTCAAGGTACGTGCGCTGGATCGCAACGGCCAGCCGTTCGAGCTGGAAGCGGACGATCTGCTCGCTATCTGCATACAGCATGAGATGGATCATCTGATCGGCAAGCTGTTTGTGGATTACTTGTCTCCGCTCAAGCGCCAGCGCATTCGCCAGAAGCTGGAAAAGATGGCCCGTGAAGATCGCAAAGCCCTCTGAGGATCTGCCCCATTGAATAAGCTGAAACTGATTTTTGCCGGTACTCCCGACTTCGCCGCCCGTCACCTGGCGGCGTTGTTGTCTTCCGACCACGAGGTCGTTGCCGTTTATACCCAGCCGGACAAGCCTGCTGGCCGTGGTCAGAAGCTCACCGCCAGCCCGGTCAAGGAGCTGGCTCTGACCCACAATCTGCCGGTTTACCAACCAGCTTCTCTGCGCAAGGAAGAGGCGCAAGCCGAGCTGGCGTCTCTGGACGCCGACTTGATGGTGGTAGTGGCCTACGGCTTGATCCTGCCCAAGGTGGTGCTCGATACCCCGCGTCTGGGCTGTATCAACGTGCATGGCTCTCTGCTGCCGCGCTGGCGCGGTGCAGCCCCGATCCAGCGCTCCATCTGGGCGGGTGATACCGAAACCGGCGTGACCATAATGCAGATGGATGTCGGGCTGGATACTGGCGCCATGATCAGAAAAGTGACCTGTCCCATCGCCGCCGACGAAACCTCCACCAGCCTGTATGACAAGCTGGCCGAGCTGGGCCCGCAGGCACTGGTCGAGACTCTCAATGCCATGGCCGCCGGTGAAACCGCAGCCGAGGCGCAAGACGATGCGCTGGCCAACTATGCCGAGAAGCTCTCCAAAGAGGAGGCCCGCATCGACTGGTCGATGGAAGCCGTCGCCATAGAGCGCTGCATCCGCGCCTTCAATCCCTGGCCCATCAGCTGGTTTGAGGTGGCGGGACAAACTATCAAGGTGTGGCAGGCCGAGGTCATCAGCAGCGACCATGGCCAACCTACCGGCACCCTGCTCAAGGCCGACAAGCAGGGGATCGACATCGCTACCGGCCTGGGTGTCCTGCGCCTGCTGACCCTGCAACCACCCGGCAAGAAGGCCATGTCCGTTTCGGATCTGCTCAACTCTCGCCGCGACTGGTTTAAACCCGGCACGCAATTGAATTGAAACAAGCGGGGCCCAGGCCCCGACTTGCGCATCTAAGGTAACACTATGAAAACACGTGCACAGGCCGCTCTCGTTATTCAACAGGTGCTGGATCAGGGTCAATCCCTTTCCGCTGTTCTGCCTGCTGCCCAGGAGAAGGTTGCGCCCCGCGATCGCGCCCTCCTGCAAGAACTCTGCTATGGCACCCTGCGCTGGCTGCCCCGCCTCGACGCTGCGGTGGGCGAGATGATGGACAAACCGCTCAAGAACAAGAGCCGCATCTTCCACTATCTGATCCTGGTCGGTCTCTATCAGCTCATCTATACACGCATTCCGGCTCACGCCGCTGTGGCCGAGACAGTCAACGCCGTCAAGCTGCTCAAGGGTACCTCCTTGCGCGGCCTCATCAACGGCGTGTTGCGCAACTTCCAGCGCAGCGCCGAAGTCATATTGCTGCGCATCGACCGTGTCCCCAGCATTCGCCTCGGTCACCCTGAGTGGCTCACCAAGCGCCTGCGTCAGGCCTATCCCGAAGATTGGGAATTCATCATGGAGGCCAATAATCAGCGCCCCCCCATGTGGATCCGCAACAATAGCCAGCGCCAGGGCCGCGAGCAGATGCTGGCTCGCATGGCCGAGGTCGGCATCAATGCGGTTGCCGGTCAGGAGGGCGAAGATTGCATTCTGCTGGAACGCCCCTGCGACGTGACCAAGCTGCCCGGTTTCGAGACAGGTGACTGCTCGGTGCAGGATGGCGCTGCCCAACAGGCCGCCCGACTGCTCGATCCGCAGCCGGGCGAGTGGGTGCTGGATGCCTGCGCCGCTCCCGGTGGCAAGACGGCTCACCTGCTTGAGCGTCAACCCGCACTGGCTGGTGTAGTGGCCGTGGATGCCGACGAGAACCGCCTCAAGCGGGTGCAGGAGAACCTGGATCGTATCGGCCTCCAGGCCCGGGTGATCCATGGCGATGCCAGCACCCCTGAGCTGTGGTGGCCAGAAGGCCAGTTCGACCGCATCCTGCTGGACGCCCCCTGCTCCGCCACCGGTGTCATCCGTCGTCACCCCGATATCAAGTGGTTGCGTCGGGATCAGGACATCCGCGAGCTGGCCGAGTTGCAGCGCCGTATTCTGATCGCCCTCTGGTCGAAACTGAAAAGCGGCGGTACTCTGCTCTACGCTACCTGCTCAGTGCTGCCGGAAGAGAACCGCGAACAGATCCGCGCCTTCCTGGCCGCCACGCCGGATGCAACCCTGGTGCCACTGCACGCGCAGGACACACCAGATTGTCCGGGCCGCCAGTTCCTGCCAGGGGAAGCCGAGATGGATGGCTTCTATTACGCCAAGCTGATCAAGCAATAGGCAGAGCAGTGGCCATGATCATGAGGGGGGCTGGTTGACAGCCCCCCATTACTGCGCAACATCGAGCACGTTTTCCCTATGAAGATCACCATGTTGATGACTGATCCCTGCCATATTGCCAGCGGTAACAACCCATCCTCGTCCCATGAGGGGTCCCTATGAAGATCATCATTCTGGGCGCAGGTCAGGTCGGTGGCACCCTGGCCGAGAACCTGGCCGGAGAGAACAACGACATCACCATAGTCGATACCGACAGCGACCGTCTGCGGGAGCTGCAGGACAAGTTCGACCTGCGGGTGGTGAATGGTCACGGCGCCCATCCCAGGGTACTGCGCGAGGCGGGTGCACAGGATGCGGACATGCTGGTGGCGGTCACCAACAGCGACGAAACCAACATGATCGCCTGCCAGGTGGCCTACTCCCTGTTCAATACCCCGAACAAGGTGGCGCGCATTCGCTCCCCGGCTTATCTGACCGAGCGGGACCGGCTGTTTTTACCGGAATCCGTGCCGGTGGATCACCTGATAGCGCCGGAACAGCTGGTCACCGACTATGTTCGCCGACTGATCGAATATCCCGGCGCCTTGCAAGTGGTGGACTTTGCCGGTGGCAAGGTGGGTCTGGTGGCAGTCAAGGCCTACTATGGTGGCCCCCTGGTGGGCAATGCTCTCTCCACTCTGCGGGATCACATGCCCAACATAGAGACACGGGTAGCGGCCATCTTCCGCCAGGGCCGCTCCATCCGTCCGCAAGGCACCACCATCATAGAAGCAGATGACGAAGTGTTCTTCGTCGCTGCCGCCGGTCATATCCGGGCCGTCATGTCCGAGCTGCAGCGGCTCGAGAGCCCCTATCGCCGCATCATGATTGTCGGGGGTGGCAACATAGGGGCCGGTCTCGCCCGTCAACTGGAGAAGCGCTACAGCGTCAAGCTCATAGAGCGCAACCAGAAGCGGGCCGAACAACTCTCGGAACAGCTGGAGAACACCATCGTCTTCTGTGGTGATGCAGCAGATCAGGAGTTGCTGGCCGAGGAACACATTGATCAGATCGATGTCTTCATCGCGGTCACCAACGAGGATGAGGCCAACATAATGTCGGCCCTGCTTGCCAAGAAGATGGGTGCCAAGAAGACAATGGTGCTTATCCAGCGCAGCGCCTACGTGGACCTGGTGCAAGGCGGCTCCATCGACATCGCCATCTCGCCACAGCAGGCCACCATTTCGGCCCTGCTGACCCACGTGCGTCGGGCCGATATCGCCAACGTATACAGCCTGCGCCGCGGGGCGGCCGAAGCCATTGAAGCCATCGCCCACGGTGACGAGAACACCTCCAAGGTGGTGGGCAAGACGGTGGGTGAGCTCAAGCTGCCGCCCGGCACCACCATAGGTGCCGTTGTTCGTGGTGATGAGGTGCTGATCGCCCACGATCGCACCCAGATCCAGCAGGATGACCATGTGGTGATGTTCCTGGTGGACAAGAAGTACATACCGGAAGTGGAACGGCTGTTCCAGCCAAGCCCTTTCTTCCTGTAACCGACCCATGCCTCAAGTCAGCACAACCCAGATCCGGCGTCGCCTCCCGAAGGGGATGTCCGGATCTCTCGTCACTCAACGATCAGGTTATTCTGCATGATCAAGCTGCGTCCTATCATCTTCACTCAAGGGCTGGTGCTCTCCAAGCTGGCTCTGTTCATGTGGTTGCCAACCCTGCTGGCCCTGTTCACCGGCTCGGAGGGATTTGTCGAGTTTCTTCAATCCGTGCTGATCACCCACGGCGCCGCTCTGCTCTGCCTCCACTACGGCCGCAAGGCAGAATTTCACCTCGGGGTGCGGGAGATGTTTCTGCTCACCACCTCTGTCTGGCTGGTTGCCTGCATCTTCGGGGCCCTGCCCTTCGTCTTCATCAATCACATCGGCTTTGTCGATGCCTATTTCGAGACAATGTCTGGGGTGACCACCACGGGATCCACAGTGCTCTCAGGGCTGGATGGCATGGCTCACAGCATACTGTTGTGGCGCTCCACCCTGCAGTGGCTGGGTGGCGTTGGCTTTATCGTGATGGCGGTGGCGGTACTGCCCTACCTCAACGTGGGCGGCATGAAATTGTTCCAGACCGAGAGCTCGGATTGGTCTGACAAGAGTGCCCCCCGCGCCAAGACAGTGGCCAACAACATAGTGGTGGTCTATCTGGTGCTCTCCATGTGCTGCTTCCTCGCCTACTGGGTGAGCGGCATGACACTGTTCGAGGCGGTCAACCACGCCATGACCACGCTCAGTACAGGCGGGTATTCCACCTCGGACCAATCCATGTCCCATTTCTCCAACTCGGCACACTGGATCGGTACCCTCTTCATGTTTCTGGGGGGGCTGCCCTTCCTGCTCTATGTACAGAGCCTGAGCCGACGTGACCACAGCCTGCTCAAGGATGCCCAGGTACAGGGCTTCTTCTGGCTGGTGGTCTGGATCACAGTCGTCGTCACCTTCTATCTGTGGATCAGAGACATTTACGGCTTCATGGATGCCCTGCGCATCAGCAGCTTCAATATCGTCTCCGTGATCACCACCACCGGCTATGGCCTCGGCGATTTCGGCACCTGGGGACCCCTCACCAGCGTGCTGTTTATCTTTATCATGCTGCTCGGTGCCTGCTCCGGCTCCACCTCCGGCGGCCTCAAGATCTTCCGGGTACAGGTGGCGTTCGCCCTGTTCAGAAAGCAGATGCGCCAGCTGATGCATCCCTCCGCCGTCTTCCCGCAGAAGTACAATGGCCGCCAGGTCAACGACGCCATCATTCGCTCCATGATCTCCTTCGTGCTGGCCTACTTCGCCATCATATTGCTGATCGCCGCCCTGCTCGCCACCATAGGTCTGGACCCCCTGACCGCCATCTCGGGCTCCATCACAGCGGTGGCCAACGTGGGCCCGGGCATGGGCCCCGTCATAGGCCCCAGTGCCAACTTTTCCACCCTGCCGGACTCGGCCAAGTGGATATTGTCGTTCGGCATGCTGCTGGGGCGCCTCGAGATCCTGACAGTGGCCGTGATCTTCTTCCCCTCGTTCTGGAAGCAGTAATTCCTGCCAGGATAGCGAGAACACAGAAAACAGAAGGGCAGCCCTGCGGCTGCCCTTCTCCATCTCATGACGCTGACAAGACTCGCCGCTATTCGGTCGGGTCTTCCCGTTCCAGCGCGCGGTTGACCAGCGCCTCGGGCAGAGGTTTGGTCACCTCCACCCCCAGCTCACGGAAACGCTCGACCTGGGCGATCAAGTTGCCACGGCCGTTGACCAGCCGCCCCATCGCCTTGTCATAGCTCTCCTGCGCCTTGTGAAGACTGCCCCCCATCTGCTGCATCTCTTCCACAAACAGCCGCAGCTTCTCGTAGAGGCGTCCGGCTCGCTCGGCAATCTGGCGGGCATTCTGGTTCTGCCGCTCGTAGCGCCACAGGTTCTCTATGGTCCGCAGCGCCACCATCAGGTTGGTGGGGCTCACCAGCAAGATGTTGTTGTCGAGCCCATAGCGTACCAGGGAAGGGTCGGCCTCCAGCGCGGTGAGGAAGGCAGGCTCCACCGCCACAAACATCAGCACATAGTCGAGGGTGCGCACCCCGGGCAGCTGCTGGTAATCCTTGCGGCCCAGCTCGCGGATATGGTTGCGCACCGAGGCGACGTGCTCCTTGAGGGCTACCGCTTTTTCCAGCGCGTCATCGGCGTTGTACCAGCGCTCGTAGGCGGTCAGCGATACCTTGGCGTCGATGATGATGTCTTTCTCTTGCGGCAGGTGGACGATCACGTCGGGCTGATAGCGCTTGCCCTTGTCCAGCTCGATATTGACCTGGGTGTGGTACTCGTGGCCCTCACGCAGACCGCATTCACTGAGGATACGGGCCAGCACCACCTCCCCCCAGTTACCCTGCTGCTTGCTGTCCCCCTTGAGGGCACGGGTCAGGGCAGCCGCCTCTTCGGTCATGCGGGCGTTGAGTTCGGCCAGACGCTCCAGTTCGAACTTGAGGCTGTGACGCTGGGCCGTCTCCTGGGCATGGGTTTCTCCCACCTGGCGACGGAAGCCTTCCAGCTGCTCTTTCAGCGGGGTCAGCAGCAGATCCAGACTGTTCTGGTTCAGGTCACGAAAGTTACCCGAGTTCTGCTCGAAAATACGATTGGCGAGGTTTTCAAACTGCTGGCTGAGACGCTGTTCCCCATCCCGCTGCAGTTGCAGCTTCTCGGCTGCGGCCAGTCGCTCGCTGCGCAGGGTAGCTTCGGCATCCTTGAGGCGGGCAGTGAGCTTGATGAGCAGGGTCTGCTGCTGATCCAGCTTCTGCTGACCCTGCATCCGCTCATCCTGCAATTCGTCGAAGCGATCCTGCAGCGCCTGATGGCGCTCCTGGGTCAGCAGCAACTCCTGCTCCTGGGCGCTGGCAAAGCGGCGCCCTGCCAACCAGCCGACACAGAGGGCGAGCAGGGCTGCCAGCAGCGCCGGCCCCCAGGTCGCCAGCGCGATCATTTGCGACTCCGCTGACGCAGGAAGAGCTCAAGGTAACGGTTGAGCAGCAACCAGAGCAGCACGTAGAGGAGGTAGGCGGCCAGCACAACCCACTTGTGACTGTTAACCCCGGTATCGAGCTCGGCGAATTCGATACCCTTGATGCGACAGTAAGCCCACATCAGCAGAGGGAAGATATACAACAGAGAAGCACGCCACAAAAATAACCACATGAGTTCATTCAATCCCGCAAAAAGACCCGCCTAGCTTACACAAGGGCAACCCGGCTTGCGATCCTGCCCGCCGCTATTCTCTGGCTTGCCAGCAGAAACTTGGATAAAATTAACCCCTAATAGGTATCAGGGGTGAGCATGACTCATTATTTCCTCCGTTGGCTGACGCAAGGTTGGCAAGCTTCTCGCCCCACCCCCGTGGTTTGCCATGAAGCTCGCCCGCCATGGGCCATCGAAGAGTCCCAGTACCTCTCCCTCTGCACCCGTTGCGGCGAGTGCCTCAAGGCCTGCCCCAACGGCCTGCTCAAACCGGCCAGTCAACCCGAATACGAGGGTACAGCCATCGCCGGCACCCCTGTGCTGGATCTCGCCTGCGGCCAGTGCAGCTATTGTGGCAGCTGTGCCAGAGCCTGCCCGACCGGCGCCCTCGATCTGCAATGGGGGCGCCAGGTGCAGACCCGGGTACAGATTGAGGCGAGTTGTCAGGCCAGGCAGGGCTTCTACTGCCTGCTGTGTGAAGATGCCTGTCCCCAGCAGGCGATCAAGGCCACCAGCGATGGGGTTAGCGTCAACATGGCGGCGTGCGATGGCTGCGGTGCCTGCGGTCTCGCCTGCCTGCACGGCGCCATCACCCTGATCCCCCAGCTTTGACGCCCCCAGGACCCGTCTTCAGCACTGAAGCCATATTCCACTGCTACCAGACGCCAGAAAGCACAAAGGGGCCCGTGGGCCCCTCATGGTCTGACGCTGGCTCTATGCCATGGCCAGAATGGAGTCGTGCTCAATGCCGAGCAGGTGGCAGAGACGAGTGGGATCCCGCACTGCATCGGCCAATGTGTATTCCCCCAGCACCTCGAGGAAGGCGTTCATGGCGCGGCGCAGAATACCCTGAATGCGACAGCCACCGGAGAGACGGCAGTTCTCGCGCTTGCAATCCACAGGGCAGAGCACGTGTTCCATGTCCATCACCACATCACGCAGGTTGATGGAGACGGCGGAGCGACCGAGGCGGATGCCGCCATGCTTGCCGCGTACCGTCTCTATGTACCCCTTGATGCCAAGCTGATGCACTATCTTGACCACGTGGTTGCGGGAGATGGCAAAGGTATCGGCCACCTCGGTGATGGTCGACAGGCGATCTCCCGGCTGAACCGCCAAAAAAGTCAGGGTACGCAGGGCATAGTCGGTAAATCGTGTCAGTTGCATGGTCGCACTTGCCTCTTACTACAAGCTGGAAATCAGGACGACAACCTAAAGCTAAGAGGCGGGACAGCTCTTGCGCCCGCGCAGAGTCCGCATCTTAATCCGAGTCGTGGAATGACAAGGTTAAGAGCAGCTCAGGCGGGTGTCGATGAAGATGCACATAAATCGACACTTTCTTTGATTGATCGCAAACTTGCAGGCTGGCTCCCGGGTTTGAGGGGTTTTGGGCGGCTAACTTCGCCGCGCCATCCCCAAGGCCGGCGCGGATCGGCGTGCACCACACGACTCCTGCTGTGTGGATTCAATGGGGCTGCTTGAGCCAGTTTTTCAGCGCTGTGGAGGGGATTGAGCTCTCGGAGGCAACCGCGAAGGCGCCCCAGTCAACCGCGCACTGCAAGGCATCCTGGATCGCCATGCCTCGCGCCAGTCCGTGGATCAGGCCACCGGCGAACGCATCCCCCGCTCCCGTGGTATCCACCACTGACACGGGCCGCGCCGCGACCCGGATCTGCTCCTCACCATGGATGGCCACGGCCCCCGCCTTGCCTTCGGTCAGCACCAGCCACTCCAGCTGCTCCCCGGCCAGTTGACGAGCATGCAGCCAGGGGTCGCTCACCTCGCCGAGATCGGAGCGGGAGGCCACCAGCACGTGACAGGGACGGCGAGCCTGCCCGCCCTTGGGATACTGTGCCACCACGAAACTCTTGCCGAGCATCTGGCGCATATAGCCTGTGATGGCGGTGCCGGGATAGTTCACGTAGAGACAGTCCACCCCCTCCACCGGCAAGTCGCCAGGCAGGTCGGGGCGACGCGGCCGCCTGAGGATGGTGCGCTCGCCGGTGGAATCCACCAGGATCAGCAGTTCCCCTGTTTCGCCCCCGAAGCGCTCCACATGAGAGCAGTCCAGCCCGTAACCCGCCGCCTGCTCCAGCAGCCAGTCGCCGGCCTCATCCAGCCCGATGCGGGAGGCGATGGTCACCTCGTGGCCCGCCCATACCAGCCCTATGCCGGTGTTGGCGGCGCCGCCCCCCAGCCTGCGGCCCTGATCCACGTATTGCAGACGGGCACCGGCCATCAGGGGTTCGGAGAGAGAGAGCACATGATCACAGTTGAGATTGGCAAGCAGCAGAATGCGGGACATGGAGAAGCCTCACTGACAAGGGACCCCAGTATATGAGAAAGGGCCCTGACGGCCCTCCCTGAAATCACGGGGTTTGTGAACCAGCTCGACGTTTGCCGGCAGGGTTCACACCGGCTGCGTCACGCCAGCACGGATTCGGCGCTGACGTACTCGTAGCCAAGCGCCTGGGCCACTGCCGCCTGGGTGACCTTGCCCTTGAACACGTTCAGACCGGCCCGCAGGTGTTTGTCATCCTTGAGCGCCTGGGCGTAACCCTTGTCTGCCAGCGCCAGTACGAACGGCAAGGTGGCATTAGTCAGCGCGAAGGTGGAGGTGCGTGCGACACCGCCCGGCATGTTGGCCACGCAGTAGTGAATGATGCCATCCACCACATAGGTCGGCTCTTCATGGGTAGTGGGGTGGGAGGTTTCAAAGCAGCCGCCCTGATCAATGGCCACGTCCACCAGCACTGAGCCCTTGCGCATCAGCTTGAGCATGTCGCGGGTCAGCAGCCTGGGCGCCGCCGCTCCCGGGATCAGCACGGCGCCGATCACCAGATCCGCCTGGGCGATGCAGGCTTCGATATTGGTGCGGGTGGAGTAAAGCGTCTTGAGGGCCGGGCCATAGAGGCTGTCCAGCTCCCGCAGGCGCGGCAGGGATCGATCCAGAATGGTGACATCAGCTCCCAGTCCCAGCGCCATGCGCGCCGAGTTGACGCCCACCACGCCGCCCCCCAGCACCACTACCTTGGCAGGGGCCACCGCAGGCACACCACCTAGCAGGGTGCCATTGCCCCCCTGCGCCTTCTCCAGACTGTGGGCGCCGGCCTGGATCGCCATCCGCCCCGCCACCTCAGACATGGGCGCCAGCAGCGGCAGACCGCCGCGCTCGTCGGTCACCGTCTCGTAGGCGATGGCCACCGCCCCCGAGTGGACCAGGAGCTGGGTCTGCACCGGATCCGGCGCCAGGTGCAGATAGGTAAAGAGCAGCTGACCGGGGCGCAGCAGTTCACACTCCTCCGGCTGGGGCTCCTTCACCTTCACTATCATCTCGGCCCGGGCGAATATCTCAGCCGCACTCGCCACCAGCTCAGCACCGGCAGCCTGGTACTCGGCATCGGACAGCCCGATCGCCTCGCCTCCCTGCTGTTGCACCAGTACCTTGTGTCCCCGGGCCGCCAGCTCCTGCACTCCGGCGGGAGTCATGCCGACCCGGTATTCATGGTTTTTGATTTCCTTGGGTACGCCAATAATCATGCTCGCTCTCCTGCTGTGATCCCGCCGGTCGCCCTTTCGCTACCGGGCAGGATGCCCAAAAATTGTAACAACCACTGCATCATGGTGGCCGAATCCACCTCCCCCTCCAGTGAGGAGAGGCTGCTCTGATAACGATCATCGGACAAGAAGTCCCGCCGCCGCTCGATCAGCGCCCGGTTGTACTCCACCGAAAACTCCGGATGCCCCTGAATGGCGACTATGTGGTCCCCCTGCAAGAACATGAAGTTGGGACAAAAATCGTTGCCCGCCAGCCGTGTTGCACCGGGTGGCAACAGGGCTACCTGATCCTGATGGCTGGCCAGGATCCGGATCTGATCCAGCACGGGCTGCATCCAGGATCCGGTCGCCAGCATGGGGTGAACCGAGACCCCCAGCCCCCACCCCTTGGTGGATTTGACCACCTCGCCCCCCAACGCCTGCGCAATCACCTGATGGCCGAAGCAGACCCCGGCCAGCTTGACGTCGGCATCGTGGGCCAGCCGGATCCAGGCGCGCAGTGCCTGGATCCAGGGCAGATCGCTGTAGGCATCGTGCCGCGAACCCGTGATGAGCCAAGCATCACACTCTTGCAGATCGTCCGGCAGCTCGCCATCGAGCGCCGACCAGATCCTGAACTCCAGCTCGGGGGCCAACGCCCGAAAGCCCTTGATAAACATCTCGGAGTAAACGGGGCCAAAATGATCCGCCAAATCGGGATCCAGCCGGTCACAATCGAGAATTCCCAGTCGCATCTGTTACTCCTTCAACAGGGATAGCGGGGCACTCCGGCAGCGTTTCACCACCGGGCCATGCCTGGACTAGCTGCTGCATGGTTGCTTACTTCATGGTCGGCATGGAGAACTCGGCACCGGCCCGCAGGCTCTGTGGCCAGCGCGCCGTTACCGTCTTCATCCGGGTATAGAAGCGCACCCCATCCGGCCCGTGCATGTTGAGCGGCCCGAAGATGGACCGTTTCCAACCCCCAAAGCTGTGAAACGCCATGGGCACGGGAATGGGGACGTTCACCCCTACCATACCGACCTGAACCCTGGCAGTGAAGTCCCGCGCAGTATCGCCGTCGCAAGTAAAGATGGCAGTACCATTGCCATACTCGTGCTGGTTGATTAGCCCGAGCGCCGTCTCGTAATCCGGGGCCCGCACTATGGCGAGCACGGGGCCGAAAATCTCCTCCCGGTAGATACGCATCCCGGGGGTTACCTCGTCAAACAAGCTGCCACCGATAAAGTAGCCTTCCCCGTGACTCACGCCGCGACCATCCACTCGCAGCAGGGCGCCCTCGGCCACCCCCTGATCCACATAACCTCGCACCTTGGCCAGATGCTCACGGCTGATGAGAGGCCCCATCTCGTTCTCCGGTACCTGACCCAGGCCAGGCCCGACCCGTAGCGCTTCCACCAGCGGCGCCAGCTTGGCCACCAGTGCATCGGCGGTCTCATCACCCACCACCACAGCGACCGAAATGGCCATACAGCGCTCGCCCGCCGCCCCATAAGCCGCCCCCATCAGGGCGGAGACCGCCTGATCGAGATCCGCATCCGGCATCACCAGCATGTGGTTCTTGGCGCCGCCCAACGCCTGCACCCGCTTGCCGTGGGCCGAGGCGGTGGCATAGATATATTCGGCGATGGGAGTGGAGCCCACAAAAGAAACGGCACCGACCCGCGGATCGGTCAGCAGCACATCCACCACCTCCTTGTCGCCGTTGACCACGCTGAGCACACCATCTGGCAAACCTGCCTGCTTGAGCAGCTCGGCCATGCGCAGGGAGAGGGATGGATCCTTCTCGGAGGGCTTGAGGATAAAGGTATTGCCGCAGGCGATGGCCACCGGGAACATCCAGAGCGGTACCATGGCCGGAAAGTTGAACGGCGTGATACCGGCGCACACCCCCACCGGCTGCATCATTGAATGGCTGTCTACCCCCCGGCCCACATTGAGGGAGTGCTCCCCCTTGAGCAGATGAGGAATGCCGCAGGCAAACTCCACCACTTCCAGCCCCCGGGTCAGCTCACCCTGGGCATCGGAGAAGACCTTGCCATGCTCGCGGCTGATGAGCTCCGCCAGCTCATCCCTGTGCCGCTCCATCAGCTCCTTGAAGCGAAACAGTACTCGCGCGCGCACCAGCGGCGGTGTCTGGGACCAGTCGGCGAAAGCACGCTCCGCCACGGCGATGGCCTCGCCACATTCGGCGGCGGTGGCGAGTGCCACACTCCCCTGCTGCTGGCCGGTGGCCGGGTTGAAGATGGCACCAAACCGCTCGCTGTGACTCTGTTGCAGCTGGCCGTCGATAAAGTTGCTGACCCTGTATGTCATATATCCTCCATGATGAGTAATCCGCATTCCCCTGCGGGCCTACGGGCCGGGCACAGGGAGATGGCGCCCGACAAGCCGCGGGCGCCATGAAACAAGGTGAAAAAGGTCAGTCCTGGGTCTGCAACACATCCTGCAACAGGGTGAAGAGGTCGTCGATCTGGCTGCGCTCGATAATGAGCGGCGGCGACAGGGCTATGATGTCCCCTGTCACGCGAACCAGGACCCCCTTCTCGAAACAGCGCACGAACACCTCATAGGCACGCTTGCCAGGGGCATCAGGCATGGATTCCAGCTCGATACCCGCCACCAGACCGTAGTTGCGCACATCCTTCACATGCTTGCAGCCCTTGAGGGAGTGGGCCGCCTCCTCCCAGTAGCCCGCCAGATCGGCGGCGCGGGTGAGCAGGTTCTCGTTGCGATAGATGTCGAGGGTCGCCAGCGCGGCGGCGGCGGCCACCGGATGACCCGAGTAGGTGTAGCCGTGGAACAGCTCGATGGCGCCCTTGCCGGCGGCCATCATGTCGTCATAGATGTGCTTCTGCACCAGCACGGCTCCCATGGGGATGGCGCCATTGGTGAGCCCCTTGGCACAGGTGATCATGTCGGGGATGACATCGAACTCCTGCGCCGCAAAGGGGGAACCGAGGCGACCGAAGCCGGTGATCACCTCGTCGAAGATCAGCAGAATGCCGTGTTTGGTGCAGATCTCCCGCAGACGCTTGAGGTAACCCTTGGGTGGCATGATGACACCGGTACTGCCGGCTATGGGTTCGACGATGACAGCCGCTATGTTGCTGGCATCGTGCAGGAAGACGATCTTCTCCAGCTCGTCGGCCAGGGTCACGTCTTCGTCGGGCAATCCCCTGGTGAAAGCATGCTTGGCAATATTGAGGGTGTGGGGCAGATGATCCACTCCGGTCAGCAGGGAGCCGAACCACTTGCGGTTGCCGGGGATCCCCCCCACAGAGATGCCGCCAAAGCCGACTCCATGGTAGCCCCGTTCACGACCAATCAGCCGGGTGCGGGTGCCCTGTCCCCGCGCCCGCTGCCAGGCCAGCGCTATTTTCAGCGCCGTATCCACAGATTCAGAACCCGAGTTGGTATAGAAGACGTGACCGAACCCTTTGGGGGCTATCTCCACCAGCTGGTTGGCCAGCTCGAACGGCAAGGGGTGCCCCATCTGGAACGTAGGAGCAAAATCGAGGTGGGAAATCTGCTGGGAAACCGCCTCGGCGATCTCGCGGCGACCATGGCCCGCGTTGCAACACCAGAGCCCGGCAGTGCCATCCAGTATCTTGCGGCCATCCTCTGAGTGATAATACATCCCCTCTGCCGACTTCAGGATGCGCGGCGCCGCCTTGAATTGCTGGTTGGCGGTGAACGGCATCCAGAAGGCGGACATATCGGAGGGCGTATTGATGTCGCTGATCGGTTTCATGGTCACCTCATCCTTAAGGTGTTTAGTAACTATCGGCTTATGCCTATTAAATTAAACACCTGAATCCATAAAAAAGGGCTCAATGTTGCCCTGCTTGGTGTCACCCCGACCGGGGTGGTATAAGATATTTAACACAATTTTAATAATAGTAAACAGTCAAGGAGTGTCTATTGATGGATATCGGTCACCGCCTCAAGGCGGTTCGCACCAAGGCGGCCCTCTCCCAGCGCGAGCTGGCCAAACGCTCCGGTGTGACCAACGGTTTTATCTCCCAGATCGAGAAAAATCAGGTGAGCCCCTCAGTGTCCTCGCTGCGCAAGGTACTCGAAGGCATTCCCATGTCCCTGGCCAGCTTCTTCACCGAAGAGACAGAGATGGGGACAGAGGTGATCTTCCGCGCCAGCGACATGCCGGATCTTGGCACCCATCCCATCAGCTACCGACTGGTGGGCCACAGCCGCGCCAACCGTGCCATCGGCATGATGCAGGAGATACTGCCGCCAGGCGCAGACACGGGTGACGACATGCTGAGCCACGAAGGGGAAGAGTGCGGCATCGTCATTCAGGGGACGGTCGAGGTGACCATTGGCGAGCAGATCCACCAGCTGGCACCGGGTGATGGCTACTACTTCGACAGCCGCACGCCGCACCGTTTTCGCAACGTGGGCGAGCAGGAGTGCGTGCTGATCTCTGCCAACACGCCGGCCAGTTTCTAAGTCGCCATTTGGCAGAATTCGGGCTGCTCTCGAACAGATCACATCAGCCACACAGAGTCGCAAGGCAGCATCATTGAACAGTGTTCGAGCTGCTCTCAGGCAAAGTATCCCGGCCAATTTCTGACGGGAACAGCCTCAGCTGTTTAATAAAATGTTACATAGTGGATTTACAAGCGGCGGTATGTTTAGCATATTGATACGCGGATACCAATTCTTTGCCGGTTCAAGGAGTGAACATGAGTGACCTGACTCTGGCCCAGTGGCAACACAAGGCCGCCCATCTGACCCTGCCCTCCCAAGCCTTCATCGACGGCAGCTACCGGGATGCCATCAATGGCGCCACCTTCGACTGCATCAACCCGGCCAACGGCAAGCTGCTGACCAAGGTCGCCGCCTGCGATGCCGCCGATGCCGAGCTGGCGGTGCAGGCCGCCCGCGCCGCCTTCGATGACAAACGCTGGAGCGGGCTGGCCCCGAAACAGCGCAAGCTGATCATGCAGCGCTTCGCCGACCTGATGCGTCTCAACAAGGTGGAGCTGGCACTGCTTGAGTCGCTGGACATGGGCAAGCCCATCGGCGATGCCATGGGGTATGACGCTCCCGCCGCCGCCAACTGCATCGCCTGGAACGCCGAAGCCATCGACAAGATCTACGATCAGGTCGCGCCGGTGGAAGAGTCCGCCCTGGCGCTGGTGACCCGCGAGGCCCTCGGCGTGGTCGCCGCCATTGTCCCCTGGAACTTCCCGCTGGTGATGGCCTGCTGGAAGCTGGGCCCGGCGCTGGCCACCGGCAACTCGGTCATCCTCAAGCCCTCCGAGAAATCCCCTCTCACCGCCCTGCGCATCGCAGGTATCGCGAAAGAGGCGGGCATTCCGGATGGGGTCTTCAACGTGCTGCCGGGCTTTGGCCATACAGTGGGCGAGGCACTGGCCATGCACATGGACGTGGATTGCATCACCTTCACCGGCTCCACCAAGATCGGCAAACATCTGGTGGAGTGCTCCGGCAAGTCCAACCTCAAGCGCGCCTTTATGGAGTGTGGTGGCAAGAGCCCCAACATCATACTGGCGGATGCGCCGGATCTGGACGCCGCCGCCAAGAGTGCCGCCGGCGCCATCTTCTACAACCAGGGTGAAGTGTGTACCGCCGCCTCTCGCCTGCTGGTGCAAAACAGCATCAAGCCGCAATTTATGGAACGGTTGCTGGCCCATGCCCGCGAGTGGATTGCGGCCAACCCGATCGATCCCGCCACCCGCATCGGCGCCATGGTGGATAACATCCAGATGGAGCAGGTGCTGCGCTACATCGATATCGGCCAGCAGGAAGGAGCCAAGCTGCTGCTGGGGGGCAAGCGCACCAATATGGAGAGCGGTGGCTTCTACATCGAACCCACCATCTTCGACGAGGTGACGCCCGAGATGCGGATCTTCCGCGAGGAGATCTTCGGCCCTGTGCTGGCGGTGACCGGCTTCGATACCTTGGAAGAGGCGATAGCACTCGGCAACGACACCGACTACGGCCTGGCGGCGGCTATCTGGACCGCTGACCTCAACAAGGCGATCAAGGGCTCCCGCGCCCTGCGTGCCGGCACCGTCTTCGTCAACAACTGGGATGGCGGCGACATGACGATGCCGTTCGGCGGCTTCAAGCAATCCGGCAATGGCCGCGACAAGTCACTGCACGCCCTAGAGAAGTACACCGAGCTGAAAAGCACCTGGATCCAGCTCGAATAGCATCAGAAATGACGCTCATTCGTGAAATCGGGGGAGAAATCCTCCTTTTTCATTTTTGCCCTTTCATCGCACGCCTCAATCGATATAATCGTCAAATAGACAAGCCCTTAAATATAAAGATAAAAATGCTATTTTTTCTGGGAAGTGTACTGTTTCTGGTGATAGGACTGCCCCTGCTGTTCTACCTCTTGGGGCAGGGTGAGGCCTATGTGACCTGGGGTCCGTGGATCTCCGCCATCGCACTCATGCTGTGGTTGCTGATGGACGTCGAGAAGATCCGTCGTGGCGGGGGCCGCTGAGCAGAGAAACGTACCGCTAAAATCCGCCGATCACCATTTATTCACTTCTTTCCCTCCAAAAGGATCGCTACACTGATTTTTTGCGATGTTTTCCAACGTCCGACTCTCCAGTGAAGGTTATCCGCATGCAGCAACAAGCTCAGCGTCAGGGCATCATCTATGCCTTGTGCGCCTATACCCTTTGGGGTCTCGCCCCCATCTATTTCAAAACCCTCTCCGCCGTACCGGCTGCCGAAATCCTGACCCACCGCATGATTTGGTCCTGCGTTCTGCTGATGGTGCTGACCCTGCTCGGGCGCCAGTGGCACAAGGTGCAGGCCGTGCTGCGCCAGCCAAAAGTGCTGCTCACCCTGGCCTTCACTTCGGTCACCGTCGGCGGCAACTGGCTGCTCTTCATCTGGGCCATCAACAACGGCCACATGCTGGATGCGAGCCTCGGCTACTACATCAATCCGCTGTTCAACGTGCTGCTCGGCATGCTGTTTCTGAGCGAACAGCTGCGTCGCCTGCAGTGGTGGGCCGTGGGACTGGCGGTGATCGGTGTCGCCGTCCAGCTCATCGCCTTCGGCTCCCTGCCCTGGATAGCCCTGGTACTGGCCTCGAGCTTTGCCATCTACGGCCTCATTCGCAAGAAGCTGGCCCTCGATGCCCTCACCGGCCTGCTGATCGAAACCATGATCATGCTGCCGCCGGCCGCCATCTACCTGTGGGGATTTGCCGACAGCACCACCAGCCATATGACGGAGAACGACTGGCACCTCAATCTGCTGCTGATCGCCGCCGGAGCCGTTACCACGGCGCCCCTGCTCTGCTTCACCGCAGCCGCCACCCGTCTCAAACTCTCCACCCTGGGTTTCTTCCAGTACATAGGCCCCAGCCTGATGTTCATACTGGCGGTGACCTTGTACGGGGAAGCGCTGACACCGGACAAGCTGATCACCTTCGGCTGCATCTGGAGTGCGCTTGTGCTGTTCAGCCTGGACGGACTGCGCAGCAGCAAGCGGCGCCGGGCTGCCAGTCAGGGTTGACGGCATGGCCGCGTCGACACTGCAATAATCTACAAGCCAATATTCAGGTTTCAGGTTATCAATAGCCGATGAGCGCTCCCCAATCCCGCATCCACTACTGGCAATCCCGGCTGCTGCCGGGGGTTGAACTCTCCCACTCCCACCACAGGGAGTTCAGCTATGGCCGCCACGTTCACCTGGACTATCACATAGGTCTGGTGCAGCAGGGCGGCCAGAAATTCATCCACAAGGGCAGCAGCCACAATCTGGTGCGCGGCGAGCTCTCCACCGTCAACCCGGACGAGATGCACGACGGCCTCAGCCTGCTGCCGGAAGGGTACGAGGTGCGGGTGTTTGCCATCGCACCCGAACAGCTGGCGCGCTGGCTGCCGGACAGCCCCGAGCCCTTCTTCGACAAGGGCTTGCAGAGCCGTCCCGACCTCTATCAGGGCTTCGCCCGGCTGCACATGTACCTGGACACGCCCCAGGCGGACGGCCTGCTGGCGGAGAGCCAGCTGCTGGCCCTGCTCGGCGAGCTGCTGCACATAGCGCCGGAGCGCCACGCCCTGGCGGATCCCCAACTAAGATACCTGCGCGACTATCTGCTGGCCCGACTGGATGAGCGCCACAGCCTGGAGGATCTGGCCGCCCTGTTCGGGCTGGATCGCTTCGCCTTCCTGCGTCAGTTCAAGAAAAAGACAGGCATGACCCCCTATGCCTGGCTCAAGCGACTGAGACTGGAGCAGGGCAAGCGCCTGCTCGGCAGCGGCCTGCCGGTGAGCGAGGTGGCGCTGGCAGTCGGCTTCTTCGATCAGAGCCACTTCCACCACGGTTTCCGGCAGGCATTCGGGCTGACCCCCGCCGATTACCGCCAGCAGATGCAGTCTTTTACGGGCCAGCCCGGCTAGCCAGGGCCATGACAGCCCAGCCCGGTCGATGACCGGCAGCAGATGCAATCTTTTACAATCGCCTCCCCGCCCTGATCCCCCATGCTGTCACCTCATACAGTTATCGAGGTTTCACCATGTTCACCAGCCTGTTTCTGACCATAGGTCTCATCCATCTGATCGCCCTGGCGAGCCCTGGGCCGGACTTCGCGCTGATCTTGCGTACCAGCCTGCACAGGCCAACGGCACTGGGGGCGGCGCTCGGCATAGCACTCGCCATCTTGCTGCACGCCACCCTAAGCCTGACCGGCATCAGCCTGCTGATCGCCGAACATCCCTGGCTCTTCATGGCGGTGAAGGTGGTCGGCGCCCTCTATCTGGGCTGGCTCGGGTGGGGGGCGCTCAAGGCCGCCTGGCACAGCTCGGCAACACTGGCCCTAAAGGCTGGCGGAGAGCAGCAGGGCTGGCGCAAGGGGATAGGGAGCGGGCTTGCCACCAATCTGCTCAATCCCAAGGCACTGCTGTTCTTCATGGGACTGCTGGCGGCCATGGTGACGCCGCAGGTGGATGGGCTGACGCGCGGCCTGCTGGTGCTGGAGCTGTTCCTGCTCTCTCTGGTCTGGTTCGGCGTGCTGGCCTGGAGCCTCTCCACCCCGCGGGCCCAACGCCTGCTTGGCCGGATCCAGCGTCCACTCAATCTGGTCACGGGCCTGCTGTTCGGCGCCGTCAGCCTCTCCATCCTGACCGGTATGGCCGGCGAAGCCTATGCCCTGGTCCCGCACTGACCTCCTCCCGCCCCCATGAAAAAGAGGGATGGCCTGAGCCATCCCTCTTTGCGTTCACACGGATAAAAATCCGCATGGCAGTCTGGTTCACACCGGGCACCACTGACGCTGGTGCTTGATGGCCAGGCTTATCCCGTCAGAACCACTGACAGTAGCGCTTGATGTAGATGGTCTTGATCGCCTGGGTCAGCCCCATGTAGGCCAGCATGGTGATCACCAGCCACATGAAGTACTTGGGCGCTTCCAATGTGATGAAGCCGAAGTGCTCCGCCAGCGGCGAGAACGGCAGGTAGCAGCCGATGGCGATGGCGATGGAGGTCGACAACAGCACCGGCAGGGTAGCCGTACTCTGCAGGAAGGGGATCTTGCGGGTTCGCAGCATGTGCACCACCAGGGTCTGGGAGACCAGCCCCTCGATGAACCAGCCAGAGTTCATGATGGCCTGACCGTTGACCAGGGGATCCATGCTGCCGTTGGCGGTGGCATACATGGCGCCGGCACCGAACACGAACCACATCAGGCAGAAGGTGCTGATGTCGAACACCGAGGAGGTCGGGCCGAGCCAGAGCATGAAGCGCTTGATGTTGCTCGCTTCCCACTTGCGCGGACGCTTGAGGAACTCGGGATCCATCTTGTCCCAGGGCAGCAGCATCTGGGAGACGTCATACACCAGGTTCTGGATCAGCATCTGCATCGCCAGCATGGGCGCCCAGGGCAACCAGGCGGAGGCGACCAGCACCGAGAAAACATTGCCGAAGTTGGAACTGGCAGTCATGTTGAGGTACTTGAGGATGTTGCCAAAGGTCTCGCGTCCCTTGACCACCCCCTCTTCCAGCACCATCAGGCTCTTCTCCAGCAAGATGATGTCGGCCGTCTCCTTGGCGATGTCGGCACCGCTGTCCACCGAGATCCCCACGTCCGCATCCCGCAACGCCGGAGCGTCATTGATGCCGTCACCGAGGAAACCGACCGTGTTGCCGTTGGCCTGCAACGCCTTCACCACCCGCGACTTCTGCAGCGGAGTGAGCTTGGCGAAGATGGTAGTGTGCTTGACGACTGTGCACAGGGCCACGTCGTCCATCACCTCTATGTCCTTGCCGAGCAACGGCACCCCCGGGTTCAGCCCCACATCGCGACACACCTTGCTGGTGATGATGGGATTGTCGCCGGTCAGCACCTTGACCGCCACGCCGTAGTCATTCAGCGCGCGGATGGCCGGGGCGGCTGAATCCTTGGGTGGATCGAAGAAAGTGAGGAAGCCGCGCACCACCAGTCCGGCCTCGTCACGGGTCTGATAGCTCTGCTTGCACTCGGCAGCCGGGATATCCCGGGTCGCCACTATCAGCACCCGATACCCCTCGGCGTTGAACTCCTCGCTCTGGCGCAGCAGGGCACGGCGATCGGCGTCGGTCAGCTCCCGCACCTCCTGGCCATCCGCAATGTGGCTGGAGACGGCCAGCATCTCTTCCACCGCCCCCTTGGAGACCATCAACTGCTGGCCCAGATCGTCCTGCACTATTACCGACAGGCGACGACGCACGAAGTCGAACGGCAGCTCATCCACCTTGCTGTAGTTGTCCGGCTTGCAGCTGTCACCCAGCACATCGGCGTGCTCGATCACCGCGATGTCCATCAGGTTCTTCATGCCGCTCTGATGATAACTGTTGAGCCAGGCCAGCTGCAGGATCCTGTCGTCACGGTTGCCACGTACGTTGTAATGGTGCTCCAGGATGATCTTGTCCTGGGTCAGGGTGCCGGTCTTGTCGGTGCAGAGCACGTCCATGGCGCCAAAGTTCTGCACCGAGTTGAGCCGCTTGACCACCACCTTGCGCTTGGCCATGGCCACGGCGCCCCGTGCCAGGTTGGCGGAGACTATCATGGGCAGCATCTCCGGGGTCAGCCCCACCGCCACCGCCAGCGCGAAGGTCAGCGCCGACATCCAGTCACCGCTGCTGACGCCGCTCAGCATGAAGACCACGGGCACCATCACCAGCATGAAGCGGATCAGCAGCCTGGTGACGCTGTTCACGCCGCGATCGAAGCTGGTTTCGATGCGCTTGTGGCTCACCACGTTGCGGGCCAGCGAACCGAAATAGGTGTCACTGCCGGTCGCCACCACCACCGCCTTGGCGGTGCCGCTCACCACGTTGGTGCCCATGAAGCAGATGTTGGGCAGGTCGAGCAGGCCCACCTCCCCCGTGCTGCTGCCGTCCGCCGACTTCTCGGCCACGGCTCCCAGTGTGTCGTACTTCTCCACCGGCAGGGCCTCGCCGGTCAGCACCGCCTGGCTGATGAAGAGATCGCGGGATTCGATCAGCTTGATGTCGGCCGGGATCATGTCCCCCGCCTGCAGGTGCACTATGTCACCGGCCACCAGCTCGACCATCGCCACCTCCTTGCGCTGGGAAGGGGCTCCCGGCGAAGGGCGGCGCAGCACGGTGGCGGTGTTGCGCACCAGCGACTTGAGGGTTTCGGCCGCCTTGGCCGAGCGGTACTCCTGCCAGAAGCGGAGCAGGCCGCTCAGGCTGACCATGACGCCGAGGATGATCACCTTGACCCAATCCTCGTCACCCGGCTCGGCCATCAGCACGTCCATCACGTAGCTGACCAGTCCGAGCACGATCAGCACCATCACAAAGGGGTTCTTGAACGCCTGCATCAGCTGGATCAGCGGATGGGGCGGCTTGTCGTGGGTCACCTCGTTGGGGCCGAACTGGACCAGACGGTTGGCCGCCTCGGTCGAGGTCAGGCCGTCGATATTGCCGCGCACGGCAGTGAGGGTGTACTCGAGGGACTTGTCGGCCTCGTCGAGCACCCGGGAGGAGAGCTTCTCCCTGGCACTGGTCGGGGCAACGAACCCCTGCTGCTTGTGCCGGCTGGCGGTATGTTGTTGTTTCATGACTCTTTATCCTGATTTCTACGCGCAAGCGGGCCCTGTCGCGGGCCGGGCCTAGCGTCAGTACTGATGTGAGACAGGCAATGGGCCCCCGGTTGGCGCAGGCGCAGCATGGCGCCGCCAGACGGCATGTCTGTCGGGCACGCTTGCCAGCAAGTAGGGGCTATCAGGGATCAGGACTCCGCATCCTGTTACCCGCAGGGGGATCAGGCGTGGGGAGGCGTGGACCCCGAGGGTCGAGGCTTGGGCTCTTCGGTCATACGATATCCTCCGAGTGGGGTGGAGAGAGGGCCGGGCGCGGCCACTGACAGCCAGATACGCTGTCGTTGGCGAGCATGACCCAACGGGTCTGTATTATCGGCGGACGAGTCCGGTGATCCCGCCACCAGAGCGGCATACACCCATAAAGGAAATAAGGATAACGACAGCTTGAAATAACTGGACACCGATCATGGAATAATGTCAGTGATGCCGGGCGGGTGAATATAACGGAGAAAACCGCGCCCCATGGAAATATTACGGCGCAACCTTTGCCACGACCGTAATATATTGAGCAATCACGTCAATTATTTTATTTCGCAACCTGTCCTATCGAAAACTAATCTGTTTTCAATATGGTATTGTCCATCTTGTTATTTTACGCTCGATCACTTCCCGGCCACGGTACGGATGCACGGTTCCGACGCTGTTGCGGCCCTGACGGGCAGCACCCGGGGCGCATGATGAAGCGTTCAATTGCAGGGTCGCGAGGCGGCATGACTCGCAGGTGAGCGGAACAATCCAGATTTACAACGACAATCCCTGATGAAGGCTGGGATTAAGCGGTTGTGAGAGTCGAAGGTGACTCATATAGATGCTGCACTCTATGCTGCACTCTGAGCAATCAGAGTGAGGGGGAAGAAAGGATATCAACCTCAGCTCTGGCAAGCCCACATCGCGATTTGCAATCGGCTACAACTGTCGCTTTCCATAATATCCTTCCATCTGTTGATAACACGCCGAGATTCTACCCAAAAGCATTCGAGGGCGCAAAATTTAAATTCATCTTTTTCCATTTAATTAGTTTCACACTCGTCACACCATTATTTCCCGCCCCTGAAATAGATTCATACTCATTTCGCCATGGGCCCTTGCCAGGAATTGATCTGGATAGGGTTTTGCTTTCATTTTCCGCCACAGGTACGGATCCGCGCTGGAATCGGACTCAATGTGGGAATAGGATGCACGGTTTCCACTCACACATGACGCACAGGAAACAACAAGATGAATCGAAAATGGTCGCTCCCCATCGTGGCAATCGCGGGGGGAGCGTTACTCTGGCTCGGCAACACCTTTGGTATGAAATGGGCCCTGATGGCCCTGTTAGGATTCGGCTTCGGCTTCACCCTCTCCTTCAGCCGCTTCGGCATCGTCTTCGGTTGGCGCGAAATGCTGACCAAGCGCAACAGCTACTATGTGCGGGTTCACCTGCTCACCATCGCCATCGAAATTCTGCTGTTCACCTGCTTCCTCTCCTTTAGCCACGCCCTGTTTGGCGACGCCATGGTGGGCAACGTGATGGCCATCGGCATTCCCTTCATCGTCGGCGCCTTCCTGTTCGGCATCGGCATGCAGCTGGCTGGCGTCTGCGCCACCGGCACCCTCTACTGCTGTGGCGAGGGGCAACCCCGCTTCTGGCTGGTGCTGATTTGCTACGGTATCGGCACCCTGATCAGCAACCAGTTCCGCCCCGAGCTGGAGGCTACCTTCTCCAGTCATGTGGTGCTGGCCCGCGATCTGACCGGCAATCTCTGGAGCGGCATGCTGCTCAACCTGGCGCTGGTCGCCGTGCTCTTCCTGCTGTTTCGCAACAGCGAACTAAAACGCACCGGCGAGCTCAAGCCCCTCTTCAGCGGTGGCAACCTGTTCTGGCGCGACGGCCGCTTCACCGTGCTGACCGGCGGCATCCTCATCGCCCTGCTCAACTCCTCCGTGGTCGCCCTGCACGGCTCGGCCTGGACCATCACGGGTGCCGTCTATGACATGGCGCTGCGCGGCGCCTCCCTGTTCGGCCTGTTCGAGGGGAACCCGAAACTGGCCCAGCCGCTCTTCATCAACCCCATGGTCGGCATGTTCTGGCTGGGGATCCTGGGGGCCATGCTGGCGCGCTGCATCAGCGGTGGCGGCAACTTCGCCCCGATGCGGCTCGGCAACAGCCTGGCATCCATCCTGGGCGGCCTGCTGATGGGGATGGGCGCCATGTACAGCGCCTGCAACCTGGGGGGCTTCTTCGACGGTACGGCGTCGGGCAGCCTGCACGGCTGGGTCTGGATGCTGATGGCCCTGGCCGGCAGCCTGATCGGCATTCGCCTGCGGCCGCTGTTCAAGCTCTAATGAAGTAACGGGATGGCGCACAAGTGCGCCATCCCGTTGAAATACCTTTCCTTATGTCCCGGCCTGATGGCTGCGGAGCGGGCCTCATCCCGCCCGGACTCTCCTTTTACCTCAGCCCAGCGCCCTGATCAGCAGCAGGATTGCGAAGCCGGTGAACATCACGGCCGACAAGCGGTTGATACCTCTGGCGAAACGCTCGCCATACCCCTGCATGCCTACCCAGCGAAACACCAGACAGTAGCCGCCGTGCACCACCAGCACAACGGCGCTGAAGGTCAGCGCCAGCAGCATGCACTGGCCCAGCGCCCCCTGACGAAAATCGATGAACTGGGGAAACAGGCTGGTGAAGAAGATGATCGCCTTGGGATTGAGCAGGCTGATGAGCGCTCCCTTGGCGAAACTGCGGCCGCAATCCCGATCGGTCGAGGCCCCGACGACCGGGCCGACCGCGCGCTGACGCCAGGAGTTCACCCCCAGATAGAGCAGATAGAGGGCGCCCCCCAGAGTCAGGATCTGCTGCCCATCGGCCAGCCAGTGGGTAAACCAGAGCACTGCCAGAGAGGCCAGGGTCGCGACCAGCAGGATCCCCACTGCCACTCCGACAAAACCGGCGATGGCGTGGCGGGTCCCCCGGGTCAGGGTGTTGCCTATGGTGTAGATCACCGCAGGCCCGGGGCTGAGCACAGTCCCCACGGCGAGCAGCAGGTAGAGGGCGTAATATTCGAGACTCATCACAGGGCATTCCATGGTCGGTGTGGTGCCGCCCAGTATATTGACAGTCGCTTCGCCAGCCAGACATAGTGGCGCTCGGCTTTATAAACTAGGAGTTTAGAGTGGACCGTCTGACCGCCATCGAGATCTTCGTCGAGGTCGCCCGCGCGGGCAGCTTCAGTGCCGTCGCGGAGAGGTTCGAGATGACGCCGGCCATGATAGGCAAATACATCAAGTGGCTGGAGGCCAGGGTCGGATCCCGTCTGCTCAATCGCAACACCCGCCGCCAGAGCCTGACCGAGGCGGGCATAGAGTACCTCTGCGGTTGCCAGAACCTGTTGCAGCACTATCGGGAACTGGAGCAGAACACCCGGGCCCACACAGGTCAGGCGGCGGGCAAGATCCGCATCAATGCCCCCATCACCTTCGGCAGCTATCGGCTGACCCCCTTGCTGTGCCGCTTCATGGCGCAGTATCCACAGATCCGCATCGAGCTGGATCTCTGCGATCGGCTGGTCGATGTGATTGGCGACGGTTTTGACCTCATCTTTCGGGTCGGCACCCCCAAGGATGCCGCCTACATCGCCCGCCCACTGACCAGATCAACCTCTGTGTTCTGCGCCTCGCCGCGCTATTTGCAACGCCACGGCACCCCCATGGCACTGGCTGACCTGGCCCGCCATCAGTGCCTGGGTTTCACCCCCTGGCTGACACAATCGAGCCTGGCAGAGGAGTTTCCCCTCGAACACCTGCACCTGTGGGACAGCCAGTTCATCAGCAACCATGGCAGCGCCCTCAAGGTAGCCGCGATCAACCATGCGGGCATAGTGCTGCAACCCAGGGCCCTGCTGACTCAGGAGCTGGAAAGCGGCGTCCTGCTGGAAATACTGCCGGATGCTCTGCCCGCCCCTCGCCCTGTCAACATGCTCTATCCCGCCAGAGAACCCATGCCGCTGCGCTTGCGGCTGCTGATCGACTACCTCAGCGAGCAGCGTCATGAACTGGATCAGCCCGCTCAAGAGGGAGACCAGGCCGGCTACTCCCCGCGCTGCTTCACCTTGCGCAGATAGACATAACCCTCACCCGGGCTGCCCCAGCGCTGATGGGCCTCGTTGTCGTAGGCGCGATCCAGCAATCTGACGCTGTCGGGGCCGACCCAGAGATATTGCACCAGTGTGCTGGCACCGCCGAAGTTGGTGGCGCAGCTGCCGACCTTGCTGTGGCCTGCATACTCCCCCGAGGGTTGACGGCTCAGCCAGACCTCGCAGCCCTGGCGCAGAGAGAGCTGTTGCGGGGTAAGGGAGTCAAGCAGTCCGGGGTCACGCCAGGCACCGGCAAAGTCGACGGCTCTGGGCATGGTCAGTTCGGCCATCAGGATGCGGCCGTCGGGCACGGGAGAAAAACGGTAGATACGCTGACGGAACGGGCGCACCGAGCGCTCGGTCAGGAACTGCTCGGCATAGACCCAGCGAAAGCCTTGATGACCGGGCCAAATCTCCACCAGCCGCAGCTCGGCGCTGGTGAAACGAGTGTCATAGCCGGCCTGCTCGCGACTGGAAAACTCGCCGGTAAACCAGGAGAGCAGCGGCTCCATGCCGGCCCGGGTCGTTGTCGCACTGGCCGCTGACGGGCCGGTCGGAATGGCGACAAAAGGTGTGGGTGCCGCCCATACCAGACTGGTGCAGAGCAGCCCGAACAGGGCCGCCATCAGCGTGACCATCGAATCCATCCGAATCATTTTCATGGCGGCGATTATATGAGCGAATGGCCGCAATAACCTCAACCTTGATCAAATCCTTACCAATCCACTGAAAAATCACAGTGTTAGCGAAAGAAGCTGACGGCGGATACGCAACAAAGATGAGAGCGGCAACCAGTGAGCCGGATCGAGGAATAGACGATCTCCTGCATCTGCCGGGTCGAGGTAGTCGCCGTCAGAAAAGCAGAGTCACAGGTTTGCCATAACCAGAGCGCAGCAAAGCTGCGACAGCAGCAGGCGAGGCGTCAGCAGAAACAGTGGCCAGAGGACGCAAACAAGTCAGATACCCCCCCGGCATGGGCAGGGCCAGCTCGGCAAAGGTGTGTCCCTGAAGCAAACCTCCCCAGACCAGGAGATCATTCTCTGTGAGCATTGACCACCAGGAGGCGTACGGGAACAGAGGAAAGGAGATCGTAAACAACAGGCCGCTGAGCAACGCCAGTAATATCCGCAACCATAGCCATCGCAGTATGAACGTCCATCACGACATCAGTTACTCCCCTCAAGTGATGGAGCAGCATGCGAAGAGAGTGGCCACTTTTGAAGCCCTTTGGCCCCACCTGATTTGAACGATTTCCAGCAAAATACTTTATACGAGGCCACTCATTTGGTTTATCCAAGAAAAACAAACGCTACGCTCAGGAAGTATCTTGCCACTCCCCTACGGCCTGACGTCGGTGACGGAAGCAGGAAAGGCGTACTGGATCGCGGGTCAAACAAGGGGGAGCTCTTTTCCACAGACCCGGACTGATGTAGTGCTGTGGTGTGTATCTATTCGACCTGTCGCTGAACCGCGCCGGCCTTGATGGGATATGTCAGTGAAGCGCGCAGCCACCGGGGTGTGCGGCCAGATGAGAGAATCATCATCCCAGCTTTCGCGGGGATGATGATTTTATGCCTGATTTTCGCAGCTGGGCCAAATTGGCCCAAAAACGTAAAACGCAGTGCTTACTTGAATTTCGACTGGGCTTCGGCCAGACCAGTCTTCAAGTCGCTCCACATCTTGTCAGCGGTCAACTTGACCTGCTCCCAGGATTCACCGCTTGCCTTGCCGAGCTCATCCATCTTGTCGGAGGCAGCGTGCTGTTTGGCACGCAAAGCCTGGATCTCCTTCGCCCGTTTGACTTTCAGGTCGGCCGAGATATTTTCCATTTTGGCTTCCAGCAGATTGATCTGACTGCTCCACTCATTGAGCTGAGCATTCAACTTTTCCTTGTATGCCTTTTGCACTTCCATAGTGTTCTCCTTGGGTGCTGATGAGCGATGGCGTTATTGGACAGCCGTGACAACGAGCTGGTTAACGACACCCTTGACGCCGCTGATGGCCATCGCACGGGCACTGGCCTTGTCGCTGTTGATTCGCGAATCGACAGTACCGGTCAGAGTGACCATACCCTGGACAGTGTTGACACTGATGTCCATTGACTTCAAACCAGGCTCGCTGAGGAACTCGGCTTTGACCTTGGCCGTCACTTCGGTGTCATTCCAGGACTGGGCACTTTTGGCAGTTTGCTCAGTCATCTTGTCTTCATACTTGTCGACGGTTGCATCGACTTTCTCGCCAGTCTCGCTGGCAGCGTCATCAATTTTCTTGCCGGCCTGTTCGGCCGACCCTGGCTGGTCGCATCCGCTCACCCCGAGTGTGAGGAGCAGCGAGATGGCGATGAGGATAGCTTTGCTTTGTATCATGTGGTGGTTTCTCCGGTGCTAGGTTGCCTAGATCTTGCCGAGCAAGACTAGGATGAGCAGTATGGTCAGCACCAGTCCAATGGCGCCGCTTGGGCCGTAACCCCAGCCTCGGCTGTGCGGCCAGCTTGGAATGACGCCGATCAACAACAAGACAAGAACGATCAGCAGAATGGTTCCCATGGTCATTTCTTTCTCCTAAATGTTGCATATTGGATGACATAAACGACCCATGCCGTGGTGATGGTGCTCCGGATACGGGGTCTGGTCTGTTCTCCAACGCACAGACAACCCCTTCGATATGGCGGAGCGAGAGCGGTTCGCTGATGAAATCGACCGCCTGGATGCGGCACTGCCAGCCCGACATCTGACGTTCGTCGGCCATGATCCTGCGGGCTCAGCTGACAATCCGTCTTCTTGGTCAGTGCATTGGCCCCCCTGCAGCCCGCGTCACGGCTGCATCAGCAAGGTTATTGACCCGGTGCAACACCAAGCAGCCGGAGGCGACGGGCTCATTCTGCAAGGGGGTCTGCAAACGCATTTCCTTGATGGACCATACCGCTTCTGTCACCCACAACATCTTCTGCATCCGCCCACACTCACAGCGTCAAACCATGACACTGCACAGGACAGGGAGCCGAGCCGGGCTGGGTGATGGATGCCCGCGAAAGCCCGGACAGCACCCACAAGGATGAGCCCATCACCACCGAGGAGATGGAGAAGATGATCGACCAGTGGGCTCCCAGCCACGCCAAACAGCTGGCGGACAATATTGGTAGATAACAGCGGCAAATAAGCATCCGAAAACAGGTGCTGACAAGAGCGAGAGAGGGAGCCAACGGCTCCCTCTTTTTTGCCTTTGGCATGGCTGCACAGCCCTTGCTGGACGAGCGCGCGACACGTAGCCGAGTCCGCCGTCTCGCCATCAGTAGTGAAACCGGCTGCCGATTTCTACTTTTCTCCCCCGCATTCTGGCAGTTAGGATGACCCTCCCGTGACTGCATCCTCATAGAAAAGGAACCACTATGAATCGCCACCCCTGCATCAAACACTGGCGCGAGCTGCAAGAGCAGACGCCGCGCTACTACTCCGGCAGTCAGGAGCCGCTTTCCCGCGGCTGCGCCCTCGGCAAGCACTTTGGCTTTAGCCGGATCGGCATTCACCACGAGATCGTCGAGCCCGGCCACCGCACCAGTTGGCCCCACGCCGAAAAGACCGAGGACGAGTTCGTCCACGTATTGGAAGGGACGCCGGATGTCTGGCTCGACGGCGTGCTCCATCGGCTGCAACCGGGCGACTCGGTGGGCTTCAAGGCCGGTGACGGGCTGTCCCACGCCTTTATCAACAACACCGAAGAGACTGTTCGGCTGCTCTGCATCGGCGACACGGATCGGGAGGACAACCGTATCCACTACGCCGTTCACCCCGAGCGCAACATCACCCTCGGCAAGTTGCACTGGGATGACGTCCCCGAGCGCGAGCTGGGTGATCATGACGGCCTGCCGGACAAGCTGCGCGACAGTAACGGCCCTTTCTGATCCGGCGCTCATACCGGAATGACCCAGCACTGGCGGCTATCCTTGATGCGGATCTCAATCAGGAGGAGTTGATCATGACGACGGGAACAGTACGACTGCACAGGGTGCTCAAGGCTCCGCCGATGCGGGTCTATCGGGCCTTTATCGAGGCGGATGCGCTGGCCAAGTGGCTGCCGCCCCACGGCTTTACCTGCCAGGTAGCGCAGCTGGAGGCTCGAGTTGGCGGCTCGTTTCGGATGTCATTCTGCAATTTTGCCAGCGGGCATGCCCACGCCTTCGGTGGCGAGTACCTCGAGCTCGAACCCGGCAAGCGCATCCGCTACACCGACAGCTTCGACGACCCCAACCTGCCAGGGGTGATGCAGGTGACCATCAGCCTGACCGGAGTGCTTTGCGGCACCGAGCTTGCCATCGAGCAGGCCGGGATCCCCGAAATCATACCGGTGGAGATGTGCTATCTCGGCTGGCAGGAATCCCTGACCCAGCTGGCCGCCCTGGTCGAACCCGAGATCCCGCCGGGCTGAGTGGTGCCCACGCAAGAGCCTGCCAGCTGGCAGGCTTTTTTATTGCTAGCGGCCTAGGTGCGCCCGGCCGCCATCCGGGCTCAGCGGCCGAGAGCGTTGTCCAGCGGGAAGGCGAAGAGATCGCGGCGATAGGTCTCGACCACCAGGCTGAACGGTACGCCATCACCCCGTGAGAGGATGGCGCTATGCTGCAGCACCCGCTCGGGGATCGCCAGCGGCTGGTCACTGCTGGTGAGGGTGGGCATCTGCATCTCCCAACCGGCCGGCAGGGGCGCCCACAGCAGGGTGGAAGAGAGGGTACGGCGGCTGAAGTTCAGCGCCTTGACGGCCAGGCCAAACGGGGTATCGCTGGTGTCGAGGAGCCGGTTCATCTCCGGTGTGAGGCGGCTTTGCACGTACCAGTTGTCCGCTTCGGAGAAGACATGATCGCCGCAGGCGAGCTGTACCCGGCGATAGCCGACGGGCTCATCGGCCGCGATCTTGAGCTGCTCGCGGACGGCAGCATCGGCCGGTTTGCGGGTACGCTGATCACGCAGGGCGCGGATACGCGGCTCACCGGCCATCTGGTGGTCGGCGCACCAGTTTTGCAGGGTGACGGTGGCGCTCGGGTTGCTGAGCAGGGTGGCATTGAGGGTCTGCAGCAGCGCCTGCGCCTTGAGACGGGTGACGGGGGTGTCGGGCCAGCTGGCAGCAACGCTTTCCTGCGCCTGCACGGCGCCATGGCACAGCAAGGCCGCCAACATAATTACTCGAATCTTCATGTTTTTATTACCCTTTCTACTTTGACGCTGGATTGTAACCCCGCGCGAGTCGAAGACCACGCCTTTATGCCCAGAGCCGTCGCCAGCGGCCATGCCGACAGATCTGTCTTCCCCCCGTTTGCGGATAAAAAAAGTCTGCCAGCGGGCAGACTGTTTCGTACCTGAGTGCGGCTTATTGCAGCTTGATGGCGCCCAGGTAATCCCCCTTGCCGAGATCGACCCCGGCCCGGCGCAGCAGGGCATAGGTCATGGTGAGGTGGAAATAGAAGTTGGGGATGGCGTACTCATGCACGCAGGTATGACCGTCCATCCCCTTGCCGCCCGCCCAGTGGGGGACGTAGCGACCGCTCTCGAACTGGCTGAAATCGGCATCCAGCTTGCTCTGCAAAAAGGCGATGGTCTTGCCGATATGGGCGCGCAGATCCGCCATTGTCCTGGGCTCATCCCCCATCACGGGCTGCTCGCCGTGACTGGCGGTGGCGACACAGGCCCGAGCCGAATCGCAGCAGATCAGCACCTGCTTGCTGAGTGGCAGCATGTCGACGATCAGCCGATCGCCGAAGAAGTTCTCCACATTGAACTGCTTCGCCTCGGCATGGGCGGCGGCCTTGGCCAGGCACAGGTCGAGGTTGGTCAGCATCTTGATAAACTGGGCAGCAATATCACGGTTCATGGTGCGTTCTCGGTTGGTTGAAGGCAGTTAAACGAGCGGCACCACTATAGCGCATCCCCTCGCAGTATCACCCCCACCCCACAACCGCCGCGACAAGGTATGCCCATCGACAGGAAGCTGCATATTGGGACACCCATCTTTTACCTATCACCAACCTGGCTAAGGCTTGCTTAGAAATATGGGTGTCCCAGATTTACTTGAGGCTGCCGGCACCCTGAGTCCTTCTTTGGCTCTTTTTTGATCTGTAACATGCATCACGCTTTTTCAGGGGCGTAGGCTGATCCCGCAGCCCGGGCATCCAACCGGGTACAACACAAGAAAAGGAGAGTGCCATGAAAATCTATGACCGAAACCGCAATGCGCTGAAGCTGGGTCAGCGCGTCATGATTGCCGCCACCGGCGCCGTCGACGTTCTGAAAGAGGCCCACACCGACAACATGACCCCCTATCAGGCGGAGCATGAGAAGTGCGTGCGGCTGGCAAACACTCAAGAGCGTTACGCGCCCATCGAGTTGATTAGACTAGGCTGATCCCTTTCCCTGTCACCCTACTCTTTACAATTCACCCGGCCACTGCGCCCCGTCTGGCGGCCGGGTTTCTACGCTCTACATCCGTCTCCACGCCGCGTCATGGGAACATGCACGCTATCGGCACGGGAGATCACCATGAATAGGGGGTGGCTCAACCCCTTCCACTACATCAACTCACCTGTACGGACTACCCTCATCGGAGTGCCACATAACAAGGAGAGTGAATCATGTACGGGAAAATCCTTCTGATCGTCTGTCTGTTATTACAGGGTTGTACCAATACCCCTCAACGCCGGCTTGCCTCGGCAGAAAAGCAATTGAGTACGGATGGTGAAACCACCATGCTGTATCACTCTGTTCTTTATTATCCGGATGAACTGAGTTTGCGTTTTGATGGTTATCTGATTGGCGTGGAAAAAAGCCCGCGTGATCTGGTCTCTACACCGCAAAGCGTGAAGGTCAGAACACCATCAGATAAGACCTTAAAGACATCAACAGACGCATTATTGAACCAGCCCAAGTTGTTGTATATCTCGCATATTCTGCAAGAACAGGCTCAACCCCAATCTGCCGAAAACCATACCTGTGCCTTGTATAACCTTTATCAACGACTGGACCCCGCACAATCCCAGCTGGTTGAACCCTGCGCCGAGCAGAATATGCTACCGATGGCCACCACGCATCGGCGTTGCCAGGATAAAGAGGTCTGCGGTTATGACGACAGTTGGGATGCGCTGAAGCTGTTAAAACAGAGCATGATTCAGCGCCTGATGACCCAGGCCAATACAGGCAAGCCCTACAGCGACATTGTGGTCATTGTCATGGGCTGGAATACGGTGCAAGAAGAAGCCATTCGCAACTTCAACTCCATCATGCTCAATGTGAAACGCAGTGCCCCTGCCGATTTCAATCCCCTGGTTATCGGTGTCACCTGGCCTAGCCAATGGAGCAGCAGTTGGATTGAACCGATTTATCGACTCACCAGCTTCCCCACCAAGGCCGGCGACGCCGACGAACTCGGCCTGAGCTGGCTGGGAGTGCTGATACAGCAGACACTGCCGGAAGTAAAAGCCGCATTGCCTCAAGCCCAGCAAGCGCAACTCACGACCTCGCTGATTGGCCATAGCTTTGGCAGCCGCGCTTCCAATGTGGCTGCCTGCTTTGGTCCGGCCATTTATCAGGATCACTACCAGCCCCCCACTGCGGGCATTGATAACCTGATCAACCTGCAAGGAGCCTTTAAACTGACCCAGCTGACCGATAACGCCACATCGACCTCAGCGACGGTATTTTGCCCTCTGGTCAAGCAGGTAGCGCTGACGGCATCGATCAATGACCAAGCCATGAGCAAGGCGCCCGGGGGAGGCTATGCCGGCGATGCCAGGAGCTATGCAGATATTTGCTCCAATACCAACACCCTTATTCGCTGCGCCTTCGCCGATCATCACGGTAACCTGTTCGGTGTCAGCGGCTCAGCCCGCAGCAACATCACCTATATCGATGCGAGCAGTCTCATCAGTGAGAACGCCTATCTAAGTGGTGGTGGCGCGCACAGTGACATCTATCGCAAAGAACATGGCCGTCTGATTTATCAGCTGATGCGACAGGGAAAAACTCCTCCTCTTGATTGAGAGAGCAGCGCAGCATTCACACTGGATCCGTCTGTCTGCTGTGCCATATCGTTCCGGCGGGTGATCACAACACCTCACCCGCCACCATCAACGACCTCAAGAGACTGGCGCGATGGCGCTGGCCGGTATCCAGCCTGATTGCCCTGCTTCGTTATGTACCCAAAGCCAGCCTGCCAGCTCGCGCTCCACCCGTACCCGTTCCCCCACCACCACATCCAGCTCGCGGGCGGTGTAATCCTGCTGTGCCAGCGCCTCCCCTTCTGCGGCAAGGGTCAGCAGTGACAGGGGCGCCCATCCCTCGTTGCCGTCTGTGGTCAAGGTGCGCACCCAGCCCGGAAATTCGTCATCCTCGTGACCGATGCGCACCCGTTCCCCGGCTCGAAAGGCGATGGGATTGGGATAATCGGTGTGGTGAGCCGTGGTGATCAATGCCTGCATTGTCTCTCTCCAGAAAAGTCATCCTCTCGCCACTATCGCAGCAACTGGCCAGCCCGAGGAGAGACGTTGCATATCGGCCTCGATTAATTCCCGGAAAAGAGAAGCGGGTCACGGCTTGAACGGCAATGGGCAATTGCCAGCCAACCAAGCCCCATGCGAACCTTTAAACCCCATTAACCCACTAAAAACAAAAACTATGTTCAGGCAAATAATGATGGGTGCCGCCCTGCTGTCGGCGGCGCTGCTTTCCGGTTGTGCTTCCGTACCCATGGCTGATGCCACCGCAGACGTGCAGGCCAAGCAGTTTGTGGCGCCCAAGGATGCGGCCAACCTCTATATCTATCGCAACGAGACCTTCGGTGCCGCCGTCAAAATGCCGCTGCTGGTGGATGGTATGGCGGTCGGTGATACCGTGGCCCACACCTACATCCTCAAGCAGGTGACACCGGGCAGCCACACCATCACCTCCAAGTCGGAGAACGATGCCACCCTGACTCTCAGCACCGAGGCGGGTAAAAACTACTACGTCTGGCAGGAGGTCAAGATGGGCCTGCTGATGGCCCGTTCCAAGCTGAGTCAGGTCAGCGAAGAAGAGGGCAAGCAAGGGGTGATGGAGAGCAAGTTGGTCAAGTGATCAGATACCTTCGCCAAACAAACAGGGCGTAGCGTTACCAGCTACGCCCTGCTCAGGAAGGTGGATGACCTAGGATATCTTCTGCTCTAACGTTGATGTTGATATTGCTTCAACTTTTCGTAGAACTGACTTAACTCATCGCTAGTTAACTCACTCAATTCCTTCCTGCAAAGATCTATGGCTTCTTGATCTTGATTTATTAATGTTAGGTAAATAGCTTTGTAACGAATAAAGCTCCCGTAAGTTTGCGATTTAGGGGAATCAGTTTGCTCCAACCTTTCGATGGCATATTTTAACTTTTCAAGATTTTTATATTGAATTGACAAGTCACATAAAGTCAAAACAGGATACTTAATGTCTGGGAAGTCCAAAATTCCTTGTTCTATAACAGAAAAGGCTTCGTCAATTTTATTATCTATCTTTGCAAGAGCCTTAGCTTTAGCCGAACAGTATATTTCCTGTGAACGTTGGGCTGGATTTGATTTTAGTTTTTCTAGGATTTCCTCAACAACACTTACATCTATATTTGCTATATCCTTATAGATTAGGCAATTGAAATAGTTGTTTGCATGGATAGGATTGTTTTTTTGTTTTTCATAAACATCTTTTGCAAGCCCGAGCGCAAGATTATATTCTTCATTTTGTAAATAAAGCAGTACTAGCTCACTTTTCGCTTTGTTATCGTTGGGGCGCTTTGCTAACACTCGCTTGTAGGATTCAATAGCCCGAGTTCTTTGACGCGTGATTCTGAAATAGAAGCCATGAAGAAATGAACTATCTGGCTCTTTAATATGCCTTACCACATTAAAAAACTCTTTGTCATGTAGCCTAGCTAATGACTGACACTTCATGAACATGATATGGTAAATAATACCCTCATGCATATACTGAGAGTTATCGAGTACTCTGTTTGCTAATCTTATGGCCTCTTTATAATTCGCTGAACCGCCTTTCTCATACAATGCTTTTATTGTTTTCACAAAGTACGAAGGCACTAGAATTCGGTTATCTATTTCTTGTCCTGATTTGATCGCTTCTTGTATTGAAAATATGTACTCTGACAAATCTCTATTATCATCTGTATATTCTGCAATGAATTCCTTAATATGCTCCTTGAGAACTTTATCATACTCCAAAGATGTCCCAAACTTACTTCTAGATATATAGTCCTGTATGACCTGATTCACTCTGATGTAATCGTTATTAACTCCAAGATGCTCGCAAATCGACAGATTAATAAAGGTTTGAGTTAGGGGGTAAAATGCATTTTCATCAACCAATGAAAATAAAAACTCATAGCTTATAAACTCGAATTTTGAAAGAAAGTATAGGAAGCTTAGTTTTTCCTCATCATCATGGAAGCTTTCTATTATTACTTTTGCTTTATCATTGGCATATTCTCTTATCGCATGTGCATCTTTCTTAGCCGCATAAAGGCTACTATCACATATGGTGTCAACAGCAAAAAGCACTTGCTCTGGATATCCTGATAACAAGTCTGAGAAAAATTTCAGGTCATCCCGTTCTAGTTCTAAACCTCTGAATTGAGCATAACGCTTTAGTAATCCCCTTCGCTCATTAACATTTAACTCAGGAATTTCTTCGAAATAATATTCTGGATTCCTATTGGTGAAAGATTTATTGCCACGAAACATTGAGGCTATGCAAAATGTTAAATGTCCATGTGACTTAATGCGATCAATTATATTTATGAACCAACTTATAATGCTACTATCTGGCTGAATTATAGCGCCTTTGTCTTCAATGAGAATACGCTCTTTTTCGTCGATTATTCCTTCGACGAGTTGTACAGCAATATTTATCTTATCATCAATGGGGGTGGTCATTAAATCTCGGATTTCACCTATATCAGAAAGACCAAGGTCATCAATTTTTAATATAAAATCCTCAATGCTGTCTGTTTGCTCCATTTGAATTATGGGGAACTCGTATGACTCTCTTACTATGGTGGATTTAGTGAGCGCATTTTTAATGAACGATTTTCGCCCAATAGAGTTTAACCCTGATGCAACAAACACTATTGGTGTGGGTTTGTCAAAATCATCAAAGCGTTGTTCCACATTGGTTGTTTTATCATTTCTTCCGACATAAATTTGTTGGCGTTCTTTTAATGTTGGGTGTGTTTTAAAGGCAATCTCTCTCAATCTTGCATTTATTTTTCTGATCGCTACTTTGGTCTTTTTTATTGGTTGAATATTGAAGCCATTCTTCATCCATAATGGAATTCGAGCATCAGTATAATCAATTTTATTGTCAATTATTATAGGGTAAATACGTTGAATATGACCAGTATCTACTTTGGTCTTTGCTAGTTGAATTTCATGTTTAACCCATTCTGACTCAAGGGCTGCATCAGATAAAAACAAAACAAATAATGATGTATCATCCAAACCATTAATTATCTCCTCAGCCGGAGACATCCCTTTTTCAAAAGTTTGCTCATCAAATATTCTTGTTTCTCTACGGAGTCCAGATGCGACTTCTCGGACATATTCTTTGTCTTTGGAGCTATGAGATAGAAAACACTTTATCATACAGGGATCTCTATATAAGATTAAAAATGAAATAACATCAACAGTTTACGTGAGCTGAGAGCTTATTTGGAAGAAAAGTATCTGAACTAAGTCACATAATTGATATGTTTTCAGCTCATAGGTTCGAATAGCGAAGCGTATTCGGACGATCGCGTCATTAAAGCTGTCGCTATGAACAATAGATAAAACCAACCCGGCCTAAGCCGGGTTGATCGCATCAAAAGGCGAGAAAAATCAAAGCGCTTCCAATCTGGCATAGGCCGTCACCAGCCACTTGGCGCCGACGTCGTCGAACTGGATCTGCACCCGGCTCTGCTGGCCGACCCCTTCGAAGTTGAGCACTATACCCTCCCCGAATTTCGGGTGGAGCACCCGCTGGCCGAGCGTGATGCCGCTGGCATCGAAGCTCTGCTGCACCTCGTTCTGGCTGAAGCGGCCGTACTGGGTGGGTCTGCTCACCTGAGTGCGCAGCCGGATCTCTTCCAGGCATTCGGCAGGCATCTCGCGGATAAAGCGGCTCGGCTTGTGGAACATCTCGCGGCCATAGATGCGGCGGCTCTCGGCATAACAGATGTAGAGCTTCTCCATGGCGCGGGTCATGCCGACGTAACAGAGGCGCCGCTCCTCTTCCAAGCGGCCCGACTCCTCGGTCGATTGCTGGCTGGGGAACATGCCCTCTTCCACGCCCACCAGCAGCACCAGCGGGAACTCCAGCCCCTTGGCGCTGTGCAAGGTCATCAGCTGCACAGCGTCGGCATATTCGTCTGCCTGATTCTCGCCGGATTCCAGCGCCGCGTGGGCGAGGAAAGCGGAGAGATCGCTCATCTCTTCCAGCTCGTCCGGGCGCTGGTATTGACGGCAGGCGGTGACCAGTTCCTCCAGGTTCTCTACCCGTGCCTGGGACTTCTCGCCTTTTTCCGCCAGATACATGGCCTTGAGGCCGGAATTCTGGATGGCGATATCCGCCTGCTGGTGCAGTGGCAGCATGCCGACCTGTTCTTCCAGCGCGTCGATCAGATCGACAAAGCCGCGCACAGCGTTACCGGCGCGACCGGTCAGCACCTTGTCATTGAGCAGCCCCTTGGCCGATTGCCAGAGGTTCTGTCCCTGATCCCGGGCGTTGGTGCGCAGTATCTCGAGGGTGCGATCACCGATGCCGCGGGTCGGGGTGTTGACCACCCGCTCGAAGCTGGCGTCGTCGCCACGGTTGTTGATCAGCCGCAGGTAGGCCATGGCGTCCTTGATCTCTTGCCGTTCGAAGAAGCGCAGGCCGCCGTAGATGCGGTAGGGCATGGCGTCTTGCATCAGCGCCTCTTCCAGCACCCGCGACTGGGCGTTGGAGCGATACAGAATGGCGCAGTCGGCGAGCAGGCCGCCCTTCTCTTTCCAATCCTTGAGGCGGCCGACCACGAAGCGGGCTTCGTCCACCTCGTTGAAGGCGGCATAGAGGGAAATAGGGTCGCCCTCGGCCCCCTCGGTCCACAGCTCCTTGCCGAGCCGCTCCGAGTTGTTGGCAATGACGCAGTTGGCGGCTTTGAGGATATTGGCGGTGGAGCGGTAGTTCTGCTCGAGGCGAATGGTTTCGGCCCCCTGATAGTCGGTCAGGAAGCGCTGGATGTTCTCTATCTTGGCGCCGCGCCAGCCGTAGATGGACTGGTCATCGTCGCCGACGATCATCACCTTGCCGCTGTCGCCTGCGAGCATCCGCAGCCAGGCGTACTGGATGCCGTTGGTATCCTGAAACTCGTCCACCAGTATGTTCTGGAAGCGATCCCGGTAGTGCTCGAGGATGTGGGGCTTGTTGAGCCATAGCTCGTGGGCGCGCAGCAGCAGCTCGGCAAAATCCACCAGCCCGGAGCGATCGCAGGTCTCCTGATAGGTCTTGTAGATCTGCTGATAGGTGCGGGTGACGGGGTCGCCGTAGAGGTCGATGTCGCCGGGGCGCAAGCCCTCGTCCTTCTTGCCGTTGATATAGCTCATCACGGCGCGCGGGGCCCAGTGCTTCTCGTCCAGGTTGAGCGCCTTGATGACGCGGCGGATCAGCCGGTACTGGTCGTCGGAGTCGAGGATCTGGAAATCCTGCGGCAGGCCCGCGTCCAGATGATGGGCCCGCAGCAAGCGGTGGGCGATACCGTGGAAGGTGCCGATCCACATGCCGCGCTGCATGCTGCCCAACACCTTCTCGACCCGGCCGCGCATCTCGGCCGCCGCCTTGTTGGTAAAGGTCACGGCTATGATGGAGAAGGGTGAGCAACGCTCCACCTGCATCAGCCAGGCAATACGGTGCACCAGCACCCGGGTCTTGCCCGAGCCGGCGCCCGCCAGCACCAGCAGATTGCTGCGAGGGGCCGCCACCGCGTCTCTTTGCTTGTCGTTGAGCCCGTCGAGCAGGGTTGAAACGTCCATCACCACTCCTGTTTATTTATACAGGCGGGGATTATACGACCTGTGGCGCCACAGACCAAATCCGAGTGAATGACGAGCCGCTGCGCTTGTATAGGGGCGGCTTGGTGGCGGGCCGGGACCGGGAAAATCATGAACCGGCACCAATAGAAACCGCGTCTCCTCCGTCCAGACGAAAACGCTTGCTTATAACCATATGAATGTAAACACAAATGTCGTTTGAAGCCTGGGCTTCACAGAATTTAAATCTAAAAAAAGACATTAAAACAAACACTTATAAATTGATCTGCTTATATTTCAAACCGTTACCGCAAACGTTTTTCCTTTATGATCTCCTTGACCCGCTCCATGGCTCACTTACAGTTAGCCAGCGTGCTTTATGCCTGCTCCGGCAGGCTGTGGACCCTCACATAACAATCAAGGATACGATCGTGACTAAAGTGCTCAAGCTGGCCACCGTGGCCGCCCTCACTCTCGCTGCCCTCTCTGCCCAGGCAGCCACCCAACCCGCCGTCATCTATGACACCGCCGGCAAATTCGACAAGTCGTTCAACGAAGCCGTGTTCCGCAACGGCGTCGAAGTCTACAACAAGGACAAAGGGGTCAAGGTCAAGGAGTTCGAACCCCAGAACGAAGCCCAGCGCGAGCAGGGTCTGCGTCGTCTGGCCAGCCGTGGCAACGGCCCCATCGTGGCCGTCGGCTTCAACATGGGCTCGGCCGTCGAGAAAGTGGCGACCGAATTCCCGAAAACCCAGTTCACCATCATCGACATGGTGGTCGACAAGCCGAACGTGCAATCCATCATCTTCAAGGAGCATGAAGGCTCCTTCCTGGTGGGTGCGCTGGCTGCCATCGCCTCCAAGAGCGGCAAGGTCGGCTTCGTGGGCGGCATGGACATACCGCTGATCCGCAAGTTCCAGTGCGGCTACGAGCAGGGTGCCAAGTACGTCAATCCGAAGATCGAAGTATTCCAGAACATGACAGGCTCCACCCCGGCGGCGTTTGCTGACCCGGCCAAGGGTGCCGAACTGGCCAAGTCCCAGTTCGCCAAGGGTGCTGATGTGGTCTATGCCGCCGCTGGCGGTACCGGCATCGGTGTTTATCAGGCCGCCAAGGACGAAGGCAAGTTCGCCATCGGCGTTGACTCCAACCAGAACCACCTGCAACCGGGCACCATGCTGACCTCCATGGTCAAGTCGGTCGGTCTGGCCGCCTACCAAACCTGGGATGATGCCGCCAAAGGCACCTGGAAACCGGGTATCAAGAACCTGGGCCTGGCCGAGGGCGGTGTGGATTGGGCACTCGACAAGGACAACGAGAAGCTGATCACCCCCGAGATGAAAGCCAAGGTGGAAGCCATCAAGGCCGACATCATTGCCGGCAAGGTCAAGGTGCATGACTACATGAGCGACAGCACCTGCAAATACTGAGTTACCGCTACGACTCTCAACCCGATGACCGGCCCGCACGGGCCGGTTTTTAGTCTCTTTTCATGACTCGCAAGGACTGCATCATGGACCAGACAGATCGCTATGCCATCGAATTAAGGGGTATCGATAAGCGGTTCGGCGACGTTTACGCCAACAAGCAGATCGACCTCAAGGTTCAAAAAGGCAGTATTCACGGCATCGTCGGCGAAAATGGCGCCGGCAAGTCGACCCTGATGAGCATCATCTACGGTTTCTACCACGCCGACAGAGGCGAGATGTTCATCGACGGCAACCCCTTCAACCCCCATGGCTCACAAGATGCGATCACCGCAGGCGTGGGCATGGTGCACCAGCACTTTATGCTGGTGAACAATTTTTCCGTGCTGGAGAACGTCATTCTGGGCGCGGAGAACGGCTGGCACCTGGGCCAGAGTCTGGCGGCGGCCGAGAAGCTGCTCGGCGAGCTGGCGCGGGACTATGGTCTCGACGTACCGTTGCACGAAAAGATCGAAGATCTGCCGGTGGGCCTGCAACAGCGGGTCGAGATCCTCAAGGCGCTCTTTCGCGGCGCCCGCATCCTGATCCTCGACGAGCCGACTGGGGTACTGACCCCGCAAGAGGCCGATCACCTGTTCGAAGTGCTGAAAAAGCTGCGGGATCAGGGCGCGACCATCATCCTCATCACCCACAAGTTGCGGGAGATCCTGGCCATCACGGATCAGGTTTCCATCATGCGCCGGGGCGAGATGGTGGCCCACGTGGCGACCAAGGATACCGACAAGGAGCAGCTGGCCGAGCTGATGGTGGGCCGCAAGGTACGTCTCAAGGTCGACAAGGGCCCGAATCTGCCGGGGGCAGCCAAGCTCAATGTCAACGGCCTCAGTTATATCGATGACGCCAGGGTGGAGCGGGTCAAATCCGTCAGCTTCGAGGTGCGAGCCGGTGAAGTGGTCGGCATCGCCGGCGTATCCGGCAACGGCCAGTCCGAGCTGCTCAGTCTGCTCGGCGGCATCCTCAAGCCCAGCAAGGGCAGTTTCACCATCACCAACGACGGCAAGACCCACGAGGTGAGCCTGACTCATCCAGCCGACCCGGAGCGGGTGCGCAACTATGGCCTCGGCCATGTGCCGGAAGACAGGCACAAGATGGGACTCATCAACCGCTTCGAGGCGAAAGAGGCCTTTATCCTCGGCTATCACCGTCGCCCCCAGTACAACAAGGGCTGGCTGCAGAACAAGGAGGCGATCCAGCAGGATTGTCAGGCCAAGATGGAGAAGTGGGATGTGCGTCCGCCCCACCCCGATCACAAGACGGCCAACTTCTCAGGTGGCAACCAGCAGAAGCTGGTGATCGCCCGGGAGGTGGAGCAGGACCCAGATGTGCTGTTGATCGGCCAGCCGACCCGCGGGGTCGACATAGGCGCCATCGAGTATATCCACCAGCAGATCATCGCCATGCGCGACAAGGGCAAGGCTGTGTTGCTGGTGTCGGTGGAGCTGGACGAGATCATGAGCCTGTCTGACCGGATCTTGGTCATCGCCGACGGTCGCATCGTCGGCGAGCTGGATGCCGCCAAGGCAGATGAGCGCACAATCGGCCTGATGATGGCGAACATAGTTCCCGATGAGGTGGCGGCAAGCCAGCCCCAAGGAGCCACAACATGAATGTTCTCTCTAGCTGCATCGGATCTGGTTGGATGATGGCACAGCGGGTGCCTGACGAGATTGCCAAGGAGGCCCACTGATGAGCCAAGCACGTATCCCTGCCTGGATCTCCGTGGGCGTGCTGCCCGCGGTCAATATCCTGCTGGCCTTCCTGGTGTCGGCCATCCTGTTCTACTACCTCGACATCAATCCGGTCGATGCCGCCCAGATCATGTGGTACGGCGCCTTCGGTACCGGTGAAGGGGTCGGTTTCACCCTCTACTACGCGACCGGCTTCATCTTCACCGGCCTGTCGGTAGCGGTGGCCTTTCACGCCGGTCTGTTCAACATCGGCGGTGAAGGTCAGGCCTATATCGGCGGCCTCGGGGTTGGCATGGTCTGTCTGCTGCTCGGCGACACCTTGCCGTTTGTACTCTTGCTGCCGCTCTCCATCATAGCCGGTGGTCTGTTCGGTGCGGCCTGGGCTTTTATCCCGGCCTGGCTGCAAGCCAAGCGTGGCAGCCACATCGTCATCACCACCATCATGTTCAACTTCATCGCCGCCTCCCTGATGGCCTATCTGCTGGTCGAGGTGTTCAAGCCGCCCGGCTCCATGGCCACCGAGAGCAAGGTGTTTGCCGTCACGAGCTGGCTGCCCAAGATGAGTGAGCTGGCGAGCAGTGTTGGCATGGAGATGCCGAACAGCCCGCTCAACATCAGCTTTTTCTGGGCGCTGATCTGTGCGGCCCTGGTGTGGGTCTTCATCTGGCATACCCGCTGGGGGTACGAGATACGGGCGGTCGGCGCGAGCCAGAGTGCCTCCGCCTACGCGGGCATCTCCTATCCCAAGGTGGTGATCCTGGCCATGGTGATCTCCGGCATGCTGTCGGGTTTCTTCGCCCTCAACGTGCTGCAGGGAGAACTGCACCAGATCAAGCTCAACTTCGTGGAAGGGTTTGGCTTCACCGGTATCGCGGTAGCGCTGATGGGACGCAACCATCCGGTCGGCGTCATCATCGCCAGCCTGCTGTTCGGTTTCCTCTATCAGGGGGGCGCCGAGCTCAGCTTCGAGTTCGGGGTCGACCGCAACATAGTGGTGGTGCTGCAAGGCCTGGTGATCCTGTTCTGTGGCGCCCTTGAGCACATGATGCGTCCGCGCATCGAGCAGCTCTATCTGGCGTTTGCCAATCGCTCAACCGCGCAAGCCAAGGGAGTGTGATCATGTTTGAACTGCTGATCCTGATGCTGGATGCGACCATTCGTACCGCTCCGCCGCTCATTCTGGCTGCGATGGCTGGCATGTTTTGCGAGCGCTCCGGTGTGGTCAACATAGCGCTGGAGGGCAAGCTGCTGGCCTCCGCCTTCGCCGGGGGAGCAGCCGCGGCTGTTTCCGGCTCTGCCTGGGTAGGTCTGGGCGCCGGCGTGGGTGTCTCCATCCTGTTCGCCCTGATGCACGGTTTTGCCACCATCACCCACAGGGGCGATCAGGTGGTGAGCGGCATGGCCATCAATATACTGGCGGCCGGTCTGACCGTGACCCTGGGCCGTTACTGGTTCGATCAGGGTGGCCAGACTCCGGCGCTGTCCGGTGCAGCCCGCTTCGCCCCCATAGAGCTGCCCTATGCCAGAGAGCTGTATGACGTGCCCGTGATAGGCCAGCTCTACAGCGAGCTGCTGAGCGGTCACTCCCTGCTGGAGTACGTGGCATTTGCCTGCGTGCCGCTGGCCTGGTGGGTGTTGTTCCGCACCCGCTTCGGTCTGCGTCTGCGGGCGGTGGGCGAGGCCCCGGCGGCGGTCGACACCGCAGGTATCTCTGTGGTGCGGATGCGCTACACGGCGCTCATTATCGGCGGCCTGCTGGCCGGTATCGGCGGCACCTATCTGGCGGTAGCCCAGACGGCCCAGTTCATCCCCAACATGAGCGCGGGCAAGGGCTTTATGGCACTGGCGGCACTGGTGTTCGGCAAGTGGAAACCCTGGAGTGCCATGGCGGCCTGCCTGCTGTTCGGCTTCCTCGATACGGTCGCCATCCGGCTGCAAGGGGTCAGCATCGGCGGTTTCCCGATCCCGGTGCAGGCCATCGAGGCGCTGCCCTACATCCTGACCGTGTTCCTGCTGGCCGGCTTCATCGGCAAGGCGGTGGCACCCAAGGCGCTCGGCACCCCCTACGTCAAGGAGCGGGAGTAACCCTGCTGCTCTCAACAAGAGGCCCACGGAAGTGGGCCTCAACCTGATGCCCTGGATACGCTGACTTGAGCAATGAAAAGAACCCACTCTTTTTCAAAGAGTGGGTTCTTCCGCAATCCGATATGTTTATTAGAGGATTGCTAATTACCAGAATAAGCTATCTGCTAGAACCATACCTTTTTATTGATGATATAGGTCTGCTCAAATTCTTCATCTGATTTAGATATATAAATAACAAATTCGATGAAGGCAATAAGCCCGATAATGACCGATGGCAAACCTAACAGAATAAAACCAAACAAGAAAATCAGCAGCATGATCACACCTTGCTTGGTGTAGCCAAGATAAAACTTATGCGCACCGAAGGCACCCAGGAAAAACGCAAACAATGCAGCGGCCACCTTCTTGGATGCCCCAACATTAGAGGCGATGGCGTAAATGGCTTTTGCGTGCTCGCCTTCAATAGAGAAATCAACTTTCAAGCCATTCTTAGGCAGTTGGCTCCCTTTCCACTCAGTAATATCAAACTGATATCTATTACTATCATCCCCAGAAATCAAACCGGTACGAGCTGTTTCATTAAAATCAATAACCGTGCCTTTCATTATTATCTGTCCTTTAGCAAGAAGAGGAAAAAAGACCAAGTATGAGCAGGTCTAATTCGGCTGACAGGCTACATCAAGAAAGGCTCATATGAAACAAAAATCCATCTGGATACATTGGTATTCTGCCCACCCCCTGTGGTCCCTCTCTTTTATACATACAGCGACCCCTATCAGCCAACCGGGCGAACCAGGGCGGGTTGGTTAGGATCGCTCAGCCGCTCGGCCAGATAGTCCACCAGCAGCCGTACCTTGGGGGATAGGTGGCGGTTGTGGGGATAAAGTGCCCAGATCCCCTCCTCCGGTGCCCGCAGCTCGGGCAGCAGCTCGATAAGCTCCCCCCGGGCCAGGTGGTCACTCACGTAGTAGTCCGGCAGCTGGATGATGCCGATCCCCTTGAGCGCCGCATCCAGCAGGGCGTGGCCGCTGTTGCACTGCAACAGACCGTGCACCCGGACGCTGTGAGGGCGGCCATCCAGGGTGAAGTACCACTCGTCGCCATTGCCCACCAGACAGGTATGGCGGGTCAGCTCGGAGAGGCTGTTGGGCATGCCGTGGCGGGCTGTGTAGGCTGGCGAGGCGCACACATAGGGCACCCGTTGCGCCAGCTTGCGCGCCACCAGACTCGAATCCTTGAGGTGGCCAAGCCGGATCGCCAGATCGTAACCTTCGTGCACCAGATCCAGCAGCTGATTGGTGAGGTTGAGAGTGACCTCCAGCTGGGGGAAACGCACCATGAAGTCGTTTACCAGCGGGGCGATGCGGCTCTCACCGTAAGAGACGGGTGCCGTGATGCGCAGAGAACCCTGCGGCACCGCCTGATGGCGTCCCACCGCCAGCTCTGCCTCGTAGAGGTTGTCCAGCAGCTGACGGCAGTGGCGATAGTAGATCTCGCCTAGCTCGGTAAGCCGCACCTGACGGGTGGTGCGCAGCAACAGCTTGGCCTGCAACCTGTCTTCCAGTTGTGCCACCTGACGGCTGACTTGCGCCACCGACACCCCCAGCTTGCGCGCCGCCGGGGTAAAGCCCCCCTGCTCCGCCACGCTGACAAATTCACAGATCCCTTCCCAGCCGAGCATTATTACCTGTGTGTAAAAGTGATTTGATATTTAGCCTCATTATCACCAAATCGAAGGGAAACTACACTGACTACCTGAGTTCATCTCTGTTCACCTACCGCAACAAGAAGGATGTCATTCATGGCACAGGTTCAAAGCATCAAGTGTAAAGCCGCCATCGCCTGGGGACCGGGCCAGCCCCTCTCCATCGAAGAGGTGGAGGTCATGCCACCCCAGGCCGGTGAAGTGCGGGTGCGGATCGTCGCCACCGGCGTCTGCCACACAGATGCCTTCACGCTATCCGGCGAAGATCCGGAAGGGGTCTTCCCCTGCATCCTGGGCCATGAAGGCGGCGGCATCGTCGAGTCCATCGGGGAAGGCGTCACCAGCGTCAAAGTGGGTGATCACGTGATCCCGCTCTACACCCCCGAGTGCGGCGAGTGCAAGTTCTGCAAATCCGGCAAGACCAACCTGTGCCAGAAGATCCGCGCCACCCAGGGCAAGGGACTGATGCCGGACGGCACCACCCGCTTCTCCAAGGATGGTCAGCCCATCTATCACTACATGGGCACCTCCACCTTCAGTGAGTACACAGTCCTGCCCGAGATCTCCATCGCCAAGGTGGACCCGGCTGCTCCGCTGGAAGAGGTGTGCCTGCTCGGTTGCGGCGTCACTACCGGTATAGGCGCCGTGATGAACACCGCCAAGGTGAAGGAAGGTGAGAGCGTCGCCATCTTCGGGCTGGGTGGCATTGGCCTCTCCGCCGTGATCGGCGCCCGCCTCGCCAAGGCCGGTCGCATCATCGCCATCGACATCAACGAGAGCAAGTTCGAGCTGGCCCGCAAGCTGGGCGCCACCGACTGCATCAACCCGAACGATTACGACAAGCCCATCCAGGAGGTCATCGTCGAGATGACCGACGGCGGCGTCGACTTCTCGTTCGAGTGCATCGGCAACGTCAAGGTCATGCGTGCAGCGCTGGAGTGCTGCCACAAGGGCTGGGGCGAGTCGGTCATTATCGGCGTCGCAGGAGCGGGCCAGGAGATAAGCACACGTCCGTTCCAGCTGGTCACCGGTCGGGTCTGGCGCGGCAGTGCCTTCGGTGGCGTACGCGGTCGCAGCGAACTGCCGAGCTATGTGCAGCGCTACATGCAGGGGGAGTTCAAGCTGGACGACTTCATCACCCATACCATGGGGCTTGAGCAAATCAACGAGGCGTTCGATCTGATGCACGAAGGCAAGAGCATCCGCACCGTCATTCACTACTGAGCATGATCACCCCGCCCGTCCCTCGACGGGCGGGGAGCAGGAGTTCCTCGATGAATCTGGACATTATCAGCAGCAACAAGAGCTTCGATGGCTGGCACAAGCGCTACAGCCACAGCTCCAGCGTGCTCGGCTGCGAGATGCGCTTCGCCATCTATCTGCCGCCCCAGGCCCTCACCGGCCAAAAGGTACCCGTACTCTACTGGCTCTCCGGCCTCACCTGCACCGATGAAAACTTCATGCAGAAGGCGGGGGCACACCGCATCGCCGCCGAGCTCGGCATCGCCCTGGTAGCACCGGACACCAGCCCCCGCGGCGAAGGAGTGGCGGACGATCCCGCTTACGATCTCGGCATGGGGGCAGGCTTTTACGTCAACGCCAGCCAGAGCCCCTGGCGTGATCACTACCAGATGTATGACTACGTCACCCGTGAGCTGCCTGACCTGATAGAGACCCACTTCCCGGTCTCGACCCGCCGCGCCATCAGCGGCCACTCCATGGGGGGGCACGGAGCCCTGATCGCCGCCCTGCGCGAGCCCGGTCGCTACCGATCCGTGTCGGCCTTCAGCCCCATCAGCCACCCGAGCCGCTGCCCCTGGGGGCAGAAGGCGCTCGGTGCCTACCTCGGCAACAATCCCCTGCTGTGGCAGGAGTGGGATGCCTGCCAGCTGCTGCGCCACCACCCGGTAACACCGCTGCCGACCATGGTAGACGTGGGGCTGGACGATCCCTTCCTCGCAGAGCAGCTGCACATCGATGCCCTGGCGGATATTGCCGCCAGCAAGGCCTGGCCGCTGGAGCTCAATCGCCACCCCGGCTATGACCACAGCTACTACTTTGTGGCGAGCTTTATCGAGGCACACCTGCGCTTCCACGCCCGCCATCTCTGATCAAAACAGGCCCATGAAGGGCCTGTTTATTTTCTATTTTCGATTTTCGATTATCTGCTTGCGGTCAGGCTTCAGCTGCCCTGGCGGGTCACGTCTCCCGAACCTGCGATCTCGCTCTGCAGCTTGGGATCTCCCCAGTAACTGACCGAGCCGGATCCGGCGATGCCGACCTTGAGCCGCGCCTGCGCCCGTACCTCCACATCCCCGCTGCCTGCTATGTTGACCTCGACATCTTCGCTGGCGAGCTCGGACCCCAGCACATCGCCGGAACCGGCAATGTTCAGCGCCATGGCTTTGGCAGATCCCTCACCCAGATCCAGACTGCCCGAGCCGGCTATGTTGCCCTCCAGACGGTTCAAATCCAGCTTGCTGGCGACTATGTCACCCGTTCCGGCCACAGACAGCACCAGCCTGTCCCCCTTGAAGCCATGCAGATCACCACGGCCCGTGCCCGCCAGCGCCAGTTCATGGAGCTCGGGCAGAGTGATGGTCAGATCCAGCGGCTCTGTGGGGTCAAGCCGGTAGCCATCCTTCACCTCTATCTCCAGCTTGCTGCCACTCTCGGTCAACTCCAGATAGGGCAAGAGGTTCTCCTGTCCCTTGATATGAATGCCGCTCGCCTCACCCGCCACCAGATGAATATTGGCGGGCACACCGGCCAACACCCGGGTCACCTGTTTGCCCATGGGTTGATGCTGCTCGATGACAGCCCCCGCCCCGGTCACTCGTGTCTCATCCAGCCAGCTGCAGCCACTGAGCCCCATGGCCAGCATCATTCCCATTATCAGTTTCATCGTCACTATCCTCGTTGTGTTCTGGCCGTGTCCGGACCCATTCGGTCTCAAAGATTGCAAACATCGCGCCATATCACCAACTATATGATTTTTATGGACATACCTATTATTCATGGCATCGTCATCAAAATGTAGAGAGCCATTCAGACCATAAGTTGGTAAAACTGACCATGCCCGAACGGGGGCAAGTCCCAGTCAGCTTGCAGCCGCCCGCCGGGCCACCCTGCTGACGGGCCAGGGAAGTTTTTGGTTGTCGCACCTGTCTGTTGAGCCAATAGTGATACCTTGTGCGTATAAAGCTCTCCATTGCGGTAATCCATTTGCTACTGCCAACAAGGAGTCAGAGTGTGACCCAAGTCAGCACCCAGTTTTCCACCGCCGTCGGCCTGCCCGCGCCGACCCGTACCCCGCTGCTGACCGGCAGCGATCCCGAGCAGAAGCGCCGCGAACTGCTCGGCTACTTCTGCCAGACTTTCGATCTCTACGAGAGTCTGTTCGATTGCCTGGCCGATGAGCACGCCTGGTTCAACAAGGCGATCCCGCTACGCCATCCACTCATTTTCTACTACGGCCACACTGCTGCCTTCTTCATCAACAAGCTGCTGGCAGCCCGGCTCATCGATAGCCGCATCGACGCCCGCATCGAGGCCATGGTCGCCATCGGTGTGGATGAGATGAGCTGGGACGATCTGGATGAAACCCACTACGACTGGCCCAGAGTGGCCGAGCTGCGCAGCTACCGCGCCAAGGTACGCACCCGCATGATTGACTTCATTCGCCACATGCCGCTGACACTGCCCATCGACTGGCAGAGCCCGGCCTGGGTCATATTGATGGGGATAGAGCACGAGCGCATCCACCTCGAGACCTCCAGCGTATTGATCCGCCAGCTGCCGCTGGCCTGGGTGCAGCCACAGCCTTATTGGCCCGCCTGCACAGAAGCTCGCCACCGGATTGACGAGGTGCCCGCCAACAACCTGCTGCCAGTGGCCGGTGGTCAGGTGCGCCTCGGCAAACGGGACGCTACTTATGGCTGGGACAACGAATATGGCGAGCGCCACATCGAGATCCCCCCCTTCCAGGCCAGCCGCATGCTGGTGAGCAATGCCGAATACCTCGACTTCGTTCAGGCCGGCGGCTATCAACAGCAAGAGTGGTGGGATCAAGAGGGCTGGGGTTGGTGCCAGTATGCCAGGGCGCGCATGCCCACCTTCTGGGTCGGCGACCCAGCAGAGCCTGAGCAGTTGCAGCTGAGGTTGATGACGGAACGGGTAAGCATGCCCTGGGATTGGCCCGCCGAGGTGAACCAGCTGGAAGCTGCCGCCTTCTGTCGCTGGAAGACGGCCCAGACCGGACTACCCATCCAGCTGCCGAGCGAAGGGGAGTGGATGCTGCTGCGTGAACAACTGGCAGGGGATCAGCCGGACTGGATCGATGCGCCCGGCAACATCAACCTGGCACGCTTCGCCTCCTCCTGCCCGGTGGATGCCTGCCCCCAAGGCAGCTTCTTCGATCTGGTGGGCAACGTCTGGCAGTGGACCAGCACCGCCATCGATGGCTTCAACGGCTTTCGGGTTCACCCGCTCTACGATGACTTCTCTACACCCACTTTTGATGGCAAGCACACCCTCATCAAGGGCGGCAGCTGGATAAGCACAGGCAACGAGGCGCTCAAGTCGTCCCGTTACGCCTTTCGTCGCCACTTCTTCCAGCATGCGGGCTTCCGCTATCTGGTCTCACGTTATCAGGAACCCGTCATAGTGAATCCTTACGAAACCGATACCCTGGTCGCCCAATACCTCGACTTCCAGTACGGCCCGACCCACTTTGGTGTCGCCAACTACGCCAAGACCCTGGCAGATCTTGCTAGCGAGCTGTGCAGCAATCACCAACGGGCGCTGGATATCGGTTGCGCCACCGGTCGTGCCAGCTTTGAACTGGCTCGCCACTTTCAGCATGTGGACGGGGTGGACTATTCGGCACGCTTCATCGACGTGGCACTCTCCCTCGCCAGTCAGGACAGCTTCCGTTATGCCGTACCGCTGGAAGGAGATCTGGTGGAGTATTGTGAGGCGCGTCTGTCGAGCCATCAGCTTGGCACCGAGCAGACCGAGCGCATCCACTTCAGTCAGGGGGATGCCTGCAACCTCAAGCCCAAGTACGACCACTACGATCTGGTGCTCGCCGCCAACCTGATCGACCGACTGCGTGAACCGGCCCGCTTCCTGCGGGACATTGCCCCTCGTCTGCGCAGCGGCGGCCTGCTGGTGCTCACCAGCCCTTACACCTGGCTGACGGAGTACACACCAAAGGCCAACTGGCTCGGTGGCATCCGTGAAAATGGCGAAGCCCTCAGCACCTATCAGGCGTTGCAACGGCTGCTGGCGGAGGAGTTCGAGGAATACTGCCCACCGCGAGATGTCCCCTTCGTCATCCGCGAGACCGCCCGCAAGTATCAACATACTGTGGCGCAACTGACCGTCTGGCGTAAGCGCTGAACTGACGTTGCGGGTGACACAAGCCGGAGAAACAAGAGAGGGAGGCCAGCTGGCCTCCCTCTCTTTTCAACTCGGGTGACGTCACCCCTCCCGGCTTGGAACAAGGGGGCTGGTCTCCTGCTCATGATAGCGGCGCGCCAGCACGGCGCAGACCATCAGCTGGATCTGGTGGAAGATCATCAGCGGCAGCACCATGACCCCGACGCTGGCGGCCGGAAACATGACGTTGGCCATGGGCACCCCGTTGGCCAGGCTCTTCTTGGAGCCGCAGAAGACGATGGTGATCTCGTCCGCCTTGTCGAAACCGAGGCGGCGGCTGATCCAGACGTTCCAACCCAGCACCAGCGCCAGCAGTACGCAACTCAACAGCACTATACTGGCCAGATCGTACCAGCCTACTTGATGCCATATCCCCTGCACCACGGCCTCACTGAAGGCCACATAGACCACCAGAAGAATGGAGCTCTGATCCAGTTTGCCGATGAGCGGGCGATGGCTGTCGACCCAGCAGCCGATGAGCGGCCGGGAAAGGTGGCCCACCACGAACGGCAGCATCAGCTGCACCATGATGGCCTGGATGGAGTGCCAGGTATCGATCCCCTCCCCCTGCACATTGATCATCAATCCCACTAGCACGGGGGAGAGAAAGATGCCGAGGATACTGGAGGCCGAGGCACTGCACACCGCCGCCGACACATTGCCCCCCGCCATGGAGGTAAACGCGATGGCCGACTGTACAGTCGCGGGCAGAGCGCACAGATAGAGGAAGCCGAGGTAGATGGCCGGGCTCAGCCAGAGCGGCACCAGCGGAGTGAGCAGCAACCCCAGCAGCGGGAACAGCACGAAAGTGCTGGCCATCACCACCAGATGCAGTCGCCAGTGGCCGAGGCCCGCCAGCAGGTTCTGGCGCGACAGCTTGGCACCGTGCATGAAGAACAGCAGTGCCACCGCCAGCTTGGTCAGCAGACCGAACCAGACGGCCACCTGCCCCTCGCAGGGGAAGAAGGAGGCCAGGGCCACCACAGCAATCAACACAGAAGTAAAGGGATCCAGACGCACAAGGAATCTCCATCAGAAGCGCATCCCGCCTCCACGGCGGGAGTCAGGCTCGGGGAGGGAAATAAACACAACGGGAGGTGTCGGACACCTCCCGTTGAGACGAACCTCCAGCTTACCGTGATAACCAGGAGGCGCAAGGTTGAGCAACGACCAGTGGATAGAGTGAAATTAAACATGCCTGGATCACCCCAGTCCTGACAGGTACCGGACCAGAAAGTGATCGCCCGGCACCTCCAGCTGAATATCCCCGCTCAGGGTCGCGCCAAGGGCGGCATCAACCAGCACACCTGACCAATCATGGATAAAGAGCCAGGCAGCCCCGTATCGGGATCAGGCGGCCGAAGGTAAGCAAGTTTTACTAAAACTACCGGGTGGTACCACGCAAGATTAGCCGGCTGGGCACCAATACTCGCAGTGGTACAGAGCGCTGATCGCGCAGCCGTTCGACCAGCAGATTGATCCCCTGGGAGCCCATCAACTCGGAGTGGATCCGCACAGTGGAGAGGGGCGGGAAGGTGAACTTGGCGGTGGGGATGTCATTGACGCTGATAAGCTCAATCTGCTGGGGGATGGCCAATCCCTTCTCGTGAATGGCCCTCAATACCCCGATCGCGATGGAGTCGGAGGCAACGAACAACGCCTTGGGCCAATCTCCCTCCAGCATCTCTTTTGCCAACCGATAACCAGAAGCGCTGGAGAAATCCCCGCAGTAGAGGTCCCTCTCCTGCACGACTCCCAACCGTTGGCCGTAGTCGAAAAAAGCCAGTTCACGCAGGTCCGGTGCCTCATTCTGACCACCGATATAACCGATACGCCGGTGCGCTTGTTCGATAAAGTAATCGACCACCTGCTGGCTGATCAGTGCCAGATCCACATCCACAGAATCGAAATCTTTCTGGGAGCGGCAATCCACAAATACCAGGTGGGTGGAGAGACCGCACAGCATGGCAAGACGCTCTGGCGGCAAATGGCCGACGACCAGAATACCGTCAACGGCGGAGAGTTCACGACCTTCACCACCGTTGTAGAAATGGGTCAGCTCGATATTGAGGCCGGCACACTGGGTCTCGATGCCATATCGGATGGCGAGATAGTAGGGATCATTGACCTCGGTACTCTGCGGGTAGGCATAGACAACCAGAAAATGCAGCTTGCTCTTGTGAACCCCTTTGCGGGCGCTGCTGGTCTTGTACTCCAGACGCTCGGCAATCTCGAATATCTTCTGTCGGGTATCTTCCTTGACGCTCAGCGTAGGGTCTTCATTGAGCACTCGCGATACAGTAGCCTGGGATACCCCGGCCTCCTGCGCAATTTCCTTCAACGTGGCCATGCATACTCCTTTGGCGATGGCTCCCGACAACATCAGACAAGATTATCTGGCAACGTATTGGCGTCCCAGCTTTTTTACTAAAAATGACCTCGCGAAAGGAAAAATTCCAAAGCAAAAAGGCCTCCCGAATGGGAGGCCTTTTCTAAATAGGTGCCTGACAGTGTCCTACTCTCGCATGGCGAATGCCACACTACCATCGGCGCTACTGCGTTTCACTTCTGAGTTCGGCATGGGATCAGGTGGTTCCACAGCGCTATTGCCGTCAGGCAAAAGCTTTAAAACTGGTGCTGATACCCAGAGTCGAACTGGGGACCTCATCCTTACCAAGGATGCGCTCTACCAACTGAGCCATATCAGCACACTAACCGGTAAAGACCGCACTGCGTGCGTTATCTAAATCTCTTGTCCGCAACAACCTTACGCTGTCACACGACCAACCACATCGCTGTGATTGCTTAATTGAAGCCTGGCAGTGTCCTACTCTCGCATGGCGAATGCCACACTACCATCGGCGCTACCGCGTTTCACTTCTGAGTTCGGCATGGGATCAGGTGGTTCCACGGCGCTATGGCCGCCAGGCAAATTACTTCA